>CAZEFK010000217.1:0-12010 GCA_964511405.1 uncultured Comamonadaceae bacterium | reverse complement strand
GCCACCGTCATGTGCGGATAGAGGGCGTAGGACTGGAACACCATGGCGACGCCGCGCTTCGCCGCCGGCACTTCGTTCATGGGCTGGCCGTCGAGCAGGAACAGGCCGCAGTCGATGGCCTCCAGCCCGGCGATCATGCGCAGCAGCGTGGACTTGCCGCAGCCCGAGGGGCCGACGAACACCGCCAGTTCACCGTCGCCGATCTCCAGGTCGACGCCCTGGATCACGGCGATCGGGCCGAACCGCTTCTCGACACCGACCAGACGCGCCTTGGCCATCTCAACTCCCCCGCTTCAGGCGCAGGCCGGACGCGCCGTGGATCACCAGCTGCTGGCACAGGATGAAGACCACGAACACCGGCATCAGCGACAAGGTCGACATGGCGAACAGCTCGCCCCAGTTGGTCTGCTCGGTCGAGCCGGCGAAGGTGCGCAGCGCCAGCGGCACCGTGTAGGTCTCGGGCTGGCCCAGATAGACCAGCGGCCCGAAGAAATCGTCCCAGGTGAAGATGAACGAGAAGATCGCCGCGGTCGCCAGCACCGGCGTCGACAGCGGAATGATGATCCGCCGGTAGATCCGCCACGGCCCGCAGCCGTCCATGCGTGCGGCCTCCTCGATCTCGCGCGGAATGGTGCGGAAGAACTGCACCATCAGGAAGATGAAGAAGGCATCGGCCGCCAGGAATTTCGGCACGACCAGCGGCAGGAAGGTGTCGATCCAGTCCAGGTTCAGGAACAGGATGTATTGCGGGATCAGGGTCACATGCTGCGGGATCATCAGCGTCAGCAGCATCAGGGCGAACAGGATGCGCCGGCCCGGAAACGTCAGGCGGGCGAAGGCAAAGGCGACCAGCGACGAGGCGAACACGCTGCCGACCACCGACAGCGACGCGATGATCGTCGAGTTCACATAGAAGGTCGTGAAGCTGACCGACAAGGCGGTCCAGCCCCGGGCATAGCTGTCGAGGCGCAGGCTGGTCGGAAAGGGCGAGACGCTGGCCAGGATCTCGTTCTCGGGCAGGAACGAGGCCGCGACCATCCACATCAGCGGATAGAGCGTACCGGCCGACAGCAGGATCAGCAGCGCATGGCGCAGGCTGGCCAGCACGCGCTGCCGCCGTTCGCGGCCCTGCCGGGCGCGCGCCAGGCTGACGGTCAGCGCCGGCAGGTCGAGCGCCTCAGTCGTCATAATGCACCCAATAGCGCTGGCCGATGAACAACACGGCGGTCAGGCCGCCGATCAGGCTCATCAGCACCCAGGCCAAGGCCGAGGCATAGCCCATGCGGAAGCTGGCGAAGGCCTGCTGGTACAGGTAGAGCGTGAAGAACAGCGTCGAATCGGTCGGGCCGCCGGTGCCGCCCGAGATCACGTAGGCCTGGGTGAAGGCCTTGAGCGCCTCGATGGTCTGGAACACCAGGTTGAAGAAGATCACGGGCGTCAGCATCGGCAGGGTGATGCGCCGGAACTGGCGCCAGCGGCCGGCGCCGTCGACCGAAGCGGCATCGTAGAGGTCCGACGGGATCTGACGCAGCCCGGCCAGGAACACGATCATCGGCGAGCCGAACTGCCACACCGCCAGCAGCACCAGGGTGCCGAGGGCGTAGCGCGGGTCCGAGATCCAGCTGGCGCCCTGGATGCCGATGCGTGCCAGGATGTGGTTGACCAGCCCGCCGCCTTCGAACATGCGGTGCCACAACAGCGCCACCGCGACGCTGGCGCCCAGCAGCGACGGCAGGTAGAGCAGCGCCCGGTACAGGCTGAGGCCCTTGACCCCCTGGTTCAGCAGCAGCGCCAGCCCCAGCGCCGCCAGCAGCTTCAGCGGCACCGACAGCGCCACATAGGTCAGGCTGACCCGGAGCGCGGTCCAGAACCGCGCGTCGTCGACCATCGCCAGATAGTTGCCGAGGCCGATCCAGCGCGGCGGCTCCAGCAGGTCGTAATAGGAGAACGACAGGTACAGCGACGCCAGCAGCGGCCCCAGGGTCAGGACCACCAGGCCGACCAGCCACGGCGACAGGAACAGATAGGCGGCGCCCGCATCGGGCCAACGGACCCGGCGCGGCACCGCAACCGCGAGAGCGCCCGGCGCGGACCGGCCGTCCGCCAGGATCGTCATGCCTGCTTCAGCATCGTGGTCAGGGTGTCGACCAGCTCCTTGGCCCCGTCCTTCACGCTCACCTGTCCGAAGGCGATCTTGTCGCCGATGCGCGGCACCAGCAGGTTGACCTGGCCGCCGCCCTTGGGCGCCGGCGGCGGCAGCCGGACCGCGCTGGCGGCCGCGATGCCGACATACTCGACGACCTGCCGGTCGAGGGGCAGCAGGTCGGCCGACAGCCGCTCGCGCAGGGCCTTCGACTCCGGCACGCCGCGCTCGATGCCGAGGATGCCGGCGCCCTCGGGGTCGGCGATCACGAATCGGATCAGCGACGCCGCGGCCTTGGGCTGCGGCGACTTGGCATAGACGCTCATCAGCTGCGACGGCTTCAGGTAATTGCCGTCGGGCTTGCCCGGCGCCGGCGCGGGATAGGTCGCCAGGCCGACCGGATCGGTCATCAGGCCCTGGACGCCGGGCAGCTGGTTGGCGTGGTGCCAGGCCATGGCCGCCTTGCCGGTGGTCAGCATGCTGGAATTGAGCTCGCCGCGATCGGTCGCCGTGACGTCGGCCGGGGTGGCGATGCCGCGCTTGCGCAGGTCGTCCCAGTAGGCGAAGAACTCGGCGGCATCGTCGGCGGTGAAGGCCAATTGCCCCTCGGGCGTGAAGAAGCCCTTGCCGCGCTGCTGCAGCCAACGCTCCAGCACTTCGTCATAGCGGCCGCCGTCGGCCACGCCATAGAAGCCCTTGGGCCCGGCCTTGGCGATCGCGGCGGCGGCGGCGACCAGATCGTCCCAGGTCCAGTGCGGCTTGGGCTCGGGCACACCGGCGCGCTGGAACGCCGCCTTGTTCCAATGCACCGAGAAGGCGTTGGCGCCGACGCTGACGCCATAGATCTTGCCGTCCACCGTGCCGCCGGCGGTCTCGGACTTGTCGAAGCCGGTCAGATCCAGCGGATCCGGGATCAGGTCGTCGAGCGGCCTGAGCGCGCCGCGGCGCGCATATTCGATCAGATAGCGGTAGTCCATCTGCAGGACGTCGGCGGCGCGCCGCCCGGCGACCTGCGTCGCCACCTTCGGCCAGTAGTCGGGCCAGGCCGCGGCCTCGCCGCTGACCTTGATCTCGGCATGGCGCGCCTGGAAGGCCTGGATCGCCGCATTGGTGCGGCGGTCGCGCTCGGGATTGCCCCACCACACCCAACGGATGGCGGCGGCCGCGGCGTGAGCCCGGGCCCCCGGCAGCAGAGCAAGCGCGGCGGCCGCCGCAGCGCCCCGCACGACATCGCGACGGTGGACGAGCCCCATGACGGTCCTCCCCAGGCTGACCCAGCCGATTGACGGCGGACGTTATTTGTCCTGTTGCCTGACAACAGGCTCGACCGCGCCGCGCGGGTTGTCAATAGGCCGGTGCGCGACGCGACCCGAGTTGTCATGCTCCATGACAAATCTTGCGCGGGCGCTCGCGCGCACCCGAGAGACTGGCCGAACGGCCGCACCTGTGAGATGTCGTCGGCGGACGGACGCCACGGTCAGGACCCGGGGATATGAGCGACGAGCAACCCAACCGCGATACCCTGCTGGCCCGATGCAAAGACGCTTGCCTGGCCAAGGACTGGGCCCGCGCGCTCGTGGCCGCGGCGGCGCTGACCCAGCGCTTTCCCGACGATCCGGACGCGTTGGCGGCGGCCAGCGCCGGCCACCGCGTCGCCTGGCGGTTCGGCGACGCGGTGCGCCTTGCCGAAGCGGCCTTGCGCATCGACCCGCGGCACCGACATGCGCGGTACGCGCTGGCGCTGGCGATCGTCGAGATGCAGGACGAGACCCAGGCGCCCCTCGCCGTCCAGCATCTCGAAGCCCTGTCGCAGGACGCGGCATCCGCCGCCGTCCATGACGGCCTCGCCCAAGCCCTGATCTTGGCGGGCCGCGCCACCGAGGCCGTGCAGCGGCTCGAGCGGCTGCTCGGCGTCGAGGTCCTGGCCGGCCGCTGCGACCCGGCCATGATGGCCCCGCTCTATCTGCTGCTGTCGCGGGCGCATGCCGCGTCGGGCGACGTGGCCGCCGCGTCGCAGTTCTTCGCGAGGGCATCCGCCATCGACTTGACCCAACAAGAGTATCTGTCCACCACCGCCATGCTGATGATGCGGTCGCTGACCGGACCGACCGAACGGCGGCCGCGGTCCGGCCGCCCCGTCATCAGCATTGCCGGGCTGACCCATGTCGGTCGCCTTGGGCATCAGATCCAGAATTATGTGGTCGCCCGGCTGTACGCCGAGCGGTTCGGCTTCGAGCTGCACACCGCCGACTGGATGGGGCATTTCCTGTTCGACCTGTCCGACCCGCTTGACCGGACCCACCACATGCCGATCTGCAGCGACATGGGCGCCTTGGCCCGCCACTTGGATCCCGGCGCCGATCCCGCCAGCGCCGCCGACCCGCCCGGCGATACGCGCTTCTATTCGCCGGCCGGCGACTTCTGGCGCTGGCCCGGCGCCAAGACCGCCGTCCAGGCCATGCTGCGCGTCCGCGATGCCTGGCGGCCCCGATTGGACAGGCATCTGGCCGCGCTGGCACGCCACGGGCGGACCTGCGTGGCCGTCCACATCCGGCTGGGCGATCTCCGCCTGCCCAAGAATGCCGGGGTGCGGGCGCCGGACCCGGCGGTGTACCTGGATTGGCTGGCGGGCATCTGGGATACGCTCGACGCGCCCGTCCTCTATGTCGCCTCGGACGAAGCCGACGCGATGAAGGAGCTATTTCGCCGGTTCCGCCCCTTTATCTGCAAGGACTTGTCGCCGGAGGCCCATGCTCTGGACTTCATCTACGACTTCTATGTTCTGATGCAGGCCGACGTGGTCGCGACCAACACCTCCTCGTTCTCGCAAATGGCGGCCCGGCTCAATCGCCGCGCCACCTGCCTGGTTACCATCGATGCGGCGCGGACCGGCCTCGAGCCGTTCGACCCCTGGCCGGCACATCCCGCGCCATAGCCCCGCGTCCAGGCCGAGCGCGCCGCCGGCCGGCCTACTGATCGCGGCTGCGGTCGATCATTCGGCGGCGGGCGCCGCCGATGTGGAACAGCATCGCGACCTGGGCGCCGTCGCCGTCCTGGGCCTGGATCGCCTGCAGGATCGCGGCATGCTCGCCGACCACGCGGCGCGCCCGCTCCGGCGAGCCGGTGCGGGTCAAGTTCAGCGACAGCCGCATGAAGCGCTGCAGCGCCTGGGCGAGCTCGTCGAACAAGGCGACGAAGAACTCGTTGCCGGTGGCGGCGGCGATGCTGGCGTGAAAGGCGAGGTCGGTCTCGGCGGTCATGCCGCCGGATCCGGCCTCGGCGGCGAAGGCGGCGTGGGCGGCGGCGATGCGGGCGAACTGTTCAGGCGTGCGCCGCTCGGCGGCCAGCTTGGCCGCCGCCCCCTCCAGCGGCAGCCGCGCCTCGATGCAGCGCAGCAGCGCCGCAATGTCCGGGCTCTCGGCGAAATCGGTCAGCCGTGCGGCCGGCCGGCTCATGACGAACGAGCCCGCGCCCTGGCGCACCCGCACCAGCCCGTCGGCACGCAGCCGCATCAGCGCCTGGCGCACCACCGGGCGCGAGACGCCGAACAGCGCCGACAGCTGCTGCTCGGTCGGCAGCCGCTCGCCCTCCTTCAGGCTGCCCGACGTGATCTGCTCCAGGATCTGGCCATAGAGCTGGTCGCTCAGCGACTGGCGGCGGCCCGGCACCAGCACGAAGCGGTCGGCAACGTCTCCCATCGGGCAACTATAGCGCGGCCGCGTCCAGGGTGCGCGCCGCCTGCTCGATCGCCCAGTCCCAGAACGCCGCCACCTTGGGCCGCGCGACCGCAGCCGGCGGCGCCACCAGATGGAAGGAATAGGGCCCGCGCACGGCGCGGTCGAACGGCCGCACCAGGGTGCCGTTGGCCAGGGCGTCACCGGCCAGCACCGTCGAGGCCAGCGCCACGCCCTGCCCGGCCATGGCCGCCTGCAGGGTCAGGTGGGTGTGCGAGAAGCGCGGCCCGTGCGTCGCATCCATCGCGACGCCGACGGCGGCCAGCCAGCGCGGCCAGTCGATCTCGTCGGGCAGCAGGGGCTCGGGCTCGTCATGCAGCAAGGTGTGATGCTTGAGGTCGGCCGGCTCGCCGAGCGGCACCGCGCCGCGCAGCAGGGCCGGGCTGCACACCGGCACGAAGTCCTCGGGCATCAGCAGCCGCTCGGTCATGCCGAGATAGCCGCCCTGGCCATAGCGGATCGCCAGGTCGATTTCCTCGCGCTGGAAATCGGTCTTGGTGACGCCGGCCAGCACCCGCACGTCCAGGCGCGGATGCCGCGTGCGGAAGCTGCCGAGGCGCGGAATCAGCCACAGCGCCGCCAGCGACGGCACGGTGCTGATCGCCAGCACGTCGGAGCGCAAGCCGGCGCGCACGCGCTCGGTGACCACAACAAGCTGATCCAGCAGCTCGGCCACCGCCCGGCCGTAGAGCTGGCCGGCCTCGGTCAGCACGACGCCGCGCGGCAGCCGCCGGAACAAGGGCGCGCCCAGCCAGTCCTCGAGCTGCTTCACCTGCTGGGCGACGGCGCCGCTGGTCACATGCAGCTCGGCCGCGGCCTGGCGGAAGCTCATGTGGCGGGCGGCGGCCTCGAAGGCGCGCACGGCGTTCAAGGGCGGCAGACGGCGCATGGCTTGGCATAGTTCTGCTATGCCTCAGCGTCAAGAAAGATGGTTTGTCGCGCTGCGGTAAGATCCCCATTTTCTTGACACGGACGAACTATGGAGGCGGCCATGCGGTACGCCCTTCACACAACGGATCTGGGCCTTCTGCAGACCTTGGGGAGCTGGTTCACGCGCGCCGCGGAGCGTCGGCGCCTGCGTCGCTTGGACGGCGCCCTGCTCAAGGACCTGGGCTTTACTCCCGGCGACGTCGAGCGCGAGGCCGCCAAGCCGTTCTGGCAGGCATAGGAGAACGCGCACCGGTTTTCCTCTTGTCATTCGCGCGAATTCGGGACTCCAGTTGGCGTCGACCATCACGGCTGGATCCCGCGTTTGCGGGGATGACGAAGGAAACGGATGACACGCGCCCTCACAGGCGGCGCTCTGTCATGAGCCGCCGCACCGACCGGGCCGAGGGCCCGGTGCTCGACCTCGACCATTACGTCCCGTTCTTCCTGACCGCGATCTCGAACAAATGGTCGCGCAGCTCGTCCAGGATCTATCTGCGCGACTTCGGGGTCGGGGTGATCGATTGGCGGGTGATGTCGATGCTGGCGGTCGAGCCCGACATCACCGCGCAGCGCGTCTGCCAGGTCATCGGCCTCGACAAGGGCGCGGTCAGCCGCAGCCTGCAGGCGCTGGAGCGCCAGGGCCTGATCGCCGGCAACGCCGAGCGCCGGCGCAAGGTGGCGCTCACCCTCGCCGGCCGCGCCCTGCACGACCGGATCATCCAGGTGGCGCTGGCGCGCGAGCGCCGGCTGCTCGCCGACCTCACGCCCGCCGAGATCGACGTCCTGACCGGCCTGCTGCGCCGGATCTATGCCCGCGTGCCCGACCTCGGCGAGTCCGATCCGGCCGACTGAGCCGCGTAGGCGCGCAGGTCCAGGCCCGGGTCGGCGGCTTCCTCGGGCGTCAGCGCCGGGCTGCCGGCGAGCAGCTTCCGGCCGGCCATGTGCTCGGCCGGGCGATTGACCGACTCGATGCCGATCAGGCGCCGGTCCTGGAAGCACAGCACCGAGAAGCCCGAGGCCGCCGGGTCGCCGCGCAGGATCGTGCGATCGGCCCCGGCGGTGATGCCGACGATTTGCAACTTGAGCGCGCCCTGGTCGCTCCAGAACCACGGCACCGCGCCATAGTCGGCCGGCCGCCCGGCCAGCCGCGCCGCCAGGCAGCGCCCCTGGTCGACGGCATTTTGAACCGATTCCAGCCGCACCAGCCCGCCGGCAAAGCGGCTGGGATAGGCTGCGCAGTCACCCAAGGCCGAGATCGCGGGATCGGCGGTCGCGAGCTGCGCGTCGACCAGGATGCCGTTGCGGGTCTCCAGTCCGGCCGCGGCCGCCAGCTCGACATTGGGCAGGACGCCGATGGCGACGACCACAAGGTCGGCGCCCAGGCGCCGGCCGTCCGCGGTCTCGACTTCGGTCGCGCCCCCACCCTCGCCCAGGATGCGCTCGACGCCGGTGCCGAGCAGCAGGCCGATGCCGGCGCCCTGGTGATGCTCGGCGAAGAACGCCGAGATCGCCGGCGACACCGCCCGCCCCATGGGCCGCGGCGCCGCCTCGACGACATGGACCTCCGCCCCCAGCGACGCCGCCACCGCCGCGAACTCCAGCCCCAGGAAGCCACCGCCGATGACCACCACCTGGCGCGCCGCTGCCAGCCGCCGGCGCAGCGCCTCGGCGTCGGCCAGGGTGCGGATCGAGAACACGCCGTCGAGATCGGCGCCCGGCACCGGCAGCGGCCGGTTGCGGGCGCCGGTCGCCAGCACCAGGTGGCCATAGGCCACCGTGGCGCCGTCCTCCAGGCGGACATGCCGCCCGGCGCGGTCGATCGCCGCCACGCGGCCCTCGATCAGCTCGATCCGGCGCTGCGCGAAGAACGCCTCGGGGCGCAGGCGCAGCGGCGTGGGGTCACCGTCGCCCTTGAGGAAGGCCTTGGACAGCGGCGGGCGCTGGTAGGGCAGGCCGGGCTCGTCGCCGATCAGGCGGATCGGCCCGTCATAGCCTTCGTCGCGGAGCGAGGCGGCGAGCTGGAAGCCGCCTTGCCCGGTGCCGACGACGACGACCCCGGCGTCCACGGTCAGACCTGGCGCTCGGGCAGATGGACGACCAGGCCGTCCAGCGCCGTCGTCATGTCGATCTGGCAGGACAGGCGGCTGTTCGGGCGCCGCTCGGCCGCGGTGCTGTCCAGCATCGCGTCCTCGTTGGCGTCGGGCGGCGGCAGCTTCTCCAGATGGGCCGGATCGACATAGACATGGCAGGTGGCGCACATGGCCGAGCCACCGCATTCGGCGACGATGCCGTCGATGCCGCGGGTGATCGCGCCGAGCATGACACTGGTTCCGACGGCAACGTCGAGCACGTCCTGGGTGCCGTCCGGATGGACGTAAGTGACCTTGGGCATGAGCCTCTCAATGTTGGGCGGGGCGAAGCGTGATCGGCAGACTGGCCAGGCCGCGCAGGGTGTTATTGTAGCGGCGCACGGGCGGGCCCGCGATCTCGATCGTCTCGACCCGGCGCGCCAGCTCGGTCAGCAGCACCTCGCCTTCCAGCCGCGCCAGCATCTGGCCGACGCAGCCATGGATGCCGGCGCCGAAGCCGACATGGCCGAGCGTGCGCCGGCCGATGTCGTAGCGGTCGGGGTCCTCCCACTTCAGCGGGTCGCGATTGGCCGCGGCCAGCACCATCAGCACCTTCTCGCCCGCGCCCATGGCGACGCCGCCGATCTCGACCGTCCGGGTGGTGGTGCGAAAGAAGGTCTGGACCGGCGATTCGAAACGGATCGCTTCCTCGAACGCCGCCCGCGCCAGGCCGGGATCGGTGCGCAGCCGCTGCCACTGGTCGGGAAACCGGGCCAGGCAAGTGAGCGCCGCGCCCAGGCTGTAGATCGTGGTGTCGAGGCCGGCGCTCAGCAGCGAGCGCACCAGCAGGCCGGCCTCGGCCTCGGTGAGGTCGCCGGCATCGGCCGCGGCATAGATCTGGGCGCCAAAACCCTCGGGTGCCAGCGCCGCGCGCCGGCATTGGGCGGTGATCCAGCCGACCACCGGCTCGGCGTTGGCGAAGGCGGCCTCGAACAGGGCGTTCTTCGGCCCGAAGGCGTTGAACGCCATGTCGCCGTAGGGCAGCAGGTGCTCGCGGCCCGCCTTCGCCAGCCCGACCGCATCCGGGAACACGGTCAGCGGAAAGGCCTCGGCCAGGTCGGTGATGGCATCGACCTGGCCGGCCGCCAGGACGCGGTCGACCAGCGCCGCGGCAGCCGTCTCGAAGCCCGATTTGAGCGCTTTGAGCGCCGCCGGCGACAGCACGCGGGCCAGCACGCCGCGAGTCCGGGTGTGCAGCGGCGGATCGGCCTCCAGGATCAGGCTGGGCGGCCGCCAGGGCGGCTCCTTGCGGAAGTCGGCGAGGCCGACCCCGGCCGACGAGCAGAAGGTCTGCCAGTCGGTGAGGATCGACTGCACCGGCTCCCAGCGCGCCGCCGCCCAGATGCCATAGGGCGCCAGCCGCACCACTGGCCCGGCCGCGCGCATGCGCGCGTGGGCGGGATAGGGGTCGTCGAGGACTGCCGGGGCGAACGGGTCGATGTCGAGGACTGCAGCGTCCATGGCGGGCCTCACGGGACCAGCGGGCAGCCGCCCTGGTCGAGCGGCCGGAAGGCCTGGTCGGCCGGGATGGTCTCGACCAGCTCGTAGTCGTCCCAGCGCTCGTGCGACTGGGCCGGAGCCTTGACCCGGAAGACATACATCGGGTGGACCGCGCGGCCGTCCTTGCGCACCGTGACGGTGCCGAACAGCGGGTCGTCGATCGGCTTCGCGCGCATCTGGGCGACCACCTTGTCGCCGTCGATGCTGTCGGCGGCGCGGGCAGCGCGCAGATAGGCCAGCACCGAGGAATAGACGCTGGCCTGGTTGGCGGTCGGCGGCCGGCCCATCACGGCGGCGAAGCGCTTGGCGATGGCACGGCTGGCGTCGTCGCGGTTCCAGTAGAAGCTCTCGGTCAGCAGCAGCCCTTGCGCCGCGGCCAGGCCGAGGGCATCGACGTCGGTGATCATCACGAACAGGCCCGCCAGCGCCTGCTGGCCCTGGACGCCGAACTCGGCCGCCTGCTTGACCGCGTTGACCAGGTCGGGACCGGTGTCGGCCAGGCCGATCACGGAGGCGCCCGAGGCCTGGGCCTGCAGCAGATAGGCGCCGAAATCGGTGGTGCCCAGCGGATGCCGGACCGAGCCCACGACCTTGCCGCCCAGCCGCCCGACGGCCGCGGTGGTGTCGCGCTCGAGCGCGGCGCCCAGGGCGTAGTCGAACGAGATGAAGTACCAGCTGCTGCCCGGCCCGCGGGTCATGGCGCGGGCCATGGCGTTGCCGAAGGCCCAGGTGTCCATGTTCCACTGCACCGTGGTCGGTGCGCAGAATTTTCCGGTCAGGTCCGAGGTCCCGACATTGCTGGCGACGAAGGTCAGGTTGCGCTCGCGCAGCAGCTGGTTGACCGCCAGTCCGACCGCTGAATTGACCGCGTCGGCGACGGCGGTGACGCCGTCCTGATCGATCCAGCGGCGCACGATCGCGGAGCCGACGTCGGGCTTGTTCTGATGGTCGCCATAGACGATCTCGACCTTGAGCTCGGGCGCTTCCGTAGCGAAGTCGTCGGCGGCGAACTGCGCCATCACCAGCGAGCCCTTGCCCGCCTGGTCGGCGAACGGCCCGGACTGGTCGTTGAGCACGCCGACCTTCAGCCGCTTGCCCGGGATCTCCGCGGCCGCGGCGTTTGCGACCAGCAGCGCCAGCCCGATGGATCCGATTGTCGTGCCGAGCCGCATGGCCTGGTCCTCCCTGGCGTTCGGCCCGATCGGCCGTTGCCATCGAGTTGACATGTCAACTCGATGGGAGTCAAGCGTGCCAAGCGGGGGCGAGCCTGCTAGGAACACGGCACAGGGACCCGCATGCAGCACGATGCCGCCGACCCGCGCCGCGCCGCGGCCGCCGCCTTCGCCGAAGGACGGTTCGAAGATTGCGCGGCGCTGCTGGCGCCGCAGGCCGACCGCGATCCCGCCGCCACCGTGGCGCTGGCCGTGGTGCTGCGCCGGATCGGACGGACGGCGGCGGCCGAGGCGGCGCTGTGCGGGGCCGTTGGCGCCCTGACCGGACCGGCGCGCGCCCGCGCCGAGGTCCAGTTGGCCCTGGCGCTGCTGAGCGCCGGCCGCGACGGCGAGGCCGCCGAC
>CAZEFK010000216.1:0-12038 GCA_964511405.1 uncultured Comamonadaceae bacterium | reverse complement strand
AATCGGATCTGTGCGAACGCTAGCCCCTTGTGGGAGGAGGTCGGGTGGAGGGGTGCCAGCGCTGAGGCTTTTCGCCCCTGCGCTGGCTCCCTCACCCCAGCGGCAGCCCGAACAGCCGGATGGCGTTGGTGCGGCCGATCTTCAGGCGGTCGGCTTCGCTGATCGTGGCGTGATCGAACCAGTCGGCGGCGTGGTCGACGTTCTCGAACGGCCAGTCGGTCGCGAACAGGATGCGGTCGGCCCCGATCTCGAGCATGGCGTCGATCAGGGTCTGGGTGCGGAAGTTGCCCGACGTCGTCAGGTGGACGTTGGTGCGGAAGTAATGGGCGATCGGCTGCCGGGCCGGATGCGCCTTGGGCGCCTTGACCCAGGCGTTGCGGTTGTCGATGCGCCACATCGAGTAGGGCAGGCCCTCGCCCATGTGGCCCAGGATGATCTGCAGCCGGGGATGGGCGTCGAACAGGCCGGACCCCATCAGCCGCAGGGCATGGACCGCGGTCTCCTGGCCAAACGCCCAGGTCGGGCCCAGGAGCCAGGGATGGCCGTCATAGATGCGGGCGTCGGCGGCGAGCGGATTGCGCGGATGCAGGTAGAACGGCACGCCCAGCCGCTCGACCTCGGCCCAGAACGGCCAATATTGCTTGAGGTCGTAATAGACCGGCGCGGTGCCGTCGCCGACCTGCGAGAAGCCGTTGGCCAGCGCGCCGACGAAGCCCAGCTCGCGCACGCAGCGGTCGAGTTCGCGCGCCGCCTGCTCCGGGTCCTGCAGCGGCAGCGCGGCGAAGGCGCGGAAGCGGTCGGGCCGCCGCGCCACGATCTCGGCCAGCGCGTCGTTGGCCCGGCGCGCGACGTCCCGGGCGCGGTTCGGGTCGGGGATGGCCTGCACCGCCGGCGCGTTCAGCGACAGGATCATCATCTCCATGCCGTGGCGGTCCATCTCGGCAAGGCGGCGGTCGCTGCGGTCGAGCAGCCGGCCCTCCAGCTCGGACCAATGGTCGTCGGGCACGAAGCGCGCTGAGTCCTGCAGCGTGTCCGCGATGGCGAAATGCTCTTCCAGGCCGATCTTGCCCTGCATGGCGGCGGTTCCTTTTCAGTATTGGCCCTTCGGCTCGAGTCCCAGCGCCAGCTGGCCGTACATCGTGCCGACGGCGTCCCAGTTCATGCTGATGTGGCGGCCGACGGCGTTGACGTCGCGCCAGGCCCGCTGCACCGGGTTGGCCAGGTCCAGGCCGTGACCGCCGGTGGAGGCGTTGAGCGCCTCGACCGCGCGCAGCGCCAGCGACACCGCGAAGGCCTGGCCGCGGCGGGCGGTGACGCGCTGCTCGAGGGAGGCGAGCTGGCCGCGCTGGGCCGTTTCGGCGGCCGCGCGCAGGTCGCGCAGCAGCACGGTGCGCGCGGCGTCGACCGCCGCTGCCGCCTCGGCGACGCGCAGCTGGATGGCCGCGAAATCCGCCATGCGGGCATTGGCGCCGGCGACGGCGCCGCGGGTGGTGCGCCGGCCGGTGGCGGCCAGATAGTCGTCGAGCGCGCCCTGGGCGGCCCCGACCGCGGTCGCCGCCAGGCAGGATGCGATGCAGCTCAGCATCGGCAAGCGGTAGAGCGCGCCGCCATGGGCCGCGGCGCCGGGCGAGCTGCCGCTGCAGGTGTCGCGGAAGGTCAGGACGCGATGGGCCGGGACGGTCACGTCCTCCAGCACCAGGGTCTTGCTGCCGGTGCCGGCCAGCCCGACGACGTGCCAGGTGTCGTCGATGGCATAGTCGGCGGCCGGCACCAGCAGGAAGGCGGCGGTCGGCGGCGCGCCGTCCGCGCCCGGCAGCAGGGCCCCGCACACGGCCCATTGGGTGACGTCGCAGCCGCTGGCGAACGACCAGCGGCCGCCGGCGCGCCAGGCGCCGTCGACCGCGGCCACCGTGCCGGCCGGCGCATAGGAGCCGCAGACCAGGGCGTCGGGATCGGCGCCCCAGACCTCGGCCTGCGCGGCCGGGGGAAAGTTGGCGACCAGCCATTGATGGGCGGCGGCCAGCCCGGCGACCCAGCCGGTCGAGGCGCAGACGGCGCTGATCTCGATCACCAGCTCGACCAGCGCGTCGAAGGGCTGCTCCAGCCCGCCATGGGCGCGCGGCTGGACCAGCTGGAACAGGCCGGCGTCGCGCAGCAGCGCCATGCTGGCGTCGGGCACGCGCCTGATTTGCTCGGTCTGGGCGGCGCGGGCGCGGATCTGGGACAGGGCGGCCCGGACGCCGGTGCGCACGGCATCCAGGGTGGCGGGGGCGGGCGCGGCGCGCGTCTCGGCAAGCGCGGTCATGGCGGGCTCCTCAGGGCGGATGGGTCAGGCCGGGACGGCGTCGACCGGCGTCGAGCGGCAATAGGCGGCGTTCTGGTAGATCAGCGGCGCCACCTCCTCGCGATGGGCGGCGTGCATCACTTCGCCGACGAAGATGGTGTGGGTGCCGAAGGGCAGGGCGGCGGTCCGCCGGCATACCAGGGCGGCCTGGGCATCGGCCAGCACCGGCAGGCCGTCGTCCCAGCGCCACGCGCCGAGCGCGAACCGGCCATCGGGCGGCACCGCGCCGGCGAACGCCGCCGACAGCGCCGACTGCTCGCAATGCAGCACGTTCACGCAGAACCGGCGGGCGCCGAGCAGGATGTCGTGCAGCAAGGTCTGCCGGTTCAGGCACACCAGCAGCGACGGCGGCTCCATCGACAGCGAGGTTACGGCCGTGGCGGTCATGCCGTGCCGGCGCTGATGGTCGGCGGCGGTGACGATCGTGACCGTGGCGGCCAGGCGGCGCATGGCGGCACGGAACGCGTCGGTCGGCGCAGCACTGTCCTCGGACATGGACCGCTCCCTGGGGTTTCGGGGCCGGGTCGTTTCCTCACCTGAGGCGAGATTGTCTGCGCTGGAAAAAGTTGTCAATGCAAGAATGGTGAGCGCAAACGTGCGACCGGGGCACGGCCCATCCCGGCCCGGCATGATTGAATCGGGGGATTTTCAGTCGGCGGTCTTGGAGAGGTTCGCTCCGGTATCAATACATATCGTCGGAGCGCTCGGTCCGTTCGAACGCGACCTGATTCGAGAGCGACCGCGCGATGGCCTGGCCGCGGCGGCGGCTCGGGGCCGGAAGGGCGGCCGTCTTCCCGTCATCACGGCGGCGAAGCTGCGCTGCGCGAGCGCACTCGTCGAGCAAGGGCCAACCGTGCGCGAGGCTTCCGCGCGTCCGGAGGTTGGCGAGGCCGCGCGCTATTCGGCCGTCGGCGCCGAGCGCTTGCGCAAACACTCCAGAACCGCGGCATTCGGACAGAAGTCCTGGAACCCCTCGGTCCGCCCGGAGGCCAGCCAGGCCCGGCAGGTGCGCCGTTCGGTGCAAGCCGTGCAGGTCCAAGCCAAATCCTGCAGCGCCGCCCCCGATGCGATGTGGCGGCGCTCGATCCCCAGCCGATCGAGCATCTGCCCGAGCAAGCGCGCTCCGGCCGGCCCCCCGGCGATCAGCTGCGGGATCTGCGCCCGCGACAGGCCGATCTCCGCGAGCACGGCATCAAGCTCGCCGCGGGCGCGAAGGTCGGCCAGTTCGCGGCTCAGGCTACGGCGGTCGCGCCAATCCGCCAGGCTGCCCTGGAGCCAGTGGGCGATCCCGCGCCACGGCCGGCCCAATCGGCCCGCGACGCCGCATGCGGCCGGCGGGACGTCCCGATGTTCGGTTGCGGTCATCTCCTCCTCCTGCCCTGGCAGGACAGCGCGGACGACACCAGGCACGCCTTGATCGGGGTCAATGCGTCGAGTGCGCTGACGGAGCCCGGAGCCCGCGCCGGCGCCTCGCATGCCCCACCTGGACGGGACGGTGCCCTCGCAGTAGCTAGACTTGATGCCCGCATTCCTTCCGCGCCTGGTCACTTGGCTCGCCCTTGCCCTCGCCGCAATGCCGGCCGCGGCTCAGCCCTACGGTGCCCCGCCCGACCCCTGGGCCTATTGCACGGCCCACCCGACCGTCGATCAGCCGGCGCCGGGCACGTTCGACCGGCAGGCAGTGCCGAGCAGATTGTTGGCGCAGCTGCCGGCGGCGCTGGACGAGGACCCGGAGGCTTTCGCGGCGGCGCGCGTGGCTGCGGGCGCCATTCACTGGCGCTGCATGCGAGGCGAAGTCTAGGCCTGCGATGTCGGTGCCAACCTGCCATGCGAGGCGCCGGGGGAGGCCCGCCCCGCTTCCGTCCGCACTTGGTGCCGCGACCACCCCGACGATGCGCAGATTCCGGGCCCCGTGGTCCGCACGGCGCTGTTCGTTTGGACATGCCGCGGCGGCCAGGCGGTTCGAGGGCGGCGGCTCCATCACACTGACGCGCGCGGCTTCATTGCGGAGATCTGGCACCGGGTGCCGCGCCCGGCCTCGGACTAGGCAGCGCCGTCTCCCTTCTGGCGTGCTGCCCGACCCCGGCGGTGTCAGGCCGTCGCCGGCGCGGGCATCGGCGTCGACGGCCGGCGGAGCAGCCCCAGCGACAGGGTCGCCAGCAGGCACAGCACCCCGGCGGCCAGGAACGCCGGCAGATAGCTCGCCAGCAGGTCGCGCGACAGGCCGGCCGCGAACGCCATGGCGCCGGCGCCCAGCTGATGGGCGGCGAAGATCCAGCCGAACACGACAGGCGCCTGGTCGCGCCCGAAGGCGCGGGCGCACAGTCGGACCGACGGCGGCACGGTGGCGATGAAATCAAGCCCGTAGAACACGGCGAACGCCGACAGGCCGACCAGGGTGAAGCCGCTGTAGGGCAGCCAGATCAGCGACAGCCCGCGAAACCCGTAGTAGCCGGCGAGCAGCCAGCGGTTGTCGAACCGGTCGGAGAGCCAGCCCGACCCGATCGTGCCGACCAGATCGCAGACGCCGATCAGCGCCAGCAGGCTGGTCGAGGTGAGCGGCGCGATGCCGTAGTCGCCGCACAGCGTCACGAAATGCGGCATCAGGCCGAAGCTCGACACGCCGCAGATCGCGAAGGTGAAGGCGAGTACCCAGAACACCAGGGTGCGCGCGCCGAGCCCGAGGCCCGCGATGCTGAGCGCGAAGGCATTGCCGCTCGCCCGCCGCCGCGGCAGCACGTCGGTATCGCCGAACGGCGGCAGGCCGAGCTCGGCCGGGTCGTCGCGGGCCAGCAGGAAGAACAGCAGGGCCAGCAAGCCGATCAGCACGGCCGCCGGGATCAGCGCCATCCGCCAGCCGAACTGCTCGGCCAGCCACGCCGCCGGCGGCAGGAAGATCAGCTGGCCGGTGGCGTTGCCGGCGCTCAGCACGCCCATCACCAGGCCGCGCCGCTGCGAGAACCAGCGGGCCGAGATCGAGGTCGACAGCACCAGGGCGGTCAATCCGGGCGCGACGCCCAGGATCACGCCCAGCCCCAGCCACAGCTGCCATTTCGCGGTCATCCCGATCGACAGCAGCAGGCCGGCGATCAGCAGGGCCGCCGAGCCGGTCAGCACCGCGCGCGGGCCGTAGCGCAGCATCAGGCCGCCGGCGAACGGCGCCACCAGCCCGAACAACGTGGTCCGCAGCCCGAGCGGCCCCGACAGCTCGCCGATCGACCAGCCGAACTCGCGGCTGATCGGCACCAGCAGCACGCCCGGGATCGACAGCGTCGCCGCCGAGGTCATGCCAAAGGCGAAGCACAGGGCGACCATGACCCAGCCATAATGCACGCCGGCCTTGGCCAGCTGGCGCGACAGCGCGGCGGCGAACATCGGCTCCTCACATGGGCGAGCGCGGAAGCCTGGACTGCTATCATTTAGGGGCATATGCCGTCAATTGGCAGCCTGTCCAACCTCGGGATCGGCGAGCGCGCCGACACTGAGCGCCATCGCCGGCGAAAACCCTCGCAGTCGGCTCAGGATCCCGGCGGGAAGGTGCGGGCGACGTGGAAGGCCTTCGCGGTGACCAGCCATCGTCCGTCGATGCCGTGGAGCGTCAGGTGGTCGACGAACTCGGTCTGGCCGATCCGCACGCGCACCGTGGCGGTGGCCAGCCCCGGGGCGACGAGCGCCACGCCGAGGATCGCCTGGTCCCGGGGTGCCGCGGTCGAGGCGGGCGACGGCCGGCCCCGCATGACCGCTCGAAACTCCGGCGCCGACCAGGCGACCAGCACGCCGTCGCGCAGGCCGTGGATCAGCGCGGCGTCGTGGAACACCTCGGGAAATCGGCTATCCTCGGCGTGGTACATGAGGTCGAGATAGCCGTCGACCGCGGCTGTGATGGCGTGGATCGGGTCCATGGAGGTCTCCGTCGGAGGGACGAGCCAGGCTCGCCCAGGGACGAGGGCTGCGCCACCCCTCGGGCGTCATAGCTTGGATGACTGCGAGGCATCGCCATGGACGGGATCGACGGTCGGCTGGTCGGCGGGCTGGTCGTGCTGGCGGCGGTGGCCGATACCGGGGGCTTCGGCAAGGCCGCCGACCGGCTGGGCATGACGCAGTCCGGGGTGAGCAAGGCGATCGCGACGCTGGAGGCGCGGCTCGGCGCCCGGCTGGTCCAGCGCACCAGCCGCGCCGTCGAGCTGACCGAGGAGGGCCGCGCCCTGCACGAGCGGGTCGCCCCGCACCTGGCGGGGATCGGCGACGCCGCGGCGGCGGCGCGGCGCTCGCGCGAGGCGGTTCGCGGCCGGCTGCGGGTCAATGTCGATCCGCTGTTCGCGCGCCTGGTGCTGGCGCCCAAGCTGAGCGACTTCCTGCTGCGCAACCCGGGGCTGGAGCTGCGCCTGGAGACCCGCGACCGGCTCGCCGACCTGGTCAGCGACGGCTTCGACCTGGCGGTTCGCTTCGGCGAGCCGGTGCCCTCGGCGCTGATCGCGCGCCGCCTGCTGGACGCCCGCATCCTGACCGTGGCGTCCCCCCGCTACCTCGAGCGCCACGGCCGGCCCGGCCACCCGGCTGACCTCGAAAGCGACGCTCACCAATGCATCCAGGCGATCGACACCGTGACGGGGCGCCCGTTCCCCTGGGAGTTCTGGCGCGGGCGCGAGCGGATCACGGTCGCGGCCGCCGGACGGCTGACCGTGACCGACGCCGGGACCAAGCTGGGTGCGTGCCTGGCCGGCTTCGGCATCGCCCAGGTGATCGACCTGGGGATCGAGCCCCACCTGGCCGGCGGCGCGCTGGTCGCGCTGCTGCCGGACTGGTCGGACGAGCGGTTCCCGCTCTACGCCTACTATGCGTCGCGCAGCCACCTGCCGGCGAAGGTGCGGGCGTTCATCGCGTTCATCATGGAGTCGCTGCGACCGGAGCGGGCGCGGGAGCAGGTGGACCAGGCTGCGATGGCGGCCAGCGGGGGTGAGCCGGGTGAGGTTTGAGGTTTCGGCGACAGATTGCGTTTGGCTGGATTCAAGGGCCAAGGCCTCAGACGGCGGCTGCGTTCCAGGGGTCGATCACGGTCAGCCCTACGGCCTTGAACGCACTCGTGTCGCGGGATGCGATCTGAAAACCATGCGCGGCTCCGATCGCGGCGATATAGCCGTCGGGCGTGGGGAAGCCCCGTCCTGCGGCGCGCGCTTTGACAGCGAGCACGGCATAGCGGCGGGCTGCACCGGTATCGAACGGCAGGATCCGTGGCTGGAAGAAGTCCAGCACGCCGTCGAACGCGGCGGCCAGCATCTCCTTGCGCCGGCCTTTGGGCAGCGCGCCGATGCCGAACATCAGCTCCGCGACGGTGACGCTGGACAGGTACAGCGTTTCCGGCGCCTGGGCGTCGAGCCACGCGCGGACCGCGGGCTCCGGCGACGGCTTCATCGCCTCGGAGACGACATTGGTGTCGAGCAGGATCATTCGAACGGCAGCGGCGCGGCCGGGCTGTTGTCGCGGACCTGTTCGAGGGCTTCGACATCGGCATTGGTCAGGCCAAGCTCGCGGCTCATCTCCGCCAGGGCGGTGCCGAGCCGCAACCGGCCCTCCGGCCGCACGGCGGCCTCGAGGATGGCACGCATTTCCGCCTCCGTGCTGCGATTGTGCTGGGCGGCCCGGACCTTCAGGGCGCGATGCGTCTCGTCGGAAAGGTTGCGAATGGTGACCGCCGGCATGATGGCATCGTCCGATACGATAGCGTTGATAGCAATGTGGGCGCTTGCCAGCGCACCAGCAAGTGTCGCCGATTTGACCGGAGTGCCCGGCTCATCTGCGGTTGACGGGCTCCAGCCAGGGCGACACCTCGCGGCAGAATCCGGCGAATTCGCATTTCGTTGACTGTCACCGTATTCCTTGTTGACGAAGCCGGAAACAAAGCTTGACAAGAACCAAATGGAGTGGGCCTATTACTTCAAATCCGACCTGCCACGAGGCCTGGTCTATTGGGCCGACCAGCTCGAAGAGTTTGCGCACAAGGCCCTGTCGCGGCGGGATACGCAGGCCACGCTGGAAATTCTCAGCAGCCTCGCTGCCATCGGCATGTCGTATGCCGATGCGCGCAGAAACAGCATCATCTTGGAGCCGGACAGCAGGAATTTTTTCGTGACGAACAGCGACGTGTCGGACGTGCTGAACCCGATCTATGAAATCGTCCGCCGCGTCTACGAGGCAGCCATCAGGCAGTCCAATGAGCAGGTCGCGATTGGTTGCGTCGGCGCGATCTCAACGATGGCAGAATTTTTTATGGAAGTGGTCTGCTGCCAGTCCGATCACCTCCCGTCGGCGCCACTCGTCGCTGCGCCCATGTTTTATATTGGCCTTTTCTCGGACGCCGCAGCTGCTGCCGGCATGGACGATGTCTTGTTACGGGTAGCGCAGCGGACGGACGCGATCCTTGCCAAATCCTCCAAGGCGGTTGCTACGCACGAAGTTGGGGTGGCTGCGATAAAAAATATGTCAAATATCATTCGAAATTCTCAAATGTCATCTAAGGTAGTACCTTGCATGGCTGCCGCAGAGACTCTGATGAGAATTGCCGGCCGCGATATATATCTGCATGGCTATTATCCAGCGAGCCTGTTTTCCAGCGTAGTGAAGGCGCTTCCGCAGATGGTTGGGCTGGAGGTCGTGCAGGAACTGCGGGGCAACCGCCAGGTGAAGACGTTTCCACCCTACGACATCGCTTTTGCGTCAAATGTCCCTTCCCTGCTTCGCGAGATCGCCAAGCAGATCGGCCCGCAAGACCCAACCCGGGCTTTTCTCAGTCCATTTGGAGACTACGCAGCAGTATCGGAAGCGATAATTGATCACTATCGGACCGTCGGCCATATTGTCCCATTCAAGAACGCGCTGTTGGAGAAGTGGGTGCTGGATTCGATCTTGCGCATTGCGGACATACATCTGTATGTCTTGACGCTAGAGGGGCACAAGGACAGCCGGTTTCTTCGTGAAATTATCGATGAATTGCGATCGACGATTTCAGTATTTTCATGTTTCTTCAGAGATAAGGAGGCTTTCCCTTCTCGCCACGCGAAGGATGTTGCTGGCGGCTTGGCGATCGTCGCCATGAAGCTTTTGGTCCATGGCCAGATCGACGTCGCACACGAGTGCGGCACGGCTATCGCCCACATTGGCAAGAAGTGTATCGAGTCAAGCGAGCCGAGGCCCTATGCGATTGCGGATATCTTCGAGAACATCGAACAGATCTCGCGCGCCGCCGACGCCCTGGGCCATTCATCCCTGGGGCAACAGCTGCGGGATCTGACCAACAGTCCGCCGATGCCGGCCGCTGACCTGCCGGAGTACCGGGACGCCCTCGCCACGCGGCTTCACCAGCTGGACGAGGAGCTTGAAGGGTATAGGTATCAGCCGGCGTTGCCCGATGATCCGACCCCTATTTTGCGCCAAATCCTCGTCGATTGCCGAGCGGCCACGAACTGAGAGCGCCCGGCCGAGCGCTGATGATCGACGAAGCGGTAGGCGCCGTAGGGTGCCGCCCCCGAATTGCCCATGCCGACGTAGTGCGGGGCCATGCAGTGTCCAAAAGCGGCGTAGTTCGCCGCTCGTTCTCACGAGCGGTACATAACGCTCACGTTCGTATCGTTGCCCCCGCCAGCGCCCGCGGCGCCGTCCCGGCCTACGCCGCCGCCTCCTGCCAGCCGAGCAGCCGGCGTTCGGCGGCGCCGACCGCCTCGTAGAGGCCCCAGCCGAGCAGGGACAGCACCGCCAGCGACACCAGCACGACGCCGACGTCGGCGGTCTCCTGGCCGGTGCTCAGTAGGAAGCCCAGCCCGGCCTTGGCGCCCATCAGCTCGGCGATGACCGCGGCGGTGACGCCCTGGGTGGTGGCGACGCGCAGGCCGGCCAGGACCAGCGGCAGCGAATGGGGCAGCTCGATCAGCCGGAAGCGCCGCCACGGGCCGAGCCGCAGCAGGTCGGCCAGCGCCCGCACGTCGCCTTCGACCGTGCGCACGGCGATGCGGGCGTAGGCCATGACCGGGAAGAACGCGACCACCGCGATCAGCGCCACCTTGGGCGCCGGCCCCAGCCCCATCCACAGCGCCAGCAGCGGCGCCAGCGAGATCTTGGGCACCGTCTGGGCCAGCACCACCAGCGGCGACAGCAGCCGCTCGGCCAGCGGCTGGTGGCCGAACAGCTGGCCGACCGCGACCCCGGCCAGCGCTCCCAGCGCCAAGCCGGCGGCCAGTTCCTCGACCGTGACCAGGATGTGCGCGGGCAGCCCGGCCTCCTGCCACAGGAACACGGCCTTGGCCAGCAGCGCTTCAGGCGCCGGCAGCACATAGGCCGGGATCCGCAGCAGGACCACCGCGGCCCACCACAGCGCCACCGCCGCGGCGGCGACGGCCAGGCGGCCGAGGATCATAGCTGGCCGGGCTGGATCACCAGGTCGCCGGCCTTGAAGGCTTGCGGGATCACGTGATAGTCCGCCTGCACGTCGATGGTCTTCTGCCACGAGGCCAGATCGCCATAGCCCAGGCCGTTCTGCGCCGTCGCCGGGCCCTGCCAGACGGTCGGGATGAACACGTCGTTCAGCACCTGGGTGACCAGGGCCTCCTGGCCCTTCATGGTCGGCGCGAACTTGTCGACCGATAGCGCCACCGCCTCGGCCGCATGGCCGGCGATGATCCAGGCCAGCGCTTCGTCCAGCGCCTGGTCGAAGGCCTTGGCCTGGGCGCGGTGGCCGGCCAGCCAGCCTTCGCCCGCGACCACCACGTTGCCGTGCGACGGCAAGTAGTCGTCGGCGCGGATGACCCCGACATCGACGCCGTCGGCCTTCAGGGTGTAGGCGCGCAGCTCCGAGAACACGATCGCGTCGACCTGGCCGCCCTTGAGGGCGTCGGTGATGGCGCCGGTGCCGACGATCTCGACATGGACGTCGTCGAGGCCGAGGCCCGCCGACTTCAGCATCACCTGCAGCTGGATGTAGTTCGGGCTGCCGTAGGAGGTGACCGCCAGGTTGCGGCCCTTCAGCGACGCCGGCCCGGTGATGCCCGACGATTTTTTGAACAGGACCGCGCCGATGCCGCGCTGGTAGGTGGTGTGGATGACCTTGACCGGCACGCCGTTGGCCCGCGCGGCGACCACGGCGTCGCCGTTGGGAAAGCCGAATTCGACATTGCCGGCCGCCACGTTCTTCACGATGTCGGCGGCGTTGGCATACACGAACTGCACGTCCAGCCCGTGGCGGGCGAACTGGCCGTTGGCCACGGCGACATAGAGCGGCGCGTAGTAGGGCACGGCGGCGCCGTCGATCTGGATCGTCACCTTGTCGGCGGCCTGGGCTGCGCCCGACAGCAGGACCGCCGCGGCGGCAAGGGTGGCGCGAAGCGTTCGGGTCATGGCGGTCCTCCTTGGGCGAGCCTCCACAGGGCATCGCAGGCGATCCGGATCATGCGGTCCTGGGCCGGCCCGAAGGCGTCGAGCCAGGCGTCGGTGGCGCGGTTGCCATGGATGGCCAGCACCGCCCCGGCGGCGAGCCCCAGGGCGGCGCCGATCACCAGCACGGTCTCGGCCTCCATGTCGAGGGCATCGGCGCCGGCGGCCCGCCAGGCCGCCACCTGCGCCTCGGCGTCGTCGGGACCGCCGGGCCAGGGGCGGCCCTGGCCGGCATAGTAGCCGTCGATCGAGGCGACCGTGCCCAGCCGCCAGG
>CAZEFK010000215.1:0-12092 GCA_964511405.1 uncultured Comamonadaceae bacterium | reverse complement strand
GGCCCCAGCCGCTCGCCGAACAGCGCCCACGCCACGACCGCGGTACAGGGCGGCACCAGATACATCAGGCTCGCCACCCGGGCCGCGTCGCCGCGCCGGATCAGCTCGTAGAACAGCGCGATCGCGCCCACCGACAGGACGACGACCGACCATCCGAAGGCAATCAGAAAATCGGCCGTCGGTTCAAGATGGATCGGCTCGACCAGCGGCGCCAGCGGCAGCAGGACCAAGGCTGCGACCAGGAACTGCACGGCGTTGCCGGTGCGCAGGTCGACGCCGGTGCAGAAGCGCTTCTGGTACAGGGTCCCGGCCGTGATCGCGACCAGGGCGATCAGCGACGCCGCCACCGCCCCCGGATCGCTGGCCGGCGTGCCGAGCTTGCCGCCCAGGACCAGCACCACGCCGGCGAGGCCCAGGGCCAGCCCCAGCCATTGGCGGCGCCCGACCCGCTCGCCCAGCAGCCGGCTGGCCGCGACGGCGGTCAGCACCGGTTGCAGCGACACGATCAGCGCCGACAGCCCGGCCGGCATGCCGCGCTCGATCGCGACGAAGACGCCGCCCAGATATCCCACCTGCATCAGCAGCGCCGTCACCGCCAGATGGCCGATCAGCCGCCCCGAGCGCGGCCAGCGCGCACCGGCGGCCAGGCCCAGCCCGGCCAGCAGCACGGCCGCCAGCGCGAAGCGCAGGCCCAGGAACAGGATGGCGCCGATATAGGGCAGGCCCAGCTTGGCGCCGATGAAGCCCGTGCTCCACAGCAGCACGAACAACAGGCCGGGGGCGAGCCAGGATGGGGCGCCGGCGCCGACCGCCGGGGTGGTCTCGGCCATGGGATCCAGGATGCAGCTGGCCGGCGACTGTAGCGGGGTGCGGGCGGCGGACAAGCGCAGCCTCCGCATGGCCGGTTGTGTCCGGTGGCCGGGTGCCCTAAAGCCTGCCCATGCGCCGTATCGTGATCGGCTTGGCCGGCGGCCTGCTGCTGCTCGCCGGCCTCTACACCGCCGCCTGGTTCTATGTGGCCGGCCGCCTGACCGAGGCCATCGACGCGTGGGCCGTGGCGCAACGCGCCGCCGGATGGACGGTCGACTACGGTGCGCCTGCCGTCTCGGGCTTTCCGGTGCGGGCGACCGCCCGGCTGCGGGAGCCGGCGGTGGCGGCGCCCGGCGGCGCCTGGCGGGTCGCCGCACCGGCGCTGACCGTCACCGTGACCCTGGCCGCGCCGCATCAGGCGACGTTCGAAACCGCGGGGCATATCGCGATGGGCTTCGTCGACGGCCGATCGGCCGGGCTTGATGTGGCCGCTGCCCGGGTGGTCGCCCATGCGCCGGCCGCCGACGGGCAGCATGTCGAGGCCACCCTCGACGCGCCGCAGCTGGCCGTGGCGCAGACGCCGCTCAAGCTCGCGGCCCGGACAGCGACCGCTGCGGCCGTGATCCACCCGGCGCCGGCCGGCCCGGACCAGCCGGCGTTCGATCTCCGCATCGGGCTGGACCAGCTGACCGGGCTGGTGCTGCCGGGCGGCCCCGACAGCGTGTCGCTGGACGGCAGCGCGACGCTCAAGGGCCAGCTGCCGCCCGGCCGCCTGTCCCAGTCGGTCCCGGCCTGGCGCGACCAGGGCGGGGTGATCGAGCTGCATCGGCTGCAGCTCGACGCCGGCCTGCAGCTGACGGTCGAGGGCACCCTGGCGCTCGATGGCGACCTGCGGCCGCTCGGCGCCGGCACCGCGGTGCTGCGCAACGCCGATGTCCTGCTGCCGATGCTGGCCGCGGCCGGGCGGCTGGATGCCAAACAGCTGCCCATGGCCCGCATTCTGCTGGCGGCCCTGGCCAAGCCCGGTGCCGACGGCAAGCCCGAGATCCGCGCCCCGGTCACCGCCCAGGACGGCTGGCTCACCCTGGGGCCGCTGAAGGTGGCGCCGTTGGCGCCGCTGCGCCTGCCTTAATTAACGGCAGCCGCCGCCGCGCTCGCCGGCCTCGACGAAGCGGACCAGGCAATCGCCATAGACGGCCGTGAACTTGGTCCGGTTGGCGCCGCCATGGCCGCTGAGCGCGCCGGTGCCGATCTTCAGGATCTCGGGGTCGTTCTCCAGCAGCACCAGGCTGTCGATGCCGCGCGCGGCCAGGATCCGCCGCGCGGTGGCGGCTTCGTCGTCGGCGGCCGGGTTGTAGTCGTCATGGCCGAAGAAGGCGACCGTGACGCGGTAGGCTCCGGGGGCCATGCGCCCCAGCATGTGCCGCCATTCGTCGGGCTGAACCAGCATCGGGGCGGTCCCCGTCTTGCCGTTCTTGGCGGGCGAAAAGGCGAGCACGCCGACGATGCGGTCGAGCGAGCGGCCGCTTCCCATCAGGTCAAGGGACTGCCAGGCGCCTCGCGACTGCCCCGCCAGGATGATGCTGCGATAGCCGGCCGCGCGGGCGACGTCGAGCGAGTCGGCGAGACGGGTCTCGACCATCGGCACGTCGCCATCGTCCCAGGGATCGCGATCGAAGCGCAGCACGTCCCAGCCCGCCAGGTTGAAGCGGCTGACCACGCCCGGCGGTGGCCCGGTGCGCTCGTCCACATCAGTGCCGCCATAGCCGTGGGACCAGACCACGAGGCCTTTGGCGCGCGCCGGGCCGCGGAACACGAAGGCGCCACGCAGGACCAGGTCGCCGAGACGGACGTCCAGCGCCGGGAGCGCGGCCTCGGCGCCGGGGTAAACGACCGCCATGTTGATGGCGTAGAGCGCGCACGCCTCCTCGGAATGCGCCGCACATTCGGACAGGGCCCTTGCTTTGGCCTCGTCCACGGTCGGCCAGCCGAAGCCGGTCCCGACGGCGCCGGTCGGCGACACGGCGATCGCCCGGTTGCCCGGCTGGCCCAGGAAGTTCTTACGCCAGAAGCTCAGGACGGTCGCGTTGCGGACCGGCCCGCGGTAGTCCAGGAACTGCACGATGGCGGCAGGATCGTGGGCCGGGCCCGAATAGTCGGCCCAAGCCGGACCGGCAAAGACCAGAAGGCCCAGGAAGATCGCACGCACCACCGGCCGCTCCCTGATCGATCTGCCGCGATCTTACGACAAGGTCGCGGCAGATCCGACTGCGGCCACCCTCAGATGGTGATCGCCAGCTTGCCGAAATGGCCGCCCGAGGCCATCACGGCATAGGCCTCGGGCGCCGCCTCGAACGGGAAGATGCGGTCGAGCACCGGGCGCAGGCCGCTAGCGGCGATGGCGCGCACAGCGCTTCTGAGGTCGGCCACCGAGCCGGTGTTGCTGCCGATGACGCGCAGGGTTTTCAACAGGATCGGGTAAGCCGACACCGCCAGGTCGGCGCCGGTCACGAAGCCGACCAGGAAGATCGTGCCCTCGATCGCCGCGGCATTGAGCGATCGCGGCAGGGTCGCAGCCCCCGCGGTCTCGACCACCAGATCGGCCCCGGCGCCGCCGGTGAGCGCCAGGACCTGGGCATCCCAGTCCGGCGTCGCCCGGTAATTGATGCCGGCATCGGCGCCCAGCGAGCGGGCGCGCTCCAGCTTGGCGTCCGAGGACGAGGTGACGATCACCCGGGCGCCGGCCAGCCTGGCGAATTGCAGCGCGAACAGCGCCACGCCGCCGGTCCCGAGCACCAGCACCGTCGAGCCCGGCCCGACGCCGCCGGTTCGGATCGCCTTCCAGGCGGTGGTGGCCGCGATCGGCAGGGTCGCCGCTTCGGTGAAGGACAGGTGGTCGGGGATCGGCACCACCCCCTGGGCGGGCACGACCGCATAGTCGGCCAGCGAACCCGGCATGGTCAGGCCGCGCATGCGCCGGCCGTCCAGCGGCGGCAGCGCGCCGGCGGTCCAGTCCGGGAAAAAATGCAAGATGACGCGCTCGCCCGGCGCCGGGCCGGCAACGCCCGGGCCGACCGCCGCCACTTCGCCGGCGCCATCGGTCACCGGGATCACGGGCAGGGACGGCAGCGGAAAGCCGCCGGTCGCGGCCGCGAGGTCGATGTAGTTCGGGCTGGCAGCGCGCAGGCGCACCAGCACTTCGCCGGGGCCCGGGGCCGGCGGGTCGAGCTCGACCCGCGCCAGGGCGTCCAGGCGGTGTGCGGTCAGATGATAGGCATGCATGGCGGCAAGTCCCTTTGGCTGAGGCCGAGGACGCTATCGCGCCTGCTCCGTGCCTATAATCGGACCGCTTTGCACGACATTGGTGCGTACCATGCACGATTGGACCAGCCAGCGGATGGACGAGATCGCCGCCTTCCTGGCGGTGGTGGAGGAAGGCGGCTTTGCGCCGGGTGCGCGGCGCCTCGGGCGCGATCCGTCGGTGATCTCGCGCCGGATCGCCGCGCTGGAGCAGCGGCTCGGCGTGCGGCTCCTGGAGCGCACGACCCGGCGAGTCGCCGCGACCGAAGCCGGGCTCAGGCTCGCCGACCGCCTACGCCAGGCGGTCGGCGCCCTGGCCGAGGCCGAGCAGGAGGCCGCCGAATCAGGCGCGACGCCGCAGGGCACCCTGCGCCTGGCACTGCCCGCGGCCTTCGGCCGGATGTGGATCGCGCCGCTGTTGCCGGAGTTTTTGGCCGCCTTTCCGCGGCTGAAGGTCGAGGCGTCCTTCGCCGACCGCGTCGTCGACCTGGTGGCCGAGGGCTACGACCTGGCCATCCGGGTCGGCGACCTGCCCGACAGCGGCCTGGTGGCGCGGCGGCTGTCCGACCACCGGCGCCTGGTCTGCGCGTCGCCCGCCTATGTCGCCGCGCGCGGCCGCCCGGACACGCCGGCGGCGCTGCGCGGCCACGACTGCCTATCCTTCACCCGGCTCGCGTCTTACCCGAGCTGGCGCTTCCGCCAGGGCGGCCGGGTCGAGGTGGTGCGGGTCGACGGGCCGCTTCGCGCCGACGACGCCGAAAGCCTGGTGCGAGCGGCGCTGGCCGGGCATGGCCTGGTCATGTGCTCGGACTGGCTGGTCGGGCCGGAGCTGGCGGACGGCCGGCTGGTCGAGCTGCTGCCGGACTGGGCCATCGACGACGAGGGCGCCATTCACCTGGTCCGCTCCTCGGCCCGCTTCACCGCGGCCAAGGTCCGAGCCTTCGCCGACTGGGTCCTGCGCCGGCTATCGCCGCCGCCATGGCGGCCGGCGGTCGGGTCACGCAATCCGGACGTGCGAGCCGGCATGGTCGACGGGGACTTCGGTTCCCTTCCGGCCGAGAGCGCTTTCACGGGGGGCTCTGGGGCGCATGGCTAGCTGAGGGTCCGCTGACGGTCAGGTTCAGGAATAAGCTCTAGTATCGTCCGGGCTGGTAGTATCATGAGCGGGTACTTCGCCCGCTCGTCAACAGCCCGGAACCCATATCGGTAGTAGAGGTCTGCCGAAATGGTGTTTAGGGCCGTTAGCGCTACACCATAAGCTCCAATATTGCGCATTGCGATTGCGCATCGTTCAAGGGCGTTCATTAGCAAGAACGTTCCTATTTTCCGGCGCTGCCACTCTTTGCGCACGGCCAAATAGTTCAAATATATGAACGGGACGAAATCTCTGCCATCATCTTTCGATCTAGTAAATATGCCACTAATATGCCGCGCATCATGGGCGTGCAGGCCAAGACAATAGAACCCGTATATCTCGCTATGGTCAGGCAGTACAGCGCAAAAAACGTAACTGCTCAGGGGTAGGTCAGGCGGCGGCTGGGAGGATACTACCGCTGAGAGCAATTCGGATGGCGCGCAGGGCGGAGAGGCCGCGCAGTCTGCCTGTGGCGATGACGGATTGGGCGGCGGCATAGACGCTTGCGCCCTTGGTCGAACGGAAGCATCCAGTGACCTTTCGGAAGATCACGGAAGGTCGGAGCGCGCGTTCGCAGCCATTGTTGGTATAGGGCACGTCGCGGCGGGTGACGAAGCGGAACAGGTCGTCGCGATCGCGGCGCATGGCCTTGAAGAGCTTGGCGGCGGATCGGTTCCTGGGTGGTTTGCTCAAGAGCCGGTCGAGGCGGCGATCGAGATCGGCGCGGTACTGCTTGAGCGAGCTGTCTTGAAGCGTGTCGCGGCGTCGACCGATGGCGACGGCCCGCAGCAGCAGGGCCTTGAAGGCCGGCGCGAAGAGCAAATCGCCGTCATCGATGGCGTACTGGGCATCGCGCAACAGATGGGCCAGGCAGATCTGGCGGACCTTGCCGTGACCGGCTTGGCCGCCGTAGCGGTCGGCCACCCATACCTCCGGCACTGTACCCTTGAGGAAGTCGGCGACGACGATGGCCGCGCGGGTATCGACGATGGTGTGGTAGACCGCGGTCGAGGACAGCAGCACCCACTGCCACCAGGTCTTGCCCTTGACGCGTGCCGAGGTCTCGTCGGAGGCGATTACCGGGCTGGCGCGGACCTCGTCGGCGATCGCCGCGGCGGCTGCGGTCAGGGCCGGCTCGGCCCGCGCCAGGATGTTGGCGATGGCGCCTTCGCTGATCGTCACGCCGAACATCTCATCGAGCAGGCGCACCAGCCGCTCGAAGCTGATCGCCTGGGTCACATGCAGGTGAACGATCAGCGAGGACAGGCCCGGCCCGAAGGGCGAGCCGGGCTCCAGGCCTTCCGGCACCGGCGCGCTGAACCCCTTGCGGCAGCACGGGCAGGTCCCGCGGTGCCGGTTGATCCGCGTCACCAAGGGCCGGATCGGCGGCAACTCGACATGATCATAGGCATGCGCATCAGGCTGGTCCGACGGCGTCAGACCATGCTGGCAATGCGGGCAGGCTTCGGCAAAAGCGTCGATCGTCCGATCCGGGTTCGCGGCCAACGCCCGAAAGCTGCCAGGCCGGCCCTTGCGCTGCGCCTTGCGCCGCTCGGCCCGGTTCGGCTTCTCGCCCTTCGACGGCGGCATCGACGAATTGTCCGGAGTCTTCGGCGGCAGCTTCAGTTTCGCCCGCAGCTCGGCATTCTCCGCTCGCAGCGCCGACAGCTCGCCAATCAGCTCCTCAACTCGCGCCACCAGCGCACCAATCAACGCGTCCTTCTCGGACGGCGACAGCGGCGATCGATCCGGCGGCTGAGTCATGGATAGGTTGACTCATGATCCGCCCGTCAACGCAACCAATTTCTATAGCTTGCGGGTATTGCCGCCTCCACCCACAGCCCGTGCCTCGCGGCGCTGCCCCATCAGGCAAGGGGTGAGCAGTTACCAAAAAACTCTTGACCTATGGCAGCTGTGCCACTCACTGCATTTCTGTAGATTTCTATCTATCTCAGCTTCGCCAGAGTTGAAATCTTTAAACGCATCTCCATTTGGCAACGGAATGAATCTGAGATTATTGGCGTCAAGTTTAAGGCCGGCAGTCGTCATCAATATTCTTCAAATAGAACTCGTAAGCGCGCCGCAGTTCTGGGGTGACGCCTCCGGTTTCTTTGTACGCATTTTGGCAGAATTCGTAGGCTTCTTTTTCGGTGGCAAACGCGGGCTTGGGCTTCTTATCGGGCCCTCCATACTGCCACCAGAGCAAATTGCGTAGTGAGAAGAACATTTCCAGACCGACGATCACTCCCAAATACCAAGATGGGATCTTGAAAAGCCTTCGTCAATCGGCATTTCCCCTTGAGAACCGCGGGGTTGTCTAACCCATTGACGGAATCCAATTTTTCCCGCTTCTACCCATGTCCGCCCAATCTGAGCAAACGCGGCAACCGCGCCATCGAGGCTCAACGCGCCGCGAATCGTGGGCACCTTCGGACGGCATTAGTCACTTTTGTGGCCTCACCGCTCGGGACACTGCCGAACCCAGTGCAACGCTGGCTACCCGCCGGCCAGCCGCCGGCGTTCCACCAGGGTGTGCGCGGCCACCGCGGCCAGCACGATGGCGCCGCCGGCTAGGGTGCGGGGGCTCGGCACTTCGCCGAAGGCCAGCCAGACCCAGAGCGGCGCCAGCACCACCTCCAGCATCGACACCAAGCCGGAATCGGCCGCGGGCAGCAGGCGGGCGCCGGCGGTGAAGGCGACCAGGGCCAGGCCCATCTGGCCGACGCCGAACAGGCCCAGCAGCATCAGGTCGCCCGACGAGGCCGAGAGCGAGCCCGCCAGCGGCCAGGCGGCGAGCGCGGCCAGCAGGGTCGCGAGCGTGGTCGCCGGCGTCATCGCCAGGTCCCGCTTGCGCCGCACCAGCACGATCGTGGCGGCGAAGGCGAAGCCCATGACCAGCGACAGCAGGTCGCCATAGAGGCGGCCGGCGACGACCGACTCCGAGACCATGACGGCGATGCCGACCAGGGTCGCGGCGATCGCCATCAGGGTCGTGCCGGTCAGCCGCTCGCCCAGGAACGCCCAGGCCAGCGCGGCGGCGATGAACGGCGCCGTGGCCTGGAAGATCAGCACGTTGGCGACGCTGGTCCGGTCCAGGGCCAACAGGAAGCAGGTCATCGACAACGCGAAGCAGACCGCGACCGCAAGGCCCGTCCAGCCCATGCGGCGGGTCGCTCTCAGGTTGCCGCGCCAGTCGTCGATGACCAGATAGCCGGCCAGGAAGATGAAGGCGAAGACCGAGCGCCAGAACAGCATCGCCCAGGGATCGACCGACACCGACCGCACGATCAGCCCGGCGCTGCTCCAGATCGCCGCCGCAGCGCCGACCAGCAGGATGCCGCGGCGGTAGCGGCCGGCGGCGCCGCCCGTGGCGATGGACGCGCTGGGCGCCATTACAGGGCAGTGAAGCGGGCGCGGGTGCCGCGCTCGATGGCGGCCGTCACCAGGGGGTCGAGCTCGAAGGCGTCGCGCAGCATTTCCAGCAGCTGCAGCTCCTCCTGGGTCGCCTCGCCGTCCGAGGCGACGACGTCGCAGCCGAGCGCATAGGCGGTTTCGCGCAGCCGTTTGGGCAGCGCGGCCTTGATCTGCTCGATCGCCACATCCAGGCCGTCGGTCTTGCGCAGCAGGTCCACGCAGCCATTGGCGATCTCGGGCAGGGTGTCGAGGTCGAACTCGCGGAAGCTGGGCAGGAAGCCGATCACCTCCTGCATGGTGCGGATCTCGGCGTCGGTCATCTCGCGGTCGGCCATCGACAGCAGGACCATGGTGTAGACGAGCGCGGCGTGGGGGCCGATCATGACGTCCTCTCGGTTGGCGGGCGCCACGTTGGACGAGGAATTCGTCGCGATCAAGGCGCGGTTGCTGCCATGAAGGCGCGGGTCTCGGCCACCGCCTCGGCCAGCCCGACCCGGGCCACCGGCGCGCCGGCGGGGAAGGCGCCCAGCAGCCGGCTCGGCAGCCGGCTGTCGAGCATGACGAAGACGCCGGTATCGGAGGCCCGCCGGACCAGCCGGCCAAACGCCTGACGCAGCTTGAGGCGCGTCAGCATGTCATCATAGCCGGTGCCGCCGAAGGCGGCGCGACGCGCCCGGTGCAGGATGTCGGGCCGGGGCCAGGGCACGCGGTCGAACACGATCAGCCGCAGCGAGCGGCCCGGCACGTCGACGCCGTCGCGCACGGCGTCGGTGCCCAACAGGCAGGCATCCTCTTCGGCGCGGAAGATGTCGATCAGCGCCGTCGTCTCCATGGCGTCGACATGCTGGGCCAGCAGCGGCAACCCGGCCTGGTCCATGGCCGGGGCGATGCGGGCATGGACCTGGCGCAGCCGGCCGATCGCGGTGAACAGCCCGAGCGCGCCGCCGCCCGCGGCCAGGAACAGCGACCGATAGGCGGCCGCCACCTGCGCCGGGTCGTCGCGGCGCACGTCGGTGATCACGAACACCCGGGTCTGGGCGGCATAGTCGAACGGCGACGGCACCGCCACCCGCATCGGCGGCGCGGCCAGGTGGGGGGCGCCGGCGCGCAGCTCGGCGCTCAGCCAGTCGCGCTCGGTATCGCCGGTGCCGTCGGTCAGGGTCGCCGAGGTCACCAGCAGGCCATGGGCCGGCGTCGCCACCGCCGCGGCGAACGGCCGGGTCGGGTCGACCCAGCGCCGGTGCATGCCGACCTCCATGTCGCGGCGCCCGGCGTTCTCGACCGCCAGCCAGTCGACGAACTCGGGCGGCGTCGCGCGTGCCAGGTCGGCGAGCATCGCCTCCCAGCCCTGCAGCGGCAGGATGGCGCGGCGGTTCAGGCTGCGGCCGATCGCTTCGATGCGCTGGCGGGTCGCGCTGTCCAGCTCGTCGGCCTCGTCGTCCAGCTGCGCCAGCAGCCGGGTCCGCAGGGCCATCAGCGGCCGGCGGATGGCGCCCAGCGCTTGGCCGGCGTCGGCGCCGGCCTCGACCAGGCCGGCGACCGGCGGATCCAGGTCGGTCTCGCGGGCATGGCCGTCGCCGACCCCGTCGGTGCGCGCCAGGACCTGGGCATGGACGCGCTCCAGGAAGCGTTCGATCGGGCCGCTTGGCCGGCTGTCGGCCACGCGCGCGCCCCAGCTCTCGCCAGGCAGCGCGCGCGCCGCCTGCAGCGCCTCGGTCAGCAGCCGGACCAGGTGGTCGTCGCCTTCGACCAGGTCCTCCAGCCGGCGCTTCAGGCCGCGCGCGCGGCTGCGGCTGCCGCCCTCCGGACCCAGCAGCCAGCGCCGGAGATCCTCGCCCTCGGCACCCGACAGGTGGCTGGAGAAGGCGCTGTCGGCGGCCTCGAACAGGTGGTGGCCCTCGTCGAACACCAGCCGGCTGGGCACGGCGTCGTCGTCGCCGGCGATCGCCGCCTGGATCATCACCAGGGCATGGTTGGCGACCACGATGTCGGCGCGGCGGGCGCGGCGGACGCTGCGCTCGATGAAGCATTTGTCGAAATGCGGACAGGCCGCGTAGATGCATTCCCCGCGTCGGTCGGCCAGGCCGAAGGTGCGGCCGCGGCCGGCCAGGTCGGGCAGCCAGCCCGGGAAGTCGCCGCCGGAGAAATCGCCGTCGCGGGTGCGCCGGGCCCAGCGCGCGACCAGCCCCAGCCACACCGCGTCGGCCGGCCGGGTGGCGAGGCCGCGCACCGCCTCTTCCAGGTTCAGCAGGCACAGATAGTTCTCGCGGCCCTTGCGCAGCACGGCCTTGAGCCGCTTGACCGCGGCGTCGGGATAGACGCGGTCGAGCTCGGCGTCGATCTGGTGTTGCAGGTTGCGGGTGTAGGTCGACACCCACACCGGGCCCTGGTTCTGCTCGGCCCACAGGGTGGCCGGCGCCAGATAGCCCAGGGTCTTGCCGACGCCGGTCCCGGCCTCGGCCAGCACCGCCTGGGGCTGGTCCGGCGCGGCGCGCGGGGCAAAGGCGGCGGCGACCGCAGCGGCGTAGTCGGCCTGGCTGGGCCGGGCCTCGGCGTCGCGGCCCAGCAGCTGGGCCAGCCGCCGCCGCGCCTCGGCGGGATCGACCGGCTTGTTGCCGGCGGGAGGCGGCGGCGCATGCTCGCTGATCTCGGGCAGCGACCGCCACACTTGCCAGCCGGTCTCGGCGCGGCCGGCGCGGCCGAGCGCCGCGGTGACCGCCGGGCCCCACGGCCAGCCGGCCCGCGCCATGGTCTCGGCGATCGCGGCGGCATCGCCGTCCGGCGTCGCCGCCAGCTCGCGCAGCAGCTGCGCCGCCGCGTCCTGCAGCAGCACGGCTTCGCCGATGGCATCGTGGGGGATCGGCAGCCCCAGATGCCGCGCCAGGCCGCGCGGGGTCGGCACGCAGGGCTCGGCCGGCCGCACGAAGGCCAGCAGCTCCAAGAGGTCCAGGGCGGGCAGACCGGGCAGGTCGAGCTTGCGCGCCAGCGCCCGGGCATGCAGAACCAGCGGCGGCGGACCGCCGGCCAGGCGGGTGCGGGCCTCCGGGAAGCCGATCTCGTCGACCTCGCCGTCGGCCGACAGCCAGGCGGCGACGCTGACGCCGGCCACCAGCGCCGGCACACCGGCGAGCAGGCGGGCCGGGTCGAGGTCCGGAAGCGCGCTTGGACTGCCCATCGCCCGACTATCGGGAGGGCGAGCCCGCAGCACAAGCGCACAGGAGGACTTAAGCGTGGCAGGCCCAGGCCTCGGCGGCTATGGTCCGGGCCATGGAAACCGCTGATATCCGCATGCTGGCGCAGGGCGCCAAGGCTTGGCCGTTCGAGGAAGCGCGCAAGCTGCTCGCCCGGCTGGAGGGCAAGGCTCCGGTCAAGGGCTATGTGCTGTTCGAGACCGGCTACGGCCCCTCGGGCCTGCCGCACATCGGCACCTTCG
>CAZEFK010000214.1:0-12122 GCA_964511405.1 uncultured Comamonadaceae bacterium | reverse complement strand
GCAGCTGCTGGTTGACGCCGGCCAAGCCCGCGATGTCGGTCCGGATGCTCTGGGCGATGGCGAACACCGCACCGTTATCGAGCGCGCTGGACACGCTGTAGCCGGTGCTGACCCGCCGCTGCGACGTCGCCAGGGCGTTCTGCGTCGATGTCAGGTTCTGCAACGCGACGAGCGCGTTGTTGTTGGTATTGATGCTGGACATGTTTTGGGTCTCCCAAGCCGATTTTTGGCCTGCGTACGATGATCTGTCGAAAAAACAGCCGAATCAAGTCAAATTTGGTTCCATTGCCTGCCATATAGCATATTTACTAATTGCTGGCTCGCTGCCGTCACAACTCCATCCGATGCAAAGGCGGAATCCGGCCTGTCCAGTGCGGCAGCGAGCCGCTTGCGATGCTTGGTCGCAGCGCGCATGCTTGGCACCGATCGTGGACAGTGAAGTCCGCAGTCTGGGCGGTGGGATCTGATTATTGATGCGCGATGACCTGAGTTTCGATTGGATCATTCAGCCGGTCGACACCGCCACCTTCTTCAAGGACTACTACGAGCGCCGCACGCTGCTGGTCGAGCGCCGCGATCCGGATTATTACGGCGACTTGCTCGATATTGCCGCGATCGAGCGCCATATCGCGACCCAGTCGCCCAGACACCCGGACGTCGTGCTGGTCGATGCGCGCCAGGACCTCGATCATCGCGACTATTGCTTCGCCGACGGCCAGCTCGACGCCCGGCGGGCGTTCCAGCGCTTCGCCGACGGCGCCACCATCGTGCTCAATCATCTGCGGCCGAGCCCGCCCGGTGTCGCCGCCCTCGTCCACGCCGCCGAACAGCGCTTCAGCTGCCCCCTGCAGGCCAACGTCTATCTGACGCCGCCCGGCGCCCAGGGCTTCCACGCCCACTACGACTGCTACGACGTCTTCATCCTGCAGGTCGCCGGCTCCAAGCGCTGGGCGACCTACGACACCAAGATCGAGCTGCCGCTGATCCAGCAGGACTATGTCCGCGAGCGCGACAAGCCCGGCCCGGTGTCGGCCGAGTTCACGCTCCACCAAGGCGACCTGTTCTACTGTCCGCGCGGCCTGATGCACGACGCCCGCTCGACCGACCAGGCGTCGCTGCACATCACCCTGACGGTGATGGCCAAGACCTGGGCCGAGCTGATGATCGAGACGGTTGCCATGCTATGCCTGGAGGATCCGGCGTTCCGCCGCAACCTGCCGGTCGGCTTCGCCAATTCCGATCACGACCCGGAGACCGTGCACGCCACCTTCGCCGACCTCGTGCGGCGCCTCGGCGCGGCGGGCAAGCCCGACCGGGTCCTCGACACCCTGGCCTTGGACTTCATCCGGACCCGGGCCGGCGAACTCGACGGTCAGATCGCCCAACTCGCCGGCCTGTCACGGCTGACCTTGGACACGCCGGTCGGCGCCCGCCCGCACCTGGTCTATCGGCTGGTCGACGCCGGCGCCCAGGTCCACCTGATCTGCCAGTCCGCGGCGATCGCCTATCCCGCCGTGATCCGGCCGACCCTGATCTTCGCCCTCTCGACGCCGAGCTTCCGCCCGCGCGACCTGCAGGGCCTGGCCGACGAGAGCAAGCTGTCCATGGTGCGGGGCCTGATCCGCGAAGGCTTCGTGCGCACGCTGTAGCGGTTCGGCCGGCCGCCGTCCTCGAACGTTGGTTGCGGTCGAGGGCACCGCAACGAGGGAGGGGGTCGTGCGCCTGACCGCAATTCTGCTTGCAGCCGGCCTGGCGGCCGCGACGCCGGCCGCAGCCACGCCGATCCTGGACCCGGCCCAATGGGCCGCCCTGATCGCCGGCGCCGACCGCCCGTTCCAGCCCGCCGGCGTCGGCATCCAGCGATTGGACCAGGCCGGCCTCGCCGACTTTCCGCCGCTCGAGCTCGGCGCCGGAACCATCGCCGGCCACTTCGAATGCCGCAGCGACATCTTTCCTTGCGCCGGCGCCTACGAATATATCCTGACCTTGCCGATGGCCGTGGTCGGCTTCGCCGCCGACGTGCACGCCGCCCAGGGCGCCTCGCCCGCCCACGCGCTCGACCTCTGGGGCGTGCCGGTCACCATGGTCCGCCATGGCGAGAGCACGACGTTCGACGGCTTCGTCGGCGCCCTGTTCGCCCCGACCACCGAGATCGCATTCATCTGGCCGGGCGGCCTGCTCAGCACCGACGACGCCGTCGACTTCCGCTTCACCGACGTCCGGGTGCTGACCGCGGTGCCCGAGCCCGCCACGGCGGCGCTGCTGGCGGCCGGCCTGGCGGCCCTGGCCGCCCGCCGCCGGAGACGGCCGGCCCCGCCCCCGCTACCCCGTCCCCGCTACCTTGACGCGCTGCACAAATCATGGTCGGGTGCCGTGAGTAATCGGGGCCCCGGGGCGGTCGATACCGCATAATTGCGCATAGGTGTTATGGCCGATTGCGCCACCGCCGACTGTCCGGGGTCTCGGCGTGCCAGAGGCCTGTGCCATGATCCATGCGGTTTGTCCTCGAATCAACGGCCGGACACTGGTCGCCGCGGCCGCGCTGGCAGTGCTGGGGCTGCTGCCCGGGCAGCCGGCTGCCGCCCAGGGCGGGCCGCCGCCTGTGACCGTCGCGCCGGTCGTGGTGCGCGACGTGGTCGAGCAGGACGAGTACACCGGCCAGTTCGCGGCGGTGGATGCGGTGGATTTGCGGGCGCGGGTCAGCGGCTATCTGACCGAGATCCACTTCACCGACGGCCAGCTGGTCAACAAGGGCGACCTGCTGTTCGTGATCGACCCCCGGCCTTACGAGGCGGCCCTGGCCTCGGCCAAGGCCCAGGTCGCCTCGAACCAGGCCAAGGTCGACCTCGCCAACCGCCAGCTCACGCGCACCGGCGCGCTGGCGGCACGCGACTTCGCGGCCCAGAGCACCTTTGACGAGCGTACGGCCGACATGCGCGAGGCGGTTGCCGCCACCGAGGCCGCCCGCGCCGCCCAGCGCTCGGCCGAGCTCGATCTGGAGTTCACGCACATCACGGCGCCGATCGGCGGCCGCATCGGCGCCCACCAGGTCAGCGTCGGCAACCTGGTCAATGGCGGATCGGGCGGCACCTCGACCCTCCTGGCCAGCATCGTGTCGCTGAACCCGATCTATTTTGTCTACGACATGAGCGAAGCCGACTATCTCGGCTACCAGCGCGCCATCGCCAAGGGCGAGGTGCTGCTGACCCGCGACCGCAAGATCCCGATCCAGGTCAGGCTCAGCGACGAGAAGAGCTTCGATCATGACGGCGTGCTTGATTTCATCGACAACCAGCTCGACCGCGGCGCCGGCACCATCCGGGCGCGCGCCGCCCTGCCCAATCCCGGCAACTTCATTGCGCCCGGCATGTTCGGCCGGATCCGGCAGCCGGCCTCCGATCGCTACAAGGCGGTCCTGGTGCCGGACAGCGCCGTGCTGACCGATCAGAGCCGCCGGATGGTGCTGACGGTCGCCGCCGACGGCACCGTGGAGCCCAAGGTGGTTCGCCCCGGCCCGATGATCGACGGCCTGCGCGTGGTGCGCAGCGGCCTGGCCGAGGGCGACCGGATCATCATCGACGGGCTGATGCGGGCCCGCCCCGGCGCCAAGGTCACCCCCCAGCCCGGCACCATCGTCGCCGATACCCAGGGCTAGGCAACCGATGAAGTTCTCGCACCTGTTCATCGAGCGGCCGATCTTCGCCGCGGTGCTGTCGATCTTCATCGTGCTGATCGGCGGCTTCGCCTATTTCCGGCTGCCGGTCGCGCAATATCCCGAGATCGCGCCGCCGACCATCGTGGTCAGCGCGCAATATCCGGGCGCCTCGGCCGAAGTCGTCAGCCAGACCGTCGCGACGCCGATCGAGCAGGAGGTCAACGGCGTCGAGAACATGCTGTACATGGTCAGCCAGGCGACCGGCGACGGCAAGCTCAGCCTGACCATCACCTTCGCGCTCGGCACCAATCTCGACACCGCTCAGGTGCTGGTGCAGAACCGCGTCGCGATCGCCACGCCGCGCCTGCCCGACACCGTCCAGCGCCTGGGCACCACGGTGAAGAAAAGCTCGCCGGACATGCTGATGGTGATCCATCTGTATTCGCCGGACGGCAGCCGCGACCAGCTCTATCTCTCCAACTACGCGACCCTGCAGGTGCGCGACGTGCTGGCGCGCCTGCACGGCGTCGGCGACGTCGTGATCTTCGGCGCCCGCGACTATTCCATGCGGATCTGGCTCGACCCCGACCGCATCGCGGCGCGCGGCCTGACGGCATCGGACGTCGTCGCGGCGCTGCAGGCCCAGAACGTGCAGGTGGCCTCGGGCCAGCTCGACCAGCCGCCGGTGCCGCACCAGGGGGCCTTCCAGCTCAGCGTGGAGACCTTGGGGCGCCTCACTGATCCGCGCCAGTTCGCGAACATCCTGGTGCGCACCGACCCCGATGGCCGAGTCACGCGCATCCGCGACATCGGCCGGGTCGAGCTGGGCGCCCAGGATTACGGCGCCAACGGTTATCTGGACACGCGGACGGCCGTGCCGATGCTGATCTACCAGCTGCCCGGCTCCAACGCCCTGGCCACCGCCCAGCTGCTGCTGGCGACCATGGAGGACCTGAAGGCGTCGTTCCCCGCGGGCGTGGCCTACGACGTCGTCTACAACCCGACCCAGTTCATCGCCGAGTCGGTGAACGAGGTGATCAAGACGATCTGGGAAGCCGTCGCCCTGGTGGTCGTGGTGGTCATCCTGTTCCTGCAGACCTGGCGGGCCTCGGTGGTGCCGATCCTGGCCATCCCGATCTCGCTGATCGGCACCTTCATCGTGCTCTCGGCCGCCGGCTTCAGCCTGAACAACCTGTCGCTGTTCGGGCTGGTGCTGGCGATCGGCATCGTCGTCGACGACGCCATCGTCGTGGTCGAAAACGTCGAGCGCAACCTGCGCCTGGGCCTCAGCCCCAAGGAGGCGGCGCACCGGACCATGGACGAGGTCGGCGGCGCCCTGATCGCCATCGCGCTCACGCTCGGCGCGGTGTTCATCCCGGCCGCCTTCATCAGCGGCATCCAGGGCCAGTTCTTCCGCCAGTTCGCGGTCACCATCGCGACCGCCACCGCGATCAGCTGCTTCGTCTCGCTGACCTTGAGCCCGGCCCTGTGCGGCGTGCTGTTCAAGCCGCACGACGCCCATCCCAAGCGGCCATCGCCGCTGCTGCGGCCGGTCCGGGCCTTCTTCCACGGGTTCAACCGCGGCTTCGACCGGCTGGCCTCGGGCTATGGCGGCCTGACCCGCCGCCTGATCCGGGTCGCGGCCTTGATGCTGGTGGTCTATGGCGGGCTGATCGCCCTGACCGGCTGGCAGTTCGCCCGCGCGCCCACCGGCTTCATCCCGGCCATGGACCAGGGCTACCTGATCGTCGTGGTCCAGCTGCCGCCGGGCTCGTCGCTGGCGCGCACCGACGCGGTCGTGCGCAAGGCCACCGACATCGTGCTGCACACCGACGGCATCGCCCATGCCGTGCCGTTCGCCGGCTTCGACGGCGCCACCTTCACCAACGCGCCCAACGCCGGCGCCATCTTCACGCCGTTCAAGCCGTTCGCCGAGCGCGAAGCCAAGGGCCTCAGCGCCGACCATATCCTGGCCGACCTGCGGCGCCGGCTGTCGGCGATCCAGGAGGCCTTCATCCTGGTGATCCCGCCGCCGCCGGTGCGCGGCATCGGCAATGCCGGCGGCTTCAAGATGATGATCGAGGACCGCCGCGGCCGCGGCCTGCCCGCCCTGCAGGCCGCGACCCAGGACTTGGTGGCCGCGGCCAACCAGGTGCCGGGGCTGACCGGCGTGTTCTCGCTGTTCAACATCTCGACGCCCAAGGTCTATGCCGACATCGACCGGGTGCGCGCCGAGATGCTGGGCGTGTCGCCGTCCCAGGTGTTCCAGACGCTGGAGGTCTATCTGGGCTCGGCCTATATCAACGACTTCAATTTCCTGGGCCGCACCTACCGGGTCACGGCCCAGGCCGACGGGCCGTTCCGCGAGGACCTGCGCGACATCGCGAACCTGAAGACGCGCAACAGCGCCGGCAAGATGGTGCCGATCGGCTCGGTCGCCCAGTTCACCAGCCGCACCGGCCCCTACCGGGTGCCGCGCTACAACCTCTATCCCGCCGCCGAGCTGCAGGGGAACCTGCTGCCCGGGGTGTCGACCGGCTACGCCCTGGCCGCCATGGAAAAGCTGGCGCACGAGCGGCTGCCCGACGGCTTCGACTTCGAGTGGACCGACTTGAGCTACCAGGAGAAGCTGGCGGGCAACACCGGCATCCTGGTGTTCGGGGCGGCGGTGGTCTTCGTGTTCCTGGTGCTGGCCGCCCAGTACGAAAGCTGGTCGCTGCCGTTCTCGGTCGTGCTGATCGTGCCCATGTGCCTTCTGGCCGCCGTCTCCGGCCTGCTCCTGCGCGGCATGACCGTCGACATCCTGGGCCAGGTCGGCTTCGTCGTGCTGGTCGGCCTGGCCGCCAAGAACGCCATCCTGATCGTGGAATTCGCCCGCCAGGCCGAGCACGAAGGCCGCAACCGCGTCGAGGCCGCGATCGACGCGGCGCGGACCCGGCTGCGGCCGATCCTGATGACCTCGTTCGCCTTCATCCTGGGCGTGGTGCCGCTGGCGGTCGCGTCGGGCGCCGGCGCCGAGATGCGCCAGTCGCTGGGCACCGCCGTGTTCTTCGGGATGCTGGGCGTGACCGGCTTCGGCCTGCTGTTCACACCGGTCTTCTATGTGGTGGTGCGCCGCCTGGCGGCCCGGCAGCGGGCCGCGGCCCCAGCCGCAGTGTCGACGACGGCGCCGGTCGGGGAGGATTGAGCGGGCGGCAGCCCTCGTCCGATCACGGCAGCGCCACCCCGCGCAGGCGGATCAGGCCGTCGGGGTAGGGCACGAAGCCCCGGAGCTTGGCGCTGACCGCCCAGATCCAGCTGAAGTTGTAGAGATAGAGCTGCGGCCGGGCGTCCAGGTAGCGCTCGGCAGCGTCGGCGTAATGCCGGGCGCGTTCGGCCGGATCGGTCACGACGCGCGCCTGGCGCAGCGCCGCGTCGACCTCAGGATCGCAGTACCGGCCCCAGTTCAGGAAGCCGTTGCAGGCGGCCCACATCGACAGGTTCTGGTCGGGGTCGACGCGCCCGCTCCAGATCGCGAACGCCATCTCGTAGTCGCCCTTCTCGGCGTTGGCCGTCACGGTCACCGGCTCCATCGCCTCGATCTTCATGTCGAAGCCGGCCTCGGCGACCATCGACTGCAGCACCTGGGCGACCTGCAGGCCGGTCGGGGTGTTGCCGACCGAGAACGTGAACGCGACATGGGGGTGGCCGGCCGCCGCCAGCAGCGCCTTGGCCTTGGCGACATCGCGCTGGGGCATCGGCCGCGCCGCGTCATAATACGGGCTGCCCACGGCTTGGGGCTGGTTGGTCGGCGCGAACCGGCCGTCGAACACCACTTGGTTGAGGGCATTGCGGTCGATCGCCAGCTCCAGCGCCTCGCGCACCCGCAGATCCCGGCCCAGCGGCGTTTCCGACCGCGGGCCGTGATTGAGGTTGATCGAGACCAGATAATAGCCGAGCGCCGTGGTCTCCAGCACCCGCAGGCGGCTGTCGGCGCGGGCCTTGGCCACGTCGGTCGGGTTCAGCCGCTCGACGATGTCGAGGGCACCGCTTTGCAGGTTCACGAGCCGCACCGACGGATCGGCGATCGGCAGGTAGTCGATCTCGTCCAGCTTGACCGCATCAGGGTCCCAGTAGCGGTCGAAGCGCTTGAGCACGATGCGCTCGTTGGCCCGCCGCTCGACCCAGGCGAACGGCCCGGCGCACACCGGATGCTGCGCGAACTGCGGATCGGCCATGGCCTTGGGCGAGACCATCATGCCCGAACGGTCGGCCAGCACCGCCAGGAGCGGCGCATAGGGCTCGGACAGCTGGATGCGCACCGTCCTCGGATCGACGACCTCGACCGCCTGGACCGGTGCCAGCTCGCCCTTGCGCATCGACCCGGGCGTGGTCTTGTAGCGCTCGATGTTGGCCTTGACCGCGGCGGCGTCGAAGGCCGTGCCGTCATGGAAGACCACATCAGGCCGGAGCGTCAGGGTCAGCGCCCGGGCGTCGGCGCTCCACGACCAGCCGGTGGCGAGCTGCGGCACGAAGCTCAAGTCGGGCGCCACGTCGATCAGCTTGTCGCACAGGCCGGCATAGATGACCCGGCCGACGAAGCTGGTCCCGACCATCGGGTCCATGGCCTCGGGGTCCTCCTGGATCCCGATCCGCAGGGTCGCCGCCGACGCCGGGGCCGCGAGCCCCGCCGCCAGCAGCAGCATCAGTCCGATTGCGCGCATAGGGGCCGCCTCCGATGCCGGACGGTGTCCAGCATCGGCGCGGGCGGCGGCCCCTGTCCAGTCGTCAGTGGTCGGACGATCAGCCGGCGGCCACAGTCCGGCGCGCCGAGCGCACGCCCGCCGCCAAGCTGCGCACCAGCCCCAGTACGCCGGCCACCGCCGCCGGTCCGTCCGGAGCATTGGCCACCTGCTCGACCAGGGCCGAGCCCACCACCACCGCGTCGGCGAAGGCCGCGACCGCACCAGCCTGCTCGGCACTGCGGATGCCAAAGCCGACGGCAACCGGCAGGCCAGCCTTGGCGCGCAGCGTCCCGACCCGCCCGGCGACCTGCGCCAGGTCGGGCGCGCCGACGCCGGTGATGCCGGTCATCGACACGTAGTAGAGGAAGCCCGAGCTGTTGCGCAGCACGGCCGGCAGCCGGCGCTCGTCGGTGGGGCGCACCTTCTCTGGCGGGCTTCAGATGGACAGATTCCATCGCCTCCCTCGAACCTACTCGGCGGGACGCTCGTCCGACCCGTCGTCGCCGCCCAGCTCGGTGACGCTGGCATTGACCATCTGCCAGCGTTGTCCGATCCGTTCGAGGTCGCCCTTGACCATGACCAGCGCCTTGGCTTCATGCGCCCGAACGGCAATGCTGTAGTTGGCTTGGTCGAGCACGGCCCTGACGGACTGCTGGCGCCCGTCCATGATTGCTTTCAGCGTGACCAGCCCATCGATCTCGTCCTGATCGCGCCTGAGCTGATGGACCGTGCCGTAAAGCGAGACGTCCGGCCTCGGATGGCGCGCCCGGAACGTCCGTGCCGCCTCCCTGAGGATCTCGGCATCGCCCGCGGAGAACGCAATCCGGCTCTGGACGTCGGGCGTCGGCCGCGTGCGTGCCCACGTCACGCTGATGTCCAAGTCGCCGGAAGGCTCGATCAGCCCCGCGACGGCCTCACAGAGGTTGGCGCTGACCCCGGCGCCGATCGCAGTCTCGAAGGCGCCCGCGCCCTCTCCTGACGCCGTCAGCTCGACGGCATGGCGCGACGCCTGCAGCGCTCCGACGAGGCGCCGGGTCACCTGGCGCTCGAAGGGCTCGTCGTCGAACCCATCCCAGGCCGGATCGAGCTGCGGTTGCAGCAGCGGCGGAACCGGCGCCAGCAGGGTGACCACGAAGCTCCCCTGCTCGGTTTGCCCCAACTTGACCCGCCGCATGTAGTCGCTGGCCTCCCGATTGGCCCCGGCCCGGTACAAGGCCTGCGGCGACCGCGCGGCACATGCTGCCGCGAGCAGGAGCTGTCGAGCCTGGGACACGATCTCGACCCCAGCATCAATCGGCACCGCCCCGTCATCGTCCGCACCCGCGGCCCGAACTCGCACGACGTCGCGATCGGCGCCGATCAGGTCCCGGTAGGTCGCCAACTCGTCCCGCCCGGCGTCCATCGCAAAGATGCCGATGAGCTTGGCCACCACCGTCGGATAGTCGCCAAGCCGGTCGGTGCGCGGCACCACGATCTCGGGCTTTCCCGGCGCGCCATAAACATCCGCATGCGCGCCGTATCCTTCTGCCTTGCGCCATCCCTCCCCGCGGGCATAGGCGGCAAGCGCGGTGGGCGACACTGCGCGCAGCGACTCGGCATCGAGAATTGCCGCTCTCATCGGATCGTTCCTGTCCTGGACTGCCCCATCAAGGCACGCAACGCGTCGACATCAAAGCGTTGGGCGATCGGAACATCGACCGTGACGCTCTCCTTGTTGTCTGTATCCGGCAGCCCGTTCAAGGAAACCCAATACGCGCAACGCCTCAGAACCATCTGTTCCGCGGTCACCTGCAACCAGTCCGCCTCATCCTTCGGAAGGTCGAGGACGATGAGCAACCGCGGCGTCTGCGTCGGGATCCGCAACATGTCGTAGTTGCGGCGCTTGAGCGGAAAGCGGAAGGCGCCCTGCGCAACCTCTCCCAGATTCCCGGTTGCCTTGAGCTGCAGCCCAAGGGCCGGCCGCATCGCACCACCGGCATGGATCTGCAGGTCGACACCGTCCCGGTCGAAATCCATCATTGCGACAACGTAGCCCGCGCCCGCGGCGATCGCCTGAACATAAGCACGCGACAAAGCCTCGGCACGATCGGATCCGGCAAGCAAGCGGTCGGCCATCACGACGATCCGGCCCAATCTCCTATCCGCCTTTTGTGCCTGATATTTAGCGCAGCGTCACCCCGCGCAGGCGGATCAGGCCGTCGGGATAGGGCACGAAGCCCTGGAGCTTGGCACTGACCGCCCAGATCTAGCTGAAGTTGTAGAGATAGATCTGCGGCCGGGCGTCCAGGTAGCGCTCGGTGACCTCGGCGTAATGCCGGGCGCGCTCGGCCGGATCCGATTGCGCGCATAGGGGCCGCCTCCGATGCCGGACGGTGTCCAGCATCGGCGCGGGCGGCGGCCCCTGTCCAGTCGTCAGTGGTCGGACGATCAGCCGGCGGCCACAGTCCGGCGCGCCGAGCGCACGCCCGCCGCCAAGCTGCGCACCAGCCCCAGTACGCCGGCCACCGCCGCCGGTCCGTCCGGAGCATTGGCCACCTGCTCGACCAGGGCCGAGCCCACCACCACCGCGTCGGCGAAGGCCGCGACCGCACCAGCCTGCTCGGCACTGCGGATGCCAAAGCCGACGGCAACCGGCAGGCCAGCCTTGGCGCGCAGCGTCCCGACCCGCCCGGCGACCTGCGCCAGGTCGGGCGCGCCGACGCCGGTGATGCCGGTCATCGACACGTAGTAGAGGAAGCCCGAGCTGTTGCGCAGCACGGCCGGCAGCCGGCGCTCGTCGGTGGTCGGCGTCGCCAGGCGGATGAAGTCGAGGCCGGCGGCGCGCGCCGGCAGGCACAGCTCCGGATCCTCCTCGGGCGGCAGGTCGACCACGATCAGGCCGTCGACCCCGGCGGCCTTGGCGTCAGCCACGAAGGCCTGCGGCCCGTAGCTGTGGATCGGGTTGAAATAGCCCATGAGGATCAGCGGCGTGTCGTCGTCCTGGCGGCGGAACCGGCGCACCTGCTCCAAGGTCGCACGCAGGCTGGCGCCCGACTTGAGGGCGCGCAGCGACGACGCCTGGATCGCCGGGCCGTCGGCCATGGGATCGCTGAACGGCATGCCCAGCTCGATCAGGTCGGCGCCGGCCTCGGGCAGGCCGGCCAGGATGGCGTCGGCCGTCGCCCCATCGGGATCGCCCGCGGTGACGAAGGCGACCAGGCCGGCGCGGCCGGCCGCCTGCAAGGCCGCGAAGCGGCGCTCGATGCGGGTGCTCACAGCTCGACTCCCAAATGGTGCGCCACGGCGAACACGTCCTTGTCGCCGCGGCCCGACAGGTTGACGACGATCAGGTGCTCGCGCGGCAGCTTGGGCGCGATCTTCGCGACCTCGGCCAGGGCGTGGCTCGGCTCCAGCGCCGGTATGATGCCCTCCAGCCGGCTGCACAGCTGGAACGCAACCAGCGCCTCGCGAACGGGGAGTGTGCGAACCAGGATGCGGCCGACATCGTGCAGCCAGGCATGCTCCGGCCCGATGCCGGGATAGTCCAGGCCGGCCGAGATCGAATGGGCGTCCTGGATCTGGCCGTCGCCGTCCTGCAGCAGGTAGGTGCGGTTGCCGTGCAGCACGCCGGGCCGGCCGCCGGTGATCGCGGCGGCATGGCGGTCGGTGTCGAGGCCGTCGCCGGCGGCCTCGACGGCGACGATCTGGACGCCGGGATCGTCGAGGAACGGGTGATACAGCCCCATGGCGTTGGAGCCGCCGCC
>CAZEFK010000213.1:0-12171 GCA_964511405.1 uncultured Comamonadaceae bacterium | reverse complement strand
CAGCCTCGCCGATCACACCACCCAGCCAAAGGTGGGCGCAGAACAGCGCTTACGCGGCAACCGCGTGCGCTTATATCAAAATGGCGATGATCCAGCTGATGATCCGCCGTCTTGCAACCGCATGACGCCGAATCAAAACTTTTGAGTCAGGCTCTTATAGCGGCGGTTTATTCCAATGTTGTCAAAAGCGTGATTCCTGTTGGCTTCAACAATATAAAGTGTCTAGGCCCGGAGTTTGCCACAACATCTGGATTCTCGCCGTCGCGGCGATGGCAGGTGAAGAGGTCGCCGAAGCGTTTTCACAGGCCGGGCCATCGCGATCCTCGAAAGCTTCTATGCCTGCGGCGTCACTATAGATAATCCAGGGCCATCGGACCTGGCCGTGTTGCATAGGCCGATTCCTTGATTGCATGTCGACTTTTGCGAGTCGTTGAATGACCTCTTGACGGGCCGGCCTCCGGCCGCCCGTCCACGCATGAGGGAGGCAGGCGATGGCGAACCGGACGAGCGCATTCCCCTTTGCCGATGCCGCACAGGCATGGGTCGGCGTCGGGTTGGGCGATGCCACGGCGGCGGCCTTGGCACCCAAGGCGGCCCTGACCACCCTGACCACCCTGGTCGAGCTGTGGACGAATGCCGCCGCCGCCATCGTCCAAACCCAGGCCGACGGTGCGGCGGTGCAATTGGATCTGCTGCGCGCCTTGGGCCAGGTCAAGACGCCGGCCGACCTCGCCAGCTGGCAGGCCGAGGCCGGACGCGCCGCGCTCGACAGCGCGCTCGGTGGTGCCCGCACGGTCGGCGATCTGGCCCGGCAGTGCGCCTATGACATGGCCGATGCCGTGAGCGCTGGCCTCGCCCCCGCCGCGTCTTCCGCCCCGTCGGCGGTCTCCGCCGTTCGGATGAAGCCGGCCGAGAAACCGATCGCGGCATAGGCGTCACCGGCACCGGCCGCCGCGCCAGTCCCGGCCGGCCGGTGTTGGATGGCCGGCGTCGTCGCGGTGATCACAAACAAAAATGGAGGCGGAACGCCTCCATAGTATCCCTCGAAGCTCGTGGCATGTTCTTATTGCGCCATCGCCGGGATGGTATGGTCCGGCCCGCGACGAAGGCAAGGCGAGCTTCCTAAACTGTTTGTAATGTTGCGGTCGGACATCAGTATTGACCTATCTTAAGTACCAAAGAAACGGCCAATCTTGATGTTTGCCAGAGCATTTGACGGCGGCTGGGAACTTGACGCGGTGTGGGCGGCGCCTACATACGAAGACAGTCTGCCCGAGTCCGACGGAAGGGGAGGGCAGGTCGGTGCGGGAAAGGCACGGCGATGTCCAAACACAGCTATATCGAAGATCTCAAGCTTCACTTGGCGGCGGTGGACCAGGCGATCGTAGAATCCCGCGACGCCCTGGCCTACGCCGAGGACCATGAAAAAGTCGCGGCAGCGGGCGAGCTTGCGGAACTTGAGCGCGAGCGCGATCGACTTGCCGACCGTCTGTCCTGGCTGTCGTCCTTGCCCGAGGGCAGTTGGCCCGAATTCAAGGCGGCCCTGCGCGAGGAGCTGAACGCCCTGCTGTCCGTGTTCGAGCCGCACCACACCGAGCCGCAGCTGCTCCAGGTCGGCCGCTTCCGGCTCCTACGCGCCCTGCACCGGCGGGCCCCGCCCCCGGACCCCGCGGCCGCTGCGCCCTGACACGCGACCGGCGGCTTGACACCGGCGGCCGCTCCCCCCCCGGGCAGCGCCCGCCTCATTTTGACCATCCTTTGTGACGACACTTCCGCCCGCGACGCTGCTTGCGCCGCGCCGAGGGAAGATTGCCGAAGGTGAGGTTGCCATGACGTCTGACCTGGTCAGCGCGCAGCGCTTCTTCGACCGGGTGCCGCTGTCCTGGTGCTATACGGTCGCCACGCTGCTGTTCGGGCTGTCGCTGGCCGGCCGGGCAGCGGCGGGCGGCGACCTGTACGATCATCCCCTGCTGGTGTTCCTGCCGGCGATCCTGGGCTGCTCGCTGCTGGCCGGCCGCGGGACCGGGTTCTATGTCACGGTGATCGGCGGCGTCGCCTCCGGCCGGGGGCTGATCGGTGGCGTGCCGGTCGACCTGCTGCTCTATGGCTTCGTCGGGTTCGGCGCGAGCTGGGCCGTCGAGGCCTTGCGCGACGCCGGGCTGGCGCTGAAGCAGGCCGAGGACTCCAAGGTGGCGCTGCTTGCGGAGATGAATCACCGGGTCAAGAACAATATCCAGATCGTCCTGGGCCTCCTGGACCGCGAGGCCGGCCAATTGGGTGCCGGTGCCATCCCGGCCGCGCGCTATGCCGAGCTGCTGGGCGGCCTGCGCGAGCGGATCAAGGTCGTCGCACGCCTGCATGACCGCTTCCTGCGCTGCGAGAACGGCGGCGGGGCTGAGACCGTCGACGTGGGCGCGTTTTTTGCCGACCTGTGCCAGGACTTCCGGTCGACCCTGATTTGCGCGCGCCCGATCGAGCTGGTGGTGGACCTGGCCCGGATCCGTGTCGACGCCCGGACGGCGCTGGTGCTGGGACTGATCCTGAACGAGCTGGTGACCAACGCGGTCAAACATGCCTTCCCGCCCCGCCGCGCCCGGGGGCAGATCGAGGTCACGTTCGAGCTGGGCGGCGGGGTCTATGAGCTGGCGGTCACCGATGACGGCGTCGGCTATCCCGAGGGCAGCGCGCCGGGCAGCGGCGCCGGGCTGGTCGCCGCCTTCGTCCGCCAGCTCAACGGCGTGATCGACGTCCACAGCGTGCCCGAGGTCGGCACGCGGGTCGCCGTGCGCATTCCGCGGAGCTGGCGCTGACCCTCAGGTCGAGCCGGCGCATATCGCCAGGCTGGATTGCGGCGCAACGCGCTCCTGGCCGTCGCGCGTACTCTGGATGCGATATTGAGGCCCGGTCCGCTCTGGCGGCAGCAGGCGCATGACCCGGTACACGCCGCCTGACGTGGCCTTGTCGTAGGGCGAGGGCGCATACTGGACCAGCTGGCCGACGGCGAACGCGTGCAGCGATTCCACATCAGAACTGGGTCGGCCAGGAGGGCGGGGCGCGACGCCGGCGCTCGCCACGGGCCCGCTGCTCACATCGGGGGTGGGTGATGGCGGCTGGGAGCGGCTGGACTCCACGGGTGCGCGCACGCCTCGAAATCGAGCAGCCATGCGGGTCATCCTGGACCGGGGAGGAAATACATCTCAAACCCGCGCGATTACCCCGGCGCCGCAATCGCTTTGCCTAGGTGGTTCATAGGGTGGACGACTACAAGGCCATCGCCAGAAAAACGACAGCACCCCCGCAGACTTTTTGTCGCGAGCCCGGCAAATTCGCTTGCCACACGTCCGCGCCGATCCTATCTCTGTGAGACCGATTTTCCTAGGCGCGGGCGACTCTAATCACGGCGTGTTCTGACGCCGATCGGTCCCGTGTTTTCCGACCTCTGAAAATTGATCTTCCGCGCAGTTTCGCGCGGCTGCTTACCTGTTGCGAATGGAGGCTTCCATGGCCGTCGGCACCGTCAAATGGTTCAACATCCAAAAGGGCTTCGGCTTCATTCAGCCGGACAGCGGAGAAAAGGACGTCTTTGTCCACATCTCGGCGGTCGAGCGCGCCGGCCTCGCCAAATTGGTCGAGGGCCAGAAAGTCAGCTTCGACCTCGAGCGCGACCAGCGCAGTGGCAAGACTTCAGCCGGCAATCTACGCGCCGTCTGACCTGTGGAGGGCCGCGCTGCGCGGGCGCCGCCGAGCGGCGACCGCGAAGCGCGGATCAGGGTCGTGAAGTCAGGGTCGTGAAGTCAGGGCCGGTGAAGTCAGGGGCCGTGAAGGCCGAGGAGGCGCGATGGCGGTGATCGAGAAGATCCCCCAGATGACCGACACCGATCTCGCGACCCTTCTGACCAACGCTCAGCGCTTGGTCGGGAGCGGTACGGTCGCCCAACGCAGCGCGGCCGGGGAGGTGATCCCGGTGGTCCAAGGCGAACTGGCGGCGCGCCGCAAGGCTCGCCTTGATGCCGACCGCGAAGCGGCCGCAAACGCGCCGCCGGTGCGGGCTCGGCCGACGGCAGCCAAAGCACGCCGGACTTGACCGAGGCCGTGGCCGCCAAGGCCGAGCCGGGGTTGGCCTCGCTCCGGCGTGAGATGGCACGGTTCGCCGAACCGCGCACCGGCCGCAGCTTGCTCCAGATCGCCGACTCCTTTCTGCCGCTGCTCCTGATCCTGGGGTGCATGCATGCATTGGCCGGCCAGCCCTACATCGTGACCTTGGGTCTGGCCGCGGTGGCGGCCGGCTTCGTCGTGCGCATCTTCATCATCCAGCATGACTGCGGCCATGGCTCGTTCTTCCGCGCGCGGTGGGCCAACGAGGTGATGGGCACGCTGTGCAGCCTGGTGACGCTCGCGCCTTACGCGATGTGGCGTCGCCAGCATGCCGGCCACCACCGGATGTGGAACAACCTCGATCGGCGCCAGAGCGGCGTCGACATCTATTCCAGCTGCATCACGGTCGCCGAATATCGCCGCCTCGGCCGGCTGGCCCGGATCCGCTTCCGGATCGTCCGGCATCCCGTGATCTACTTGCTCATGCTGCCGCCTTTGGTCTTCCTGCTTTTGTACCGGGTGCCGTTCGACACGCCGGCCGAGTGGCGTCACGAGCGCTGGCGGCTGCTCCTGACCAACGCTGCAATCCTGCTGGCCGGTCTCGCGGTGGTCTGGGCGCTGGGTTGGCGGGCGCTGCTGCTGGTGCAGCTGCCGGTGTCCGTGATTGCCTCGATCTATGGCGTGTGGCTGTTCTCGCTACAGCACCGGTTCGAGCACGCGTGGTGGGGCCGTCAGGCGGACTGGACGGTTCAGCGCGCGGCGCTGGCCGGCAGCTCCTGTCTCCGCCTGCCGCGCATCCTGCAGTGGTTCACCGGCAATATCGGCTTCCACCACATTCACCACCTGAACGCCAGAATTCCGAACTACCGGCTGCAGGCTTGCTACGAGTCGATTGCCGCGCTGCGCGACGTGCCGACGCTCGGCCTGCGCGACGGCCTGCGTGCGTTTCGGTTCGTCCTGTGGGACGAGGAGCAGGACCGGCTGGTTCGGCTGGCCGACGCCTGACGCGGCGGCGCCCCGCGACGGCAACCCGCCTACGCGCGCCGTGTTGTAACCAGCGGAGCTGGCGTCGGAGCGGCGCATGGGGATGCGGGCGTGGGCGGTCGGCCTGTGCTGCCTTTTGTTTTGCTGCCTTTTGCTGTCGGGCTGCCTGATCGATCTGCCGCCGGATGGCATCGCCGGCGCGGGCGGCGGCGGCGAAGCCGCCGTGATGCGGGGCTACGGCGTGGCGGCGCTCGATCCCCATGGCCGGCAGCCGCTGATCAAGCAAGCCCTCGCGGAGCTGGAGAAGACCGACCCCTCGAGGGCCTTCGGCGGCGTGACCTATGGTCTGACCGAGGGCAACCACATACCCGAGGGCTGGCTGCTGGTCACCCCGGGCCATTGGGGCGAGCGGGCCGGATCGCTGCCGGTGATCGGCCTGGACTGCGCCGGCTGTGATCCCGACCTGCGTCTGCCGCCATGCGCGGGGGTCGACTGCGGCCCCGACTGCCCGCCGCTCGCGGCCTCGGTGCATCGGCCGGAGGAGCCGGCGCGCCGGTTCTGCCTCGGCCATTCGGACTGGCTGCTCGATGTGCTCTACCGGACCGTGGTCTCGGCCGAGCATGTCGTCGACATCACGCTGATGCAACCGCCGCCCGACCTCCGCTTCCTGGCGGTGCTGCGCAATGCCGTCACCCGGCTCGCCCATGACGGCCGGCCGGTGCTGGTGCGCGTCCTGGTCGGCGACCATCCGCCCGATGGCACCGACGCCGGCGCCGTCCTGCAGGCATTGGCGCGCGATGCCGACGGGGTCGCGGGGTCCCAGCTGATCCTCCAGGTCGGCGCCCTGCGCTCCTGCGAAGGCGTTGCGCAGTGCAACTCCTTCTCGTGGAACCATGCCAAGATCGTGGCGGTCGACGGCCGGCGCGCCATCGTCGGCGGGCACAATCTGTGGACCCGCGACTATTTGCTGGACGATCCGACCCACGACGTCTCGATGCAGCTGGAGGGCCCGGCGACCCGCCAGGCCCACCGCTTCGCCGACGTCCTGTGGGGCTTCCTGTGCCGGCATCAGGATGCCGCCAATCAGGTGTTCGTCGCGACTCCCGGCCGGGCCGGCGGCCCACCGGCGTGCCAGGATCATGCGGCGCTGCCGGAGCTGGGGCCCGAGCGGGGCCCTGCGCCGGGCGGCGTGCCGGTGCTGGCGGTCGGCCGGCTGGCGTCCGGCATCGTCCCGGCGTTCGCGGACCAGTCCCAGATTGCCCGCGAGCTCATGTTCGGCGCCGCGACCAAGACCATCCGGTTGGTGCAGCAGGACGTCGCCTTCTCGCTGCCCGCCGGCATCGGCCGCACCTGGCCCCATGCCGCGTTGGCCCGCTTGGCCGATCTGCTGGGATCGAAGGGCGGCGATCTCTATCTGGTGCTGTCCAACCTTGGCGCCGCCGGACCGACCGGCGACGACAGCAACGGCGTGCCCCTGGACGCCGTGGCCGACGCCGTCGCCGACGCGGTCGCCGCCCGCACCGGCCGCAGCCGGGCCGAGCTCGCCCCGCTGCTCTGCCAGCACCTGCATCTCGCCCCCTACCGCTTCGGGCCCGACCAGGCCTGGCCCGACGGCCGGCCGTTCGCCGTCCACGCCAAGGTCTGGATGGTCGACGATCGCGTGTTCTACATCGGCTCGGAGAACCTCTATCCGTCCGACCTGCAGGAGTTCGGCTACATCATCGAGGATCGCGCGGCCGCGCAGACGCTGCGCCGCGAATACTGGGATCAGATCTGGCGCTGGTCGGCGCCAGCGGCGATCTCGGGCAGCGAGGCCGAGCACTGCGTGTTCGATCGCGCCGGCGGAGGCGCCTACCGGACGGCCGGGGGATCCCGGTCAGTCGGAATGCCGGCGAGATAGCGATAGAAGGCGATGGCGCGGTTGACGTAGGAGCCTTCATGTCCGACGGCTTCGCCGCGGGCGCTGGTCGGCGCCCCCGACAGACCGTAATAGCCCCATTCGTCCGGCCCGAGGCGGGTCAGCAGATGCACGGTCTTGAGCTCGCCCGGGGCGAAGAGGGTCAGGAACAGCAGCCGGATCCGGCTGGCATTGTCGATCGACAGGACGATATGGTCGGGGTTGGCCTCGAGCACGCGCAGGCGGTAGACGACATGGCCGGACGAGCGGCTGTCGTCCTCCAGGAAATAGTGCTCGGTGCCGGCCGCAAGCTCCGAGGCCGAGAAGTCGGCGCGTTGATGCTGGGGGTCGGGACCGTCCAGCGCGGCGGCGGCGGTGACCAGCGGGCGCCAGCGGCCGTCGGTGACCGACCAGTAGGCCATGCCGCGCATGGCCGAGATGGCGCCGAAGCGCTGAAGCAGCGCCGCCGCGTCGCGGCCGGGAAGGCGTCCGGCGACGGCGACCACCAGGGCGAAGCGGTCGCCGCTCCAGCCGGTGCAGGCGGGGGGCGACCACGGTACGGCGCCGCTGCGCGCCGACCACACCTGGAACCGGGGCGCCCCGGCCGGGCCATAGTCGGGCGCCGGCGCCGTGCCGCAGGGCGGCTGGGGCTCGGCCACCGCGGCCACCAGCCAGGCGAGCAGGACCAAGAGGCCGGCCAGGCGCACGCGACCGCTCCCCGAAGCTGCGACACCGACACCAACGCCCGAGCGGTCGCGCCGGATCGGCAGCCGGAGGTCCGGTCAAACCAGCCGCAGGGTCGGTCAAGACGGGCCGCGCAAGCCCTGTTACGTCGGTCCGATGACGGCCGCCATTCTCTCCGAACCTGGTCGACGAGCACGCGCCACGGCCATCGGGGGCAGTGCCATCCTGATGTGGTCGGCGTTGGCGCCGCTCGCCGCTCTGAACCCGGCCATACCGCCCTTCGAGCTGATCGCGCTGGCATTCGCCCTCGCGTTCCTGGTGGGCGTGGTCGCCGCACGGTTGCGCGGCAAGGATCCGCTGCGTCCTCTGCGCCAGCCGCCCGTGGTCTGGTTCATCGGGGTTGTCGGTCTGTTCGGCTATCATTCGCTCTATTTCCTGGCGCTCAAGACCGCGCCGCCGCTCGAAGCGAGCCTGATCAACTATCTGTGGCCCCTGTTGATTGTGCTGTTCTCGGCGCTGTTGCCCGGCGATCGGCTGGGATGGCGGCATATCGCGGGCGCCCTTGCCGGCTTCCTTGGCACCGTCCTCGTCATCGGCCGGGGCTGGAGCATGGCCGCCGACAGCGCGGCGGCGCTTGGCTACGTCGCCGCGCTGGCGAGCGCCGTCATCTGGGCCGGCTATTCGGTCATCAGCCGGCACCTGGCGACGGTTCCGACCGAGGCGATCGGCGGCTTTTGCCTGGGGACGGCGCTGCTGGCCCTACTCTGCCACCTGATGTTCGAAGTCACCCGCTGGCCCACGGGCGTTCTCGGTTGCCTGGCTGTGGCGGCACTCGGCCTGGGGCCGGTCGGCGGCGCCTTTTTCGTCTGGGATTACGGCGTCAAGCATGGCGATATCCGGCTGCTGGGCACTCTTGCCTATGCCGCGCCGGTGCTGTCGACCTTGCTGCTGGTCATGCTGGGCGTGGGGCAGGCCAGCTGGACGGTATGGCCGGCCTGCGCCTTGGTGGTCGGTGGTGCCGCGTTGGCGGCGAGCGGAAGGGCGGTCGCGTAGCCGTTCCTCTCCCGGTCAACCCATCCAGCGGAACCGCTCCAAATCGAACCGGCCCTTGGCGTCGAAGACCACACCCTCTTGCTCCAACAACTGCCGCTGAACGGCATCGCCGCCATTTCGGGAGGGGGAGTAGGAGATCTCGCCTTTGGCGTTGACGACGCGATGCCAGGGAATCTTGCGGGCGGGATCCAGATGCTGGAGCACGTGACCGACCAGCCGGGCCCGTCTGGGCATCCCGGCCATGGCCGCGATCTGGCCGTAGGTCGCCACCCAGCCCTTGGGGATCATGCGGATGACGGCGCAGATCGCGTCGACCGCGCCATCGCCCACGGGTGCTGTCCCTCGGACCGAGGGGCGGGATCGTCGTGCCACGAGACCATGCTACCGACGCGCTGAACCGGTGTTCAAGCCGTTACGCCCGGCGCCGCCCGGCCCGGGCCAGGGCGGCGCCGGCCAGGCCCAGGGCGATGCCGCCGCCGATCGCCAGCGCCTGGCGGTGGGCGGTCGCCCACAGCTGCAGGCTGGAGGCGGTGGCGCGGCGGTCGAAGCGGCCATGGGCGCCATGGTCGCCCGGCACCGGTTGGAACAGGTTGTCGGGGGCTGCCGGATCGGCCGGTTCCTCGCTCATCTGCGCCGTATAGCCGGTACGGGCGAGCAGGCGGTCGAGCAGCCCGGGCGCCAGCTTGGTGGCCAGGATCGCCTTGACCGTGGAGCCGCCGGCCCAGACCTCGCGCCGGCGCCGGTCGACCGCCAGCAGCACGGCGCGGGCCGCGACCTCGGGCTGGAAGATCGGCGGCACCGGCTGCGGCCGCCGGCCGGTCCGGTTGCGCGCCCAGTCGAACTGCGGCGTGTTCAGCGCCGGCATCTCGACGATCGCCAGATGCACGGCGCAGCGGTCGTGCAGCAACTCGCAGCGCAGGCTCTGGGTAAAGCCGCGGATCGCGAACTTGGCGCCGATTGCAGCGGAATGGCTCGGTAGGCGAGCGCCGAGCCGACCTGGACGATGGTGCCGCAGTTGCGCGGCCGCATGCGTTTGAGCGTGGCCCGGGTGCCATGGACGAAGCCCAGATAGGTGACCTCGGTCGCGCGCCGGTACTCGTCGGGCGTGACCTGCTCGAACGGCGCGAACACCGTCGCCATGGCGGCGTTCACCCACACCGCGATCGGGCCCAGCTCGGTTTCGGCGCGCTCGGCCGCTTGCTCGACCGCCGCGGCGTCGGCGACGTCGGTCGGCAGCACCAGGGCGCGGCCGCCGGCCGCTTCGACTTCGCGCGCGGCGCCGGCCAGGCCGTCCTGCCCGCGCGCCAGCAGCGCCACCTGGGCGCCGCGGGCCCCGAACGCCTGGGCGATGGCGCGTCCGGCACCGGCGGAGGCGCCGGTCACGACAACTGACACGGTCATGGCACGATCTCCTGGGCTGAAGGGAGGCCCGGGCCGGGCAGGCCGGTGCGGGTCAGGTAGTCGGTGCCGGCGAGCCAGAGCAGCACGAACAGCCAGGCGAACCCGGCGGCGGCGGCCACCCGGCGCAGTCCGGGCCGCCGGCGCAGCCGCATGAACACCATGAGCAGCACGCCGGCTTGAGCGGCGGCGACGGCCAGCGCCAGGGCCGCATGCAGGCCTGGCCCGAGCGGTAGGGCTGATTGCAGCACGCTGGCGGCCAGCAGCGCGAGCAGCACCAACCACCACAGCGCCGGGCCGGCCATCAGCCGCGCCCCACCGGATAGATCAGCGCGAACAGCACCACCCACATGAGGTCGACGAAGCTCCAGTAGAGCCCGGTCACCTCGAGCGGCGTGGTCCAGCCCGGCCCGAAGGCCCCGCGGCGGGCGCGCCCGGCCATGACCAGCACCAGCCCGACGCCGACGGCGAGATGCACCGAATGCAGCGCCGTGGCATAGAAATAGAATAGCCAGAACAGCTCGGCCGGGCCGGCGAACGGGCCCTCGAAGCGGAAATCGAGCGCCGGCACCAGGTGCTCTTCGTAATCGAGGTAATATTCGTAGCCCTTGAGCGCCAGGAACCCGATGCCCAGCAGCGCGGTCGCTCCCAGCAACCGCCCGGCGCGGCGCGCGGCGCCGTCCTCGGCGGCGCGGATCGCCAGCACCATGGTCAGGCTGCTGGTCAGCAGCAGCGCCGTGTTGGCGGCGCCGATGGCCAGGACGGCGTGCTGGGCCGCGGCGACGAAGGCGGCGGCGTGGATCGTGCGATAGGCCGCGTAGCCGGTGATCAGGCCGCCGAAGAACAGGACCTCGGTGGCCAGGAAGATCCACATGCCGAACTCGGCGGACTCACCCTGCTGGGCCAGGGTCGCATACTGGACCTCAGGCCTGGGCGCGGGCATGGCCGTCGGCCTCGCCGGGTTCGGGATAGTCGTAGGGCCCGCGGACCACCTCGGGCGTGGTCGCGAAGTTGTGGGTCGGCGGCGGCGACGCCGTCAGCCATTCCAGGCCCGTGGCGTCCCACGGATTGCGCGTGGCGCGCGGGCCGGCGATCAGCGACCAGCCGAGATAGCCCAGCGGCAGCAGGTAGGCGACCGCCAGGATCGAGGCGCCGGCCGACGACAGCACATGCCAGACCTGGAACTCCGGCGGGTAGGCGTAGTAACGGCGCGGCATGCCCAGATAGCCCAGGATGAACTGGGGGAAGAAGGTCAGGTTGAAGCCGAAGAAGGTCAGGATCGCGGCCATGCGCGCCCAGAACTCGCTGTACAGCCGCCCGGTGATCTTCGGCCACCAATAGTGCAGGCCGGCGAAATAGGCGCTGACCGAGCCGCCGACCATGATGAAATGGAAGTGGGCGACAACGAAATAGGTCTGGGTCAGGTGCACGTCGGCGGCCAGGGTGGCGACGATCAGCCCGGTCACGCCGCCGGTCGAGAACAGCCCGACGAAGCCCAGGGCGTACAGCATCGGCGCGGTGAAGGTGATGGTCCCCTTGTGCAGCGTCGCGGTCCAGTTGAACACCTTGATCGCCGACGGCACCGCCACGATGAAGCTGAGGAAGCTGAACACCACGCCGGAATAGACCGACATGCCGCTGGTGAACATGTGGTGGCCCCAGACGAAGAAGCCGATCCCGGCAATCGCCAGCAGGGCATAGGTCATGCCCGAATAGCCGAAGATGGCCTTGCGGGCGAAGCAGGCGATGACTTCGCTGATCACGCCCATCGCGGGCAGGATCATGATGTAGACGGCGGGGTGCGAGTAGAACCAGAACAGGTGCTGGAACAGCAGCGGGTCGCCGCCGAGCGCCGGGTCGAAGAAGCCGACCCGCAGCGCGCGCTCGGCGCTGAGCAGCGCCAGGGTGATCGCCAGCACCGGCGTGGCCAGCACCAGGATCAGGCTGGTGGCATAGATCGCCCAGATGAACAGCGGCAGCCGCGACCAGGTCAGGCCCGGCGCGCGCAGCCGGTGGATGGTCACGATGAAGTTGAGGCCGGTCAGGATCGACGAGAAGCC
>CAZEFK010000212.1:0-12220 GCA_964511405.1 uncultured Comamonadaceae bacterium | reverse complement strand
GTCAGCGTCCCGCCCGTCTGCGTGATCGACCCGGACGCCGCCGACGCCACCAGCGCCCCGGCCAAGGACTGCGCCGCCCCGAACGTGATGTTCCCGGACGTCGCCGTCAGCGTCGCCGATCCTGCCGACACCGTGCCCGACTGCGTGATCGACGGCCCGCTCAGCGCCAGCGCCCCGCCCAGGCTCGACGCCCCCAGCTGCACTGCCACCGCGTTCGTCACCGTCGCGCCGGAGGTTGCGGTCAGGCCGATGGTACCGGTCAGCGTATTGCCGGTGTTGACGAGCGAGACCGTGCCCGAAGTCGCGGTGAAGCTAGCGGCGCCGGCCGCCGATGCCTGGGCCAGCGTGCCGCTCTGGGTGATTGCGGCGCCGATCAGCGCCAGAGTGCCGGTGCCGAAGGTCGAGTTGCCCAATGTCAGCGTCGTCGTATCGCTGACATTGACCGAGCCGGTCCCGGTGCCGGTGATCGACACCACGCCGCTCAGCGTGTTGGCCTGGATCAAGTCGATCTGGCCGGCGGTGAAAGTGCTGGCGCCGGCGACCGACAGGACGTTGCTGTTCACCTGCGCGATGCGCGATGCGATCAGCGACAGCGCCCCGCCGAGCGTGCTGCTGGCCAGGGTCAGGGTGCTCGAATTCGCGATGCCCACCGCCGACGTCGAGCCGCCGCTGGCCAGCGTCACGGCGCCGGTGAGGGTATTGGTACCGTGGGTCAGGTCGACGCCTTGGCCGCTGAAGCTGCTGCCGCCGCCGACCGACAGCACCGCGCCGCTGCTCTGGACGACCGTGCCGCCGCTGTTGACCACCAGGGCGCTGGTCGCGGGCAGCGCCAGGTTGCCGTCGAACGAGACCGCCCCGCCCGTGACCGTGAGGGTCGCCGCCTGGAAGGTCACCATCGACGCCGGATGCAAGTCGATCGCGCCAGTGTTGGCGGCGCCAATCGCGAGGCCGCTGGTCAGCGTCGACAACGCCGTCACCGCCGAATCCTGCACGATGAGGCCGCCGCTGGCGGTGGCGCTCGAGCCGAACCCGATTCCGGCACCGCTGGTGGCGCCATGCAGCACAAGGGTCGCTGCGGTCGGCAAGGCGAGCGAGCCGCCCGCCACCGACAGCGTACCGCCGGCCAGGGTCGAGGTGCCGGTGCCGGCCGTGACCGCGCCGGTGATCACCAGCGGCCCTGTACCGGATTCCACGTCGAACGCGCCGCCCAGCGAGGTGCCGCCCAGCGTCACCGCACCCGCGGTCACGGTCAGCGTGCTGGCGGCCGTCGCCGACAGCGCCAGGGAACTGATGGCCGCGATCGCGATGCCCGCAGCGGTCGCCGTCGCCGAGACGCCGGTGGGGAAGCTGTTGGCCGTGCCTCGCAAGTCAATGGCGGAGGCCGAGAGGGTGGCGGCGCCGCCGACCGTCAGCGGCGTCGATGCGCCGCTGGTCTCGGTGATCGCGCCCGATGCGGCGACGTTCAGCGCGCCCGTGCTGAGCACCATGCCGCCATTGAAGCCGACGGTGCCCCCGGACAGCGCGAGCTTGGCGGCAGCCAGGGTCACGGTCGCCGCCGGATGGACATCGATCGCGCCATTGGTGGCGGTCCCGATCGCCACGGTCCCGGTCAGACCGCTCAGCGCCGTCAGCGCGGCGTCCTTGATGCTGAGCGCCCCAGTGCCGGCCGCCGTGCCGCTGCTCCCGACGGCGATCGCGCCTGTCGTGGTCGAGGCGGCCAGCACGAGGGTGCCGGGCGTCTGCACCGTCGCCGCACCCGTTGCGGTAATCGAGCCCATCGTCAACGACGACGTGCCGGCGCCCAGGGTCACCGCGCCGGCGAGCGTAATGTTGGCTCCGCCGACGCTGGCCGCGAGGGTCGAGCCCAGCGAACTCGGGCCAAGCGTCAGATCGGTCGTGTTGACCAGGTTGGCGGCACCGGCACCGGTCAGATCGACGGTGCCGTTCAGGATGTTGGTGGCGCTGGTCAGCCCGATCGTCCCGGCCGTGAACGCCGCCGTACCCGATTCCGAGATCGCCGACCCGTTCGCCTGCACGATCGTGCCGGCGCTTACGGTCAATGCGCCGGCCTGCAGGTTGATCGAGCCGAGCGTCAGGGCGCCGGTCGCCGCCAGGCTGGTCGGGCCGGCGCCGCCGTTGCTGACCGCCACCGCACCGGCAAAGCTGTTGCCGGTCTGGCTGAGGTCGATGGTGCCGCTGCCGATGACCGTGATCGTGCCCGGCGTGCCGCCGGCGCTCTGGGTGATCGCGGTGCTGGTCTTCTGGATGATGCTGCCGGTGTTGTCGGTGATCGACAGCGCCCCGGCGCCGCTGCTGGTGCCCAGCGTGGTCGGGCCCAGCGCCAGGGTCTGATCGCCCGCGACGATGGTGGTATCGGCGGTGCTGTTGTTGGTCAGCTGCAGCACGCCGCCGAAGGTATTGGTCTGGTTCAGCGACAGCACGCCGGCGCTGGTGACCGCGACGGTGCCGACGCCGCTGGCGCTGGGCTGGACGATCGCGCCGCTCTCGGTGATCGACCCGGCGCCGATCGTGATGCCGCCGCCCACCGAGCTGCCGGGGCTGACGGTGATGCCGCCGATGGTTAGCGCGCCGGTGGCCGACAGTGTCGTGCCCAGGGCCAGCGTGCTGCTGTTGGTGATCGTGACCGCGCCGGCGAAGCTGTTCGAGGCCGACGACAGATTGATGCCCTGGCCGACGATGGTCGTGGCGCCTGTGACGTTCAGGGCGCCGGCCTGGGTCACCGAGTTCCCCGCCGCCTGGGCGGCGGCGGTGGCGCTGATCGACAAGGCGTGGGCCGCAGTCAGGCCCGGCCCGTTGATGCCGACGCTCGATCCCACGAAGGCCAGGGTGCTGGCCGAAAAGGTCGGGGCGGAAGCGGCGGTCAGATGGACGTCGATCGCGCCGTTGCCGGCCACCCCGATGCTCAGCGCGCCGGTGTCCGCAGCCAGCGCCGCCACGGCGCTGTCGGCGATGTTGAGGCTGCTGGCGATGGCCGAGCTGCCGAGGCCGATGCTGCCGGCCGCGGCCGACGGTGCCACCGTCAGGCTGGTGGCTTGGATCGTGTAGGTCGAGGCCGTCGCCGACAGGCTGCCGGCCACCAGGGTCGAGCTTCCGGTCGATGCCGTGATCGAACCGGCCAGCACCAGGGCGCCGGTGCCGACATTGACGTTGAACGGCCCGCCGAGGGTCGTGCTGGCCAGGGTCAGCGGGCCGCCGGCGGCCAGCGTGGTGCCGTTGGTGGTGCTGTTCGTGAGCGTGACCGTGCCGGCGAAGCTGTTGCCGCTGTTGCCGAGCGTGATCCCGTTCGCGGAGAGCGTGCTGGTGCCGCTGGCCGTGACCGCCGTCGCGGCGGCCTGGGTCAGCGAGCCGCCTGATGCGGCGACCGCCAGCGAGCCGGCGGTCACCGCACCCAGGGTGATCGTCCCGGCCGACGCCGTCAGCGACACCAGCCCGGCCGCGGAGAAGGTGCCGGCCGCGGCATTCAGCGAAGCGACGGCGGCCGAGATCGACGCCGCCGTCACGCTGTTGCTTGCGGTGGCCGCGCCAGCCGACCCGGACCCGCCGGCGCCGGTGACCGAAAAGGCGCCGGCGCCCAGACTGACGGTGCCCCCGATCGACACGGCGCCGCCAGCCTGGAGCGCGAGGTTGCCGCCGCGCGTCTGGATCGAGCTGCCGCTGGCCAGGGTAATCGAATTCCCGGCATTGGCGGTGACCGAGAGCGGGCCGGCGGTCGACGCCACGGCGATCCCGCCGCCCGAGGCGACGACGATGTTGCCGCTGGCCCCGGATGCCGACAGCGTCAGGGCGGTCGCTCCCGCCCCGGTCAGGCCCGTGCCGATGACGCCCGCGACCGTGATGTCCCCGGTCGACGAGGTGACGGTCACGTTGGTGCTGGTGTTCAGCGCCGTGTCGATGGTCCCGACGCTGATGATGCCGCCGGTGGTCGCGTTGGTCGCGGAAAAGCTGGGATTGCCCGTGATGCTGGTGTCGGTGCCGCCGATCGTGATCGTGTCGGGATCGAGCAGCCACGACCCGGCCGTGCCCTTGGGCGCCGACGCGTCGACCGTGCCCAGCGCCTGCAGCACCTTTTTCGACGAGGTCTCGACGAAACCGCCGTCGCCGCCCCGGGCCCCGCCCTTGGCCGAGATGGCGCCGGCGAACTTGGTGAAGCTGTTGGACCACAGCACCACCTTGCCGCCCTTGCCCGAGGTCTTGGCGTCGGCGGTGATCCGGGCCGTCGGCGCCACGCGCACGACCTCGGCGGTCGGCCGCGGCGGCGGGGCCAGCGGCGTCACCGTGATCGGCGCGCCGTGGGCGTCGCCGCCGATCAGGACCTTGCCGCCGCCGGCATCGCCGCTGGCGTCGATCTGGGCATGGTCGCCGAGATCGATGGTCCGGCCGGCCACCGCCACCGTGCCGCCGGTGGCGCCCGCCGTCGGGGCCGAGACGTCGACCTTGCCCGAGACCGAGACGCCGCCGTCGCCGCCATCGATGACGACCTCGCCATTCTCCATGTGCGCGCCGCGCGCCTGGACCAGGCCTGAGGTGTTGATGACGTTGTCGATGACGCCCTGGGCCGCCCGGGCGGTCATCACCACCGTGCCGGCCGACAGCGTGCCGCTGTTGGTGACCAGCGCCTTGGCACCGGCCGGGGCGTGGTCGACCGGCTGGTCGATCTGGTAGCGCAGCAGCTTGTCGCCGTTGAGGTCGACCGTGAAGGCCTTGGCGCCGCCCAGCACGACCGTACCGATCTCGGCCTGGATGGTGCCGCTGTTCTCGACCGCGCCCGCCGACAGGGCGGCGTAGCCGCCCTTGTTGATGTTGATCGTGCCACGGTTGACGACGGTCGCGTCGGGGTTGGGCGACGGCTGCGAGAAGCGGTAGCGACCGGCCAGGAAGTCCTTGTCGGCGATGTCCGACGTCGTGGCGATCAGGCCGTTGACGTTGACCCGCGCGCCGGTCCCGAACTGGATGCCGTTCGGGTTGACGATCATCACTTGGCCGTTGGCCGACAGGCCACCGTCGATGGCGCTGGCGGACGGGCCGGTGACCCGGTTGAGCGTGACCGAGCCGGCCGAGGGCTGCTGGAACTGGACCTGCTCGTTGGTGCCGACCGAGAAGCCCTGCCAGTTGATGATGCCCTTGTCGGTCGACTGGGTGACCGTCGTCTTCGAGCCGTTGGCCGTGACCGTCGCCTGGCCGGCGGCCACCGACGGACCCTGGGGGCCGCCCTGCGCCTCGGTGGCGCCGACCACCAGATGGCAGACCAGGGCCGTGGTGCCCAGCAGCAGCGAGCGCCAGCCGATCACGCGGCTGCGCAGCGTCCTCAACTCGATCACGCTGGCGGATCGGCCCCTTGCCACCGCTTGCTCTCCCAGAGCTTGCCCTTTGCCCGACACGGCCATGCTGCCGCCGAACGCACCTCCCGCGTCACGACGCGCCCATCAAGGCGCACCATATCATCGGAAAAGGCAGATGGTATTAGAAATAACGGACTGTGATGTCCGCTACAACTTAGCTCAAAATCACACCCATTTTGAGGCGTAAACCCTCTACTTGTCGTGCATCTCGACCCGCGCGCCTTGCTCGCCTTCGCTCAGCCGCTCCAGGTGCAGATTGGTCGGACCATCGTCCGGGAACTCGACGGCCAGCGCTTCAAACGCCGCCAGCGCCTCGGGATCCTCGGCCAGCATCAGCTCGTAGGCCGCGACATAGCGGCGGATCCGCTCCGACGCCATCTCCTCGGCGGTGACCGGCTCGAACACCGGGATCGCCTCGGTCTTGCCCTTGAGCACGATCTGGCCGAGCGGCCGAAGCGGCTGGCCGGGCACCCGCTCGGCCATGGCGCCGCTGACGCACACCCGGGTCCCGAAATACTTGTTCAAGCCCTCCAGCCGCGCCGCCGTGTTCACGGCGTCGCCCAGAGCCGTGTACTCGAATCGCTGCTCGCTGCCGAAATTGCCGACATTGGCGACGCCGGTGTGGACGCCGATGCGGGTCAGGCCGAACTGACCGCCACGGGCCTGCTCGGCGAGCAGGAACTCCTGGGCGAACCGGTCGATGTCGAGGGCGCAGGCGACCGCCCGCTGCGGATGGTCCTCCTGGTCGCGGGGGGCGTTGAAGATGGCGAACACCGCATCGCCGATGAACTTGTCGACCGTGCCGCCATGCTTGAACACCACCCGGCACACGCCGTCGAGGTATCGGTTCAAGAGCTCGGCCAGCTCGGCCGCGCCGATCCGCTCGGAGATCGTCGTGAAGCCGGCGACATCGGTGAAGATGAACGACATCTCGCGCCGGCGCGCGTCCAGCGACAGCTTCGAGGGATCTTTGACGATCTCTTCCAGCAGCGTCGGCGACAGATATTTCGAGAAGGCGCCCTGGATGAACTGCTTCTGCTGGCGCTCCTGCAGGCCGCGATAGGCGTTGGTCAGGCTCAGCGACGCGATCAGCGCGACCGCCGGCGAGACCACGGGAATCAACGGCCCCCCCATGTGCACGAGTTCGAAGCCCAGGACGACGATCCCGGCCGACAGGACCAGGGCACCGGCGCCGATGATCAGGAAATTGACCTCCAGGCTGCCCAGCGCCAGGCCGATCACCGCGCAGGTCAGGATGATGCCAAACACCGCCCACCAGCTCTCGACCTCCGGCGACTGCCGGCCGTCCAGCAGCTGGGCCACCGACTGGGCGTGGATCCAGATGCCCGGCTTCTTGCCCAGGACGCCGCCCTTCCAGGCCACGAACGGCGTGGCGTGAATGTCCTCGAAGCCCAGCACGGCGCCGACCAGGACGATCTTGTCCTTGAACCAGGCCGGCGGCAGCACCTTGAGGGTATGCGCGGGGTACATCTTGAACGCGTCGGTCTGGTCATCCGGGCCGCGTCGCCAGGCGATCCGAGTGCGGCCCTCGACCGGCTTGCCGCCGACCTTGCGCACCAGGCAGTTGGCGACGCCATCGAGATGCGGGCCACCGTCCGGCAGATTGCGGCCCTCGTAGGTCCAGCGATAGACGCCGTCGATCGGATCTTCGACCAAGTTGGCCCAGCAGCGGATGTTGTCCGGAACGAACCTGTCGAGATAGTCGACCTGGTCTTCGTTGAGCGTCTCTTGCTTGTTGCCGTAGCTGATGACCAGCGGCACCTTGATGTCGCGGATCACCTGCTTGAGCTCGTCGTCCTTCTCGGGCTCGGTAGGCGTGTCGAACAGGACGTCGACCAGGATCCCCCGGACATGGCGGGCATCCAGCGTGCGCAGCACGTCGGCCAGGAAATGGCGGTCGATCGGCTTGCGATAGGGAAACTTCGCCAGCGTATCCTCGGTGATGCCGGCGATCACGATGTCCTTGTTCTGCGGCTCGTAGGGCAGAACGGTCGCGATGCGGTAGTCCGCCACGAAGCGCTCGGTGTTGCCCAGGAACTGCAGCTGGAAGGCCAGCTGCACCAGGACCGCCGAGCCCAGCGCGATCGCGGCCAGGATCGCGACCTTGCGCAGGCGCTGCCAGTCGATGGCCTTGGCCTGCTCAACCCCACTCGCCGGAATGCTGGTCACCTGGCGCCCCCCTTACCGGTTCGCCGGTCCGCGGCCCCGAGGACTGTCGACGAACTCGGTTAACAGAAGGTTTCATACGACGGAAATGCAAGCGGCCGGCCCCGTCGGGCCGGCCGCACGCATCCTACCTGCCGGAGTCGGCGGGCGCCTAGCGGATCGTCTTGGCCAGCGCCGCCGCCTGCTGTTCGCAGCCCTTCTGCAGCATCCACGCGGCCCGCATGGCGTCCTTGGTGACCGCCGAAGGCAGCACATGCATGGTGATCTGGTTGCTGGTGCCGGCCAGATCGACGATGTAGCTCTGGCCGTCGCGCAATGGCAGGTTGGGTGGCATCATCAGCCGGTCCTTCTGCTCCGGCCACGAGCCGTTGGCGGTCCAGCTCTGGTCGGCCGGCGACACCTTGAGCGCGATCTTCTGAGGCAGCGCCTCGGGCCGCCAGAACACCGCCTGGGTCTTGTCCAGGATGCAGCGGTTGCCGGGGCGGCTGACGTCGATCAGCCACGGATCCGGCAGGTCCTTCTCGGTGGTCGCCGCGCGCACCACGCCCAGGGTCGCCGTACCGGCGCCGCGCTGGCTGACCAGGTTCTTCAGGCTGTCGACCACTCCGCCGGCATCGGCGGTCTGGGTCGCGCCCGGCGCCTGCTGGTAGGGCCCGCGCAGATTATAGGTCTTGCCGTCGGCGTCGATCAGGGTCACCCGTTGCCCCGGATCGAGCTTCAGCACCTTGCTGCCGTCGATCGTCTGACCTTCGGTCAGGCCGGGCACGCCCTTGACTTCGGCAACCACCAGGTCCGCCGCCTTGGCGGCCCCGGCCCCGATCATCAGGACACCGGCCGCGAGCACGGCCGTCCATCGCCCCGCCCGCCTGTAGTCCGTCACTTGCTTGGCCATTTCTGATCTCCCTGGCATTTGCCGTAAGTCCCGTTTTCGTGCGTTACGAAGACGATCCGGCGGCCTGTTCAGGCGTACGCGCGGCCGCCACCCCACCACTCTCGCCAACCAGGGTGAACGCCGCCCAAAAAAATGGATGAGCCGTCTCTGGATTGTTTAGCAGATTTAGTTGGGATTGTTGAAGAGCTTGTGCGGTCCCGCCGGCGCTGGTCAGTCGCTCAAATAGACTAGTGGTGAGCCTCACAGTCGGTACCGACGGCACCTGCCAATGGGTCACCAGCATCGACCGCGCGCCCGCGTAGAAGAAGGATTCCGCCAGTCCCGACAGGGCACCACCGCCGAACTTGCCGCCGCTGCCGCCGGTGTTACAGGCCGAAAGCACGACCAGGTCGGCATTTAGCCGCAGGGCGGCAATCTTGCTCGAGCTCAACAGACCGTCGTTCTCGGTGCTGGTCGGCGGCGTCTCGGGCGGCGACAAGGCCAGGCCGGGCTCGGACTGGCAGCGTAGTTCGCCCGGAAGCAGGCCATGGGTCGCGAAATAGATGACCCGGTACTGCGACAAGTCCCGCGCCTTGATCGTCACCTCGTTGACATCGCGGCCCAGGACCACGCCCTCCGGCCCGGCGTGGAGCAAGGCTGCGACCTTGCGCACCTCGTCGGCGGTCTCCGGCAGCGGGTTGAGCGCCCGGAGCAGGGCCGTCGGCAGCGGCTGGCCGACCCGGCACTCCTGGCTCAGCGCCTCGAGCGCGCTGGGCGCCTCGCCGCCACCGGGCTTGCCCGTGTCGTGCGGCCCCTCGAAGGCCGGGTTGCCGAACCCGATGAACGACTTGGTCGCGCTCGGCCGGCGCGCCAGGGCGCGCAGGTCGACGAAAGCGCGCACCGAAGGCTCGATGCTGGTCGCCATCTTCTTGATCAGCCAGGCCGCGGCGCTGTAGTTGGGCTCGCCGCCCGGTGGCGGCGCGGTCACGAACAGCGCCGGCGGAAAGCTCGACAGGGCGCCCGCCGGCACCACGATCAGGTGGGTGATCCCGGCCAGCGCCGGCTCGATCGGCCCGAACAGCTTCTTGTACAGCTCGTAGGACAGCTGCAGGTTGAACGGATCGACCCGGGCGCCATGGGCGACGAAGGCCTTGCGCAGCTCGCCGACCTGCTCGGCCACATCGTCGTCGGCGACCGGCAGGGGTGCGGCCGTGATGCCGTCGGCGCGCACCAGGAACACCAAGCCGACGTCGCGCCCGAACTGGAACACGACCATCGCCTCGCCGGGCGCCAGCGCCTGCTCGATCGCCTTGGCCTCGACCGGCTTGGGCGTGGTCAGCTTGGCATAGTTCGGATAGGCCGACTGGATCTGCGCCTCGAGGTCGGTGGTCCGGGACGCGGCGGCGGTGAGCTTGTCACGCAGGGCCTGCTCACGCGCCTTGTCGCGCTCGTCGTCGGCCTTGGCGGTTTCGGCCGCCAGCTCCAGGCGGAGCGTGTCGCGGTCGCGGCTCGCCTCCTGCAGGTTGCGCACCAGGTCACCGACCTTGGGGTCGTCGGAGGCCAGCCGCGCGGCGCTGCGCGCGATGGTCTGGCCGGCCACGCTGTCGCGGACGAACTGGCTGACCCGGAACATCTCGTCATAGAGCTGCGTGCGGGCGTCGCCGGTCAGCCGCCCGGCCTGGGCGGCCGCGGCGGTCAGGAACGGCGCGATCATGTCGAAGGTGATGTCGGGGTGCTTGCCGTCGGCGTCGGCGATCTGGAACGCCTCGCGATATGTGGCCAGCGCCTTCTCGGTGTTGTCGGTCTGGCTGTAGAACCGGCCGAGGTCCATCAGCGCCGTCGCCACCGGCCAGGTCCGCCCGAACAGCGCCCGGCGCTGATCGAGGGCCAGCTTGTAGGCGGCCTCGGCGGCGCCCATCTTGCCTTCGCGCTGCGCGACGTCGGCGGACACCGCCTCGATCGCCGGCTTCCACCACGCCGGCAACCCGCCGACGTCGGAGACCAGCTGGCGCGCCTCGCGGGCCGCGGCGTCGGCGTCGGCGAACTTGTTGACGCGCGCGGCCATCGCGGCTTCCAGCATCAGGCTGTGCGCGATCTCGCCCTGGTTCGACAGCCCGGCCCCGAAGATGCCCGGGGCGTTGCCGCCGCCGCCGAGCTCCGAGGCCAGCGAGCGCCGGCGCGCGATCACGTCCTGGGTGATCGAGAGGGCGCGGGCATAGTCGCGCTGGTTGGCGGCATGGATCGCCAGATAGCTGAGGAACCGCGGATAGGCGGTGCTGTCGACCGACTTCTGGACCAGGGGCTCGGCGCGCCGGAACAGGGCGTCGGCCTCGGCGAAGCGGCCCTGGTTGCTGACTTCGAGGGCCAGGTTCATCAGGGTTTCGCCGAGGCCGGGGTCGTCATTGCCGAGCAGCCGGGTCTGGACGTCCAGGGCATGGCGCCACGCCGCCTCGGCGGCCGCGTAGTTCTCGACGCTGTTGCTGAGCCGGGCGAGCTCGCTCTGGTCCTGGTAGGCGTTGATCTCGCCCGCGCCGAACAAGGCCTTGTCGGTGCCGAGCGTGGCCTCGAGCTTGGTCAGCACTGCCTTGGCCAGTTCGCCGCCATCCTTGGCCTCGGCCGGCTTGCCGCCGGCGACCCGCATCGCCGCCAGGATCACCGGAACCGACGCCGGGATGCCCTCGGCGATCACGAGCTGGTCGCCGACCGCCGCGCCCATGGTCAGGTACGGCCAGTTGCCCGCCTTGAGCTGGCAGGTCGCGAGGTACACCTCGAGATCGTCGGCCGGCGGCTGCCAGCTGCCGGGCTGGCAGGCGACGCGGGTCTGGATGTCGGCGGTGGCGGCGCTGACCTTGATCAGACGCTCGAGCGCGCCGCGCCGGGCGGCCTCGTCCTCGGGCAGGTTGGTCGAGACCGGCTCGACATATATAGTGGCGCCCGGGCGCTGCGAGCTGCCGCAGAAGACGTCGCGGATGACCCCGGCCGGCCGCGGCTGCAGGCGGCAGTCCTCATGCACGGCATTCTGGCCGAGCGGCACGGCGCCGGCGGCACTGGCCGCCGCCGCGGCGGCGGCCGCGGCCTTCTTCGCCGCCGGGCCGCGCGTGGTGTCGCAACCGGCCAGCCCCACCAGGACAAGCGCCGCCAGCACCGCCGGGGCAGCCCGGCGGACCCAGCCGCGGCAGACCCTGGCGGTGCCGGTCATCTCAGAACTGGCTCCGCTGGATTTTGTAGATGTCGGGGTTCTGCGGATCCTGGATGTAGGCCAGCTGCAGCAGGACCGGCGCCGTGGCCGCCGGCTGGCCCTCGGCCGGCGCCGGCAGTTCGGTCAGCACCAGCGCGGTCATGTGGCCGTCGGCGTCGGTGCCGCGGAACACCACGATCTGCCCCTTGACCGTGGGGACCGGCGTGTTGACCACGATACTCTCGGGCTTGTAGCCCTCGGTCAGGAAATGGGTGCGCAGCAGGTTGGCCAGCAGCACCGCCGTTTCCGGCTTGAAGTCGCGGTTGACCGGGCCGCCCCACACCACGGTCACTTGCGCCAGCTTCTTGGATTTGTAGCCCAAGATGTAGTTGACCTGCGCCGGCCCCGAATTCGGCAGCAGGTCGTCGACCGGCACCGTCATCACCGTGGTCAGGTCGCCCGGATTGGTGGCCACCGTGACCTTGCCGTCGGGCGTGCCGAAATCCTTCTTGATCGCCTGACGGACCTGGGCCTCGGTCATGCCGAAGGTGGCCGAACGGAATCCCTGCAGCTTGACCGGTTCCTCGGCCGTTTGCGTGCGGCGCGTGCTGCGGTGGTAACGCG
>CAZEFK010000211.1:0-12258 GCA_964511405.1 uncultured Comamonadaceae bacterium | reverse complement strand
CCGCGAGATACGCCAAATGTGGGAAAGTCTGCCGCAACGGTGGCGCTGATCTTCCAGGCGCTGGAGAAGACCGGCGGCAGCACCGACGGCACCAAGCTGGTCGACGCCATGAAGGGCGCGGCGTGGGAGAGCCCGCGCGGGCCCGTCAGCATCGATCCCCAGACCCGCGAGATCGTCCAGAACGTCTATCTGCGCAAGGTCGAGCAGGCCGGCGACCGCCTGGCCAATGTCGAGTTCGCGACCGTGCCCAACGTCAAGGATCCGGCGAAGTGACGGCGCCGTTCCGTGCCGACCATGTCGGCAGCCTGCTGCGGCCCGCGGTGCTCCACGAGGCGCGGGCCAAGGCGGCGGTCGGCGAGACTTCCCGGGCCGCACTGCGCGCCGCCGAAGACCAGGCGATCCGCGACGTCGTGGCGCTGCAGGAATCAGTCGGCCTGCACGCGGTGACCGACGGCGAGTTCCGGCGCGCCATGTGGCACACCGACTTCCTGACCGGCCTGGACGGCATCGAGACGATGCAGACCAGCTACACGGTCGCCTTCCAGGGCGACAACGGCGAGACCGCCGGCACCGGCTCGATGATGGCGGTGACCGGCAAGGTCGGGCGCAGCCGGCCTGTCATGGTCGACCATTTCCGGTACTTGCACTCGGTCACCACGCGGACGGCCAAAATCTGCCTGCCCAGCCCGACCTATCTGCACATGCGCGGCGGCCGCCGGACCGTGCGGCCCGAGATCTATCCCGACATCGATGCGTTCTGGGCCGACATCGTCGCCGCCTACCGCGCCGAGATCGCCGACCTGGCCGCCGCCGGCTGCACCTATCTGCAGCTCGACGACGTCTCGTTCGCCTGCCTGTGCGACGCCCGTATCCGCGACCAGATCCGCGCCGACGGCGAGGACCCGTCGGCGCTGCCGGCGCGCTATGCTGACGTGATCAACGCCATCATTGCCGGCCGCCCGGCCGGGATGCGCGTGACCCTGCACACCTGCCGCGGCAACTTCCAGAGCATGTGGATGGCGTCGGGCGGCTACGACGCCGTCGCCGAGGCGGTGTTCGCGGGCACCGGCGTCGATGGCTTCTTCCTGGAATATGACACCGAGCGCGCCGGCGGCTTCGAGCCGCTGCGCTTCGTGCCCAAGGGCGTCAAGGTCGTGCTCGGGCTGGTCAGCTCCAAGCGGCCGGAACTGGAAAGCAAGGACCGGCTGAAACGCCGGATCGACGAGGCCGCCCGCATCCACGACCTCGACGACCTGTGCCTCAGCCCGCAATGCGGCTTCGCCAGCTCGCACCACGGCAACCGCATCACCGAGGATGTGGAGCGGGCCAAGCTGGCGCTGGTGGTGGAGACCGCAGCGGAGGTGTGGGGCGGGGGTTAGAACGGGAAGTGCAAGAGATGGAATCGTCGTGATTCCCCCTCCTCCCAACCTCCTCCCACAAGGGGAGGAGGAGTTCTGTCGCAGCGGCTTCGCCCCTCCTCCCCTTGTGGGAGGAGGTCGGGAGGAGGGGGAATCCCTTCGGTCCAAGGCTTTCTGGAGCGGGTCAACTTGATCTCAGTGCCCGATATTGTGGAACGCTGAAATTGGTGCCGATCGCCGCTGCGCCGCAGCTCACCATCACCGGCGCCGGACGGTGCGGTCGATGACGCCCAGCTTATAGGCGTCCAGTGCGGTGCGAGCGAGCGCGGCCGAACCCTTGGGTAGCCGCAGTTCGAGGCTGCGCAGGTCGGGGTCCGGCCCGTCGCCGTCGACCAGGTCGAGGGAGCCGTTTTCAACTTCGTCGGACAGGGCGGGATCCGTGGGGCGGCGGTCGGTGAAGCCAACCGCGAGGGGGGCGACCTGCACGACTGTGCCGTCGACCTGCATCGGCCGGAATGTCTCGTGCAGCTGCTGCTCCATGTAGGTTTTGGTCTCGGCGACGAACGCCGGATAGGCGGCCGGCAAGAATGCCGCCAGGAACTCGGCGACCGAATAGCGGCCGGACGTGCCGGCCTCAGAGCGGCCAACGACCAGCCGCGGACCATGGTCCTGCCCGGTCGCGGCCGGATAGGCGTAGAGCACGTCGCCGCTGCTGCCCAGCAGGGCTTCGCAAGTCCAGCCGCGGGGCGCGAAACCGCCTGAACCGAACGGCGAGGCGTAGTAGGCGATCTTGGCCAGCAGCGTAGGCGGCAGATCGACGGGTGGCGGGTTGCCGACCGGTGGGGGCAGGATCGCGCCGCCATTGGTCGATCCGGTGCAGCCGACAAAAGGCGGCGATCCAGGCGGCGCTGGCGCGGTCGGCATGGCCTTCAGGTCGGCGGCGCGCTCCCGGTAGCTGTCGATCAGGCAGGATTTGCGGCGCTCGGGCAACAAGATCGGCAATCGATCCGTGGTCGGAAATCCGCAGTTCGCAGGGAGGTTGTCGAGCCAGACCTTCTGGTTCTCCAGCAGCTGGCGGGTCTTGTCCGGGTCGGTCTTCAGCTTGGCCCGGATGTCGCGCCACGCCGTCGCCGCCAGGGTCTCGGCCGCTGCAATGTCGTCGTCCTGGCAGACCAGCTGCTCGACCGGCCGCCGCGCTTGCCGGCAGTCGAAGCGGGGCGTGGCAGCGGTGGCGGGCGGCGGCAGCGTCAGCGACATGCCCGCCACGACGAGCAGCCCGATCTTCATTCCGACCGCTGGACTGGAGTTCCCATCCATATTCCGCGCTTCCGGCATCCTCGACACGCTCTCGGACGGCTATCGTTGCCACCGCCGAGATGTACTGTCCCGAAGAAACGTGCCGTGTGATCGATGTCGGCCGACGCGGCCTTGCGCCAAACGAGGCTATCCTGTCAGCGTGCGCCGGGGTGATCGAGAGGGAGCAATGAGATCCTCCGCTGCTGTCGTTCTGGCGTCGCTGGCGATCTTGGCGGCAACACCGGCGAGCGCTCACGCCCCCAGGTTCGCATGCGCCAAGTCGGCCTTGCCGACGGACGGGGTGCGCTGCGCCGGGTCGCCCGACGGCGACGAGCCGATCATCCGGATCGGAAGCAAGGACAGCCGCGACACGGCCGATAGTGCATCGTTCGAACCGAAATTCCGGCCGCCGGATGGCCGGACGAAGGCGCTGCTGGTCCGACTGTTCAAGGGGCTGTCGGCCAGCCACCAAGACCTGTCGCCGCCGTTTCTCCTGACGGATACGCCGGAAGCGCCGACGATCGCGTGGGTCCGGACCGCCGACGACGAACCGCCATTTCTATTCGTGCTCCCCGGGGCGGAGTATTGCGGCGCGTCGGATTGCCTGATTCTCGGTTACCGCCAAACGCCGGCCGGGTGGACGAAAGTCTACGAGGCGTTTGGGGGCGACAGCATCCGCGTCCTCGCGGCAAAGACCAAGGGCCATCGGAACATTCGCCAGATGGAGGCCGGCGCGTCGGAAGCAAGAACGTGGCGCTGGACCGGCGACAGGTACGCTACGGCCGAATAGGGCCGGCGCTGCCGGTACTGCCGCGCACGCCTCAATAGGACCGCTGCTTGATCCCCCACCGCCCCCGGTCCTCGGTGACGATCCACAGATTCTGGTGCCGGCTGAGGACGGTGCCGTCGGCGCGGTTCCGGGTGTAGTCGACGAACAGGTGGACCTTGCGCGCGGTGACCAGCACGACGCGCCGCTCGACATAGGCCGTATGGTGCCATCCGGTGCCGGCCAAGGTCGCGAAGAAATCCGCCGGCATCTGGCCCGGGCGCTCCCAGACGATCAGCTGCTCGGCCGACAGGATGACGTGGGGGAAATGGAGCAGCGCATCCATCCCAGCCAGGTCGCCCGCATTGAAGCGCGCCGTGAAGGCGTCGATCGTGGCGATCGCGGCCGCCACCATCGCATCGGGATCCTGGCCGTCGGCGATCGGGACGAAGACCGATTGGATCGCATGCGGGTTCGAGCTCATGGATCAGTGCCTCGGGACTATGTCGGCCGCCTCGATCCTTCCGCAGGTCCCGTCGCGATGCGATGACTTTCGTGGTCAAGGCGACCCAGAGAGGTGCTCACGACCTCGACGACCTGTGCCTCAGCCCGCAACCACGGCAACCGCATCACCGAGGATGTCGAGCGGGCGAAGCTGGCGCTGGTCGTCGAGACCGCGGCCGAGGTGTGGGGCGGCGCTTGATAGCTCGCCCCTGCTCCGCTCACGCCGCCAGGGCTTGCTCCGGCGGCTGGAACGGCAGGCCGATGCTCTCGGCCACCGCGGGATGGGTGATCCGGCCGCGATGGACGTTGAGGCCGGCGCGCAGGCCGGGGTCCTCGGTCAGGGCGGCCAGACCGCGGGCGGCCAGCCGCAGGCCGAAGGGCAGGGTGGCGTGGTTGAGGGCGTGGCTGGAGGTCAGCGGCACCGCGCCAGGCATGTTGGCGACGCAGTAGTGGATGATCCCGTCGACGACATAGGTCGGGTCGGCGTGGGTGGTCGCGTGCGAGGTCTCGAAGCAGCCGCCCTGGTCGATGGCCACATCGACCGCCACGGCGCCCGGCTTCATGCCCGCCAGCATCGCCCGGGTCACCAGCTTGGGCGCGGCGGCGCCGGGCACCAGCACGGCGCCGATCACGACGTCGGCGGCATCGACCTCCTGCTCGACCGCGTCCAGGGTCGCGAAGCGGGTCCGGGCCCGGCCTTCGAACAGCTCGTCCAGGTCGCGCAGCCGCTGAAGCGAGCGGTCGAGGATCGTGACTTCGGCGCCAAGGCCGGCCGCCATGCGCGCGGCATGGGTCCCGACCACGCCGCCGCCGATCACCGCCACCCGCGCCGGCGGCACGCCCGGCACGCCGCCCAGCAGCAGGCCGCGGCCGCCGGCATGCTTGCGCAGGGCCAGGCCGGCAGCCTCGATCGCCAGCCGTCCGGCGACTTCGCTCATGGGCGCGAGCAGGGGTAGGGCGCCGGCGCGGTCGGTGACCGTCTCATAGGCGATCGCCGTGCAGCCCGACGCCAACAGCCCGCGGGTCTGCGCGGGGTCCGGGGCCAGGTGCAGGTAGGTGAACAGGATCTGGCCCTCGCGCAGCAGCCGCCATTCCGACTCCTGCGGCTCCTTGACCTTCACGATCATATCCGAGGTCGCGAAGACCTCGTCGCGGCTGTCGGCGACGGCAGCGCCGGCCTTGCGATAGGCCCCGTCATCGGCGCCGATGCCGAGTCCGGCGCCGGTTTCGACCAGGACCCGATGGCCGGCGGCGACATAGTCGCGGACGGCGCTCGGCGTCAGGCCGACCCGGTATTCATGGGTCTTGATTTCCTTGGGCACCCCGACCTGCATCGCTTCCTCCCGGATGATTCACGCCATGCTAGCGCGGCGGCGCTGCCGATTCCGGGCGTTCTTGCGCCGATCTCTGCCAGTGATGCAGTATTTCTGCGTCCGATGGGGATATTGCGATGGAATCGAGCGCAAACGAGCTGGACCGCATCGACCGGGCCCTGCTCCGGGCACTGGCGGGCAACGCCCGGGCCACCCACGCCGAACTGTCCGAGCAGGTCGGGCTGTCGAGCACCGCCTGCGCCCGGCGGATCGCGGCGCTCGAGACGGCCGGCATCATCGCCGGCTACGCGGCGACGCTCGATCTTAAGTCTTTGGGCCTCGGCACCACGGTGCTGGTGCGCATCGCGCTCGACAGCCAGAGCGACGAGGCCCTGGAAGCCTTCGAGCGCGCGGTGGTGGACTGCCCGTCGGTGGTGCAATGCTTCCTGATGTCGGGCAGCGACGACTACCTGGTGACCGTGCTGGCGCGCGACATCCAGGACTTCGAGCGGATCCACCGCATGGAACTGTCGAAGCTGCCGCGGGTCGCGCGCATCCAGTCGAGCTTCGCGATCCGCGAAGTCATTTCGCGCGGCGTGCCGCCCGCCGCCTTCACGGCTTCGCCGCCGGCAGGGTATCGCGCAGCCGGACCACGGCCCGCTCGCGCAGGCGACCGCCGCCCTCGGTCAGGCTGAGGTGCCAGTCCTACGCCGGGCCGTCCTGCTGCCGGTTCTGGTTGTGGGCCCGGGGATGGCGGCCGCTGCGGACGGCCGCGCCGGCCGCCGGCGGCGTCGTGGCCGGCACCCGATCGCCGGCACCGATTTGGTTCTCGTACTGCGGCGGATAGGCGATCGACACGAGCCGATGCCGCACCAGGCAATCGTGGTGCCAGAAGGTGAGGGGCTTCTGGATCCGCCTGACCGCCTGGCCGGGACGGACGACGTAATGGCATCCGGCACAGACCAGCTCATTGCTCGCGACCAATCTCAGCATCGGCGCTCCCCCGGCTGCCGGTCGGCATAGGGCTGACGGACTACGTCTTGATGTCACCATGAGCGGCATCCCGGCTCAAGGCACGGGGTCCTCGACAGGAAGGGCTAACCCATTCGGCCGATGCCGGTCAGGCGCCCGGGTGGCCGGCAAAGCGGCTGGCCGACCGCGCCTTGGCCTTGGTCGCCGCCTCGTCACGGTCGCGCGGCGCCGCCGTCGTCACCAAGCTGTCGATCAGATCGCGGGCGGCGCCGGCGACCTGCTCGACGGCCCTGTTGAAGGCGGCCTCGTTGGCCTTGGATGGCCGCGCGAAGCCGCTCAGCTTGCGCACGAACTGGAGCGCCGACGCACGGATCTCCGCGTCCGTGGCCGGCGGCTCGAAATTGTGCAGCGTCTTGATGCTCCGGCACATTGCCGTCTCCTTCCATGGTGGCCGCCGTCCGGCCCATCCTGCCAGACCCTCTTGCCAAACTCCCGCCCTTGCCTGTCACATCCCCCCGACGGCCCTGGCGGCGATCTAGGACGAGGGGAGGAGCACATGGCGACCAAGAAGTTCGGCATCGGCCAGCCGATGCGCCGGGTCGAGGATTCGCGGCTGCTGACCGGCGCCGGGCAGTTCATCGACGACGAACGGCCCGCGGGCTGCCTGCATGCCCTGGTCCTGCGCAGCCCTCATGCCCATGCCGCCTTCACCGTCACCGACCTCGAGACCGCCCGCGCCATGGACGGCGTGCGCCTGATCCTGACGGCCGGCGACCTGGCCCATCTCGGCGACGTGCCCTGCCTGGCGCCGATCGCCAATGCCGACGGCTCGAAGAACCATCAGGCGCCGATCCCGGTGCTGGCCAAGGATGTGGTCAAGTTCGTCGGCGATTCCGTGGCCTTCGTGGTTGCCGATACGCCGCTGCAGGCGCGCGACGCGCTTGAAGCGATCGGCGTCGACTACCGGCCGCTGCCGGCGGTCGCCGACATCCGCAGCGCCGTGGCGCCCGGCGCGCCGGCGGTGTGGCCGCAGCAGCCGGACAACCTGGTCTACGCGACCAGCTACGGCGACCGTGCCGCGGTCGACGCCGCCTTTGCCCGGGCGGCGCGCACCGCGCGCATCGAGATCGAGAACAACCGGCTGGTCACCAACTACATGGAGACCCGCGGCTGCATCGGCGCATACGACGCCGCGGCGGACAGCTGGCGGCTGAGCGTCACCAGCCAGGGCGTCCACGGCATCCGCGACGCCCTGGCCAAGATGGTGCTGAAGGTCGATCCGGCGCGCGTCCAAGTGGTGACCGGCGACGTCGGCGGTGGCTTCGGCACCAAGGCGTTCCTGTATCGCGAGTACCCGCTGGTGCTGGAAGCCGCCAAGCGCCTGGGCCGGCCGGTGAAGTGGGTGGCCGACCGCAGCGACCATTTCATGGCCGACGCCCAGGGCCGCGACAATGTCGCGATCGGCGAGGCCGCGCTCGACGCCGACGGCACCTTCCTGGCGATGCGCTTCGACGTCGCCGCCAACATGGGCGCCTATCTCTCGCAGTTCGCGCCCTATATCGCCCATCTGTGCGCCTCGATGGTCACGGGCGTCTACCGGACGCCGGCGATCCATGTCCGGCTGCGCGCGGTCTACACCAACACCGTGCCGGTCGACGCCTATCGCGGCGCCGGGCGGCCGGAGGCGGCCTACCTGCTGGAACGGCTGGTCGACCGGGCCGCCCGCGAGTGCGGCCTGCCGCCCGAGGTCCTGCGCCGCAAGAACTTCATCCGGCCCGAGCAGATGCCCTACCGGACGCCGGTGGGCGACCGCGTCTACGACACCGGCGACTTCGACAAGCATTTGACCCGCGCCCTCGCGGTGTCTGACTGGGCCGGATTTCCCGAGCGCCTGGCCGCCGCGCGCCAAGCCGGGCGGATCCGCGGCATCGGCCTGGCGACCTACATCGAATGCACCGCCTGGGGCGACGGCGAGGATGTCGAGCTACGGCTGGAGAGCGACGGCACCGTCACCCTGCTGTCCGGCACCCAGTCGACCGGGCAGGGGCATGCGACCGCCTACGCCCAGTTCGTGGCCCAGCATCTGGACCTGCCCCTGGAGCGCATCCGGGTGATCCAGGGTGACTCGGCGCAGGTGAAGACCGGCCATGGCACCGGCGGCTCGCGCTCGATCCCGGTGGGCGGCGTGTCGGCCCACGCGGCCGCGCAGAACCTTGCGGACAAGCTCAAGGTCCTGGCCGCCGACGCGCTGGAGGCCGCGGTCGCCGACCTGGAGATCGCCGACGGCACCGTGCGCGTGGCCGGTACCGACCGGCAGATGAGCTTCCAGGCGATCGCCGCGCTGCCGCAGGCGACGCCCGAGGCCCGCACCGGCGAGGGCACCTTCACCCCGCCCGATGCCACCTATCCCAACGGCACCCACATCGCCGAGGTCGAGGTCGACCCGGAGACCGGCGCGGTGCAGCTGGTGCGCTACACGGTCGTCGACGACTTCGGCAACACGGTCAATCCGCTGCTGCTGGCAGGCCAGGTGCATGGCGGCGTCGCCCAGGGCGTCGGCCAGGCGCTGCTGGAGCGCACCGCCTTCGACGGCCATGGCCAGCTGCTGACCGGGTCGCTGATGGACTATTGCCTGCCCCGGGCCGACAATTTCCCGCTGTTCCACTTCGAGACCGCCAACACGCCGTCGACCACCAACCCGCTGGGCATCAAGGGTGCCGGCGAGGCGGGGTCGATCGGCTCCAGCCCCGCGGTCATGAACGCCGTGGTCGACGCCCTGGACCGCGCCTACGGCATCCGCGACCTCGACATGCCGGCGACGCCGGACCGGGTGTTCGCGGCCATCCGGGCCGCGGCCAAGTAGGCGCGGGGCGCCGGTGAACAGGACCGGTGAACGGGGATGGACGAGATCTACGACATGCCCGGGCACCTGGTCCGCCGGGTCCAGCAGATCAGCTCCGCCCTGTTCGCCGAGGAATGCGCGGCGTTCGACCTGACCTCGGTCCAATACGCGGCCCTGGTGGCGATCCGGGCCAATCCGGATGTCGATGCGACCCGGCTGTCGGCGCTGATCGCCTTTGACCGGTCGACCATCGGCGACGTGCTGGAGCGGCTGGAGGCGAAGGGCTGGATCCGGCGGCACGCCAGCCCGGCCGACAGGCGCGTGAAGCTGCTGCGTCTGAGCGACGAGGGCGCCGGCATCCTGCGCGCGGTCGAGCCCGCGGTGCGCCGGGTCCAGGAGCGCCTGCTGGAACCGCTGGCGCCGGCCGACCGCCCGGTCATGCTGCGCCTGCTGAAGCAATTGGCTGCGGTCCACAACGACGTGACGTCGGCGCCGCTGCGTGCGCCGGGCGACCCGGGCTGATCGCGCTGCGGCACGAGAGGGCCGGGCGCCTCCGCTCCGATTTGACAGGATACTGAATAACAGTATACGGTCTATCTGGGAGGACCGGACATGCAATTCCATCTGAACGGCTTCGTTCCGGGCGACCCCGACATCGCCGATCCGGCCGAGCGCCAGGCTGCTGGCGGCGCGACCGGCCCTCTGCCTGAGGCGGTGGACGTGCTGATCGTCGGCTGCGGGCCGGCCGGCCTGACCCTGGCGGCGCAGCTGGCGGCCTTTCCCGGCATCCGGACCTGCATCGTCGAGCAGAAGCCGGAACGCCTGCGCCGCGGTCAGGCCGACGGCGTCGCCTGCCGCACGATGGAGATGTTTCATGCCTTCGGGTTCAGCGCCCGCGTGCTGCGCGAAGCCTATTGGGTCAACGAGACCACGTTCTGGACGCCCGACGGCAGCCGGCCGGGCGTCATCGTCCGCAGCGGCCGGGTCCAGGATACCGAGGATGGGCTGTCGGAATTCCCGCATGTCATCCTCAACCAGGCGCGCATCCATGATTTCTTCCTGGACGTGATGCGCAACGGGCCGGCGCGGATCGAGCCCTACTATGCCCGCCGGGTGCTCGACGTCGTCGTTCCGGCCGCCGCCGACGACCCGGTCACGGTCACGCTCGAGCGGCTTGACGCGGACGGCGCGGGACAGCGGGAAACCGTCCGGGCCCGCTATGTGGTCGGGTGCGACGGGGCGCGGAGCACCGTGCGCCGGGCCATCGGAGGCACCCTCGCCGGCGACTCGGCCAACCAGGCCTGGGGCGTCATGGACGTGCTGGCCGTCACCGACTTTCCCGATATCCGCCTGAAGTCGATCGTCAAGTCGGGCGACGGCGGCAGCCTGGTGCTGATCCCGCGCGAGGGCGGCTACCTGGTGCGGATCTATGTCGAGCTCGACGCGCTTGCGGCCGACGAGCGGGTCGCCGGCCGCAATATCGGCATCGACCAGATCATCGCCGCCGCCCAACGGATCCTGCGGCCCTACGACTTCACCGTGAAGGACCTGGCGTGGTGGTCCGTCTACGAGATCGGCCAGCGTTTGTGCGACAAGTTCGACGATGTCCCCGCCGACCTGACCGGGACGCGCCAGCCCCGCGTGTTCATCGCCGGCGACGCCTGCCATACGCACAGCCCAAAGGCCGGGCAGGGCATGAACGTATCAATGCAGGACGCCTTCAATCTGGGCTGGAAGCTCGCCCACGTCATTGAGGGGCGATGCCCGCCGAGCCTCCTCGACACCTACTCTGCCGAGCGCCAGGCGATCGCCCGCGAGCTCATCGAGTTCGACCGCGACTGGGCGCGCCTCTTGAGCGCAGCCGCCAAGGGAACGCCTGACGCCGCCGGCACGCCGGTCGATGCCGGGGCCGTCGAGCGCTATTTCGTGCAGCATGCCCGCTACACGGCGGGGACCGCGACCCGCTACCGGCCGTCGGTCCTGACCGGCCCGGCCGATTGTCAGGGCCTCGCGGCCGGCTTCCCGATCGGCACGCGGTTTCATTCCGCCCCTGTGGTCCGCCTGGCCGACGCCAAGCCGATGCAGCTCGGTCACGCTGCCACGGCCGACGGGCGCTGGCGTCTGTACCTGTTCGCCGATGCCGGCGACCCCGGTTCTCCCCAGTCGGCGCTCAGCGCCTGCTGTGCGTTCCTGGCCGACGATGCCGGGTCGCCGGTGCGCCGCCACACCGCGGCCGGCGACGACATCGATGCCGTGATCGACGTCCGGGCGGTGTTCCAGCAGGGCCATCGCGACCTGGCGCTCGAGGCGATGCCTGACTTCCTGCTGCCCACCAAGGGGCGCTACGGGCTGCGCGACTACGAAAAGATGTTCTGCGCCTGCCGCGGCGCGGGGCAGGACATCTTCGACCTCCGCGGCATCGACCGAACGCGGGGATGCGTCGTCGTCGTGCGCCCCGACCAGTACGTCGCCCACATCCTGCCGCTCGCCGCCCATGGCGACCTGACCGCCTTCTTCGGACGCATCCTGAGGGACTCGGCTCTAGGACGATAGGCCGCGAGCAGATCCCCGGCCGGTGCCGTTCTGGCATCGATGGCGCGCGGGCTTAAATTTGCGGGCATCGTGCTGGCTGGCGCCGTGGTCGTGATCGGCGCGGTCGCCCTGTCCTGGAGCGGCAACTGGGCCAAGCCGCTGGTCGAGGCGCGGCTGGCCCATGCGCTGGGCCACCCGGTCCGCATCGACGGTGACCTGCACATTGCGTTCGGCGGCATCACCCGCCTGGTCGCCGACCGCGTGCGCGTGCTCGATCCGCCGGGGCAGGGGTTCCCGGCCGATGGCTGGATGCTGGCCGCCCGCCAGGTGAGCGCGGCGATCGTCGTCGGCGACGCGCTGTTCCACAACACTCTGCATCTGGTCGATCTGGCGTTCGACGGCGCACAGATGAACCTGGAGCGCAGCCCGGACGGCCACCCCAACTGGATCCTGCCGGCCGCCACGCCGACCGAGGAGCAGCGGGCCCCCGGCGCCAAGCCGCTGCCGTCGCCCAGCCAGGCCTTTCCGGCCATCGACCATCTGGAGATCCGGGACAGCCAGATCCGCTACGTCGATCCGCGTCGCCAGGCTGACCTGACCTTGGCCATCGACACGGTCGCGGCCCCGGCTGCGCCGGCAGTCCCCGCAGTCCCGGCTGCGCCGGCCGGGCCGCCG
>CAZEFK010000210.1:0-12296 GCA_964511405.1 uncultured Comamonadaceae bacterium | reverse complement strand
CTGCAGGCTCAGATCTTCATGCTCGATTTCCAGGCCTCGCGCTGGCTGAACCGCCAGGAGGTGCCCAAGCAGGCCGGCAATCACCACCCGACCGCGATCCCCACGGGCGTGTTCCAGACCGGCGACGGCCACATCAACATCGCCACCACCGGCCAGAAGATCTGGGAGCGGCTGGCCCAAGCCATCGGCGCCGAGTCGCTGCTGCACGATCCCGATTTCCAGACCGGCGCGGCGCGCTCGGCCAACCGCGACCGCCTGACCGACGAGATCAACTGGCGCCTGCAGACCGCCGACAGCGCCACCTGGATCGAGCGCCTCAACGAGGCCGGCGTGCCCTGCGGCCGGATCCACTCGATCGACGAGGTGTTCGCCGACCCGCAAGTCCAGCATCTCGACATGGTGCGCCCGGTCGACTCGCCGCATTACGCGCCGCTCAACCTGCTCGGCCAGCCGATCGGCCTATCGCGCACGCCGCCGCCGCCGCCGACCCGGCCGCCGGAGCTGGGCGAGCACACCGACGAGATCCTGGCCGAGCATGGCTATGACGCCGCGGCCATCGCCGACCTGCGCGCCCGCGGCGTGGTCTAGGAGACGGGGCTAGGAGACGGGGAATGACCGACAAGATGCTGGCGCACAAGGCCGGCGGCATCGCCACGATGACCTTCAACAACCCCGAGCGGCACAATGCCGTGTCGCTGGAGATGTGGCGCGCCGCCACCCAGATCCTGGCCGACTTCGCCGCCGACCCCGCCGTGCGGGTGGTGGTAATCACCGGCGCCGGCGGCAAGTCGTTCGTCTCGGGTGCCGACATCTCGAAGTTCGAGGACGAGCGGGCCTCGGAGGCGGCGGTCGCCGAATATGACCGGGTGACCGAGGCGGCCTACGAGACCGTGCAGGCCTTCCCCAAGCCGACCATCGCCATGATCCGCGGCTACTGCATCGGCGGGGGCCTGAACCTGGCGATCTGCTGCGACCTGCGCATCGCGACCGAGGCCGCGCGCTTCGCCGTGCCGGCGGCCAAGCTGGGCCTCGGCTACGGCTATACTCGCCTGCGGCGGCTGCTGGCCATCGTCGGGCCCCAGTTCGTCAAGGAGATCTTCTTCACCGCCCGCCAGTTCGACGCCGCCGAGGCGGCCGCCATGGGCCTGGTCAACCGCGTGGTCCCGGACGGCGAGATCGAGGCCCACGTCCGCGCCCTGGCCGAGACCATCGCCGGCAACGCGCCGCTGACCATCGCCGCGATCAAGCAGATCGTCGGCGAGGCCCTGAAGGACCCGGCCGACCGCGACCTCGACCGCTGCGATCGACTGGTCAAGGCCTGCTTCGAGGCCGAGGACTACAAGGAAGGCCGCCGCGCCTTCCTGGAGAAACGCAAGCCGGTGTTCACCGGCGCTTGAGGTCCATCATCGGCGGCTGGTTCCCGCTCTGCCTCTGGGCTCACGACGTCGCTGCGGCAGTGGCTGCCAGCTCGAATTCCTTCAAATGGCCAGAGGGCAGCGCCTCGCGCCCCGGGTCGGCCGGCAGCTCGATGCCGAACTGGCGCTTCAGCACGTCGGCGATCAGCTCGTAGCAGCTCCCGATGCGGACGACCTCGACCGCCGGAAAGCGGATGATCGTCGCCGAGCGCTGGTAGGTGTGATACTTGCGCAGGCCGTAATCGATGATCACGTCGGCCACGGCCCGGATCTCGGGCTCGATGTCGTCGACCCGGAACTTCGGGCCGCGGCCGCTGAGGTTGGCGGACGAGCCGAAGATCGGCAGCACGGCTTCGCGCGCCAGCCGGCACAGCTCGGTGTAGATCGGGCCGGCATTGAGCAGCATGCCGATCGTGCCGTTCGCCGTGCTGGCCGCCAGCAGGTCCGGGTCCACCTTCGCCAGGAGCGGATGGTCCGGCCGGAACGGCGCGATCGCGCCGAGCGGCAGGTTGAAGTCCTGGGTGATCGCCTCGACGATCTCCTGCGACCGGGTGTCGAGCGCGTGCAGCTCGCGCTGGGTCTCCAGGCTGCACAGCATGGCATGGCGCTTATGGCTGCCGCGGCGCTTGGTCTCGAAGATCCGGCGCAGGGCAGCCGGCGCGCTGCCGACCATGCCGTAGCCGACGTCGTTCGGCCAGATCGCGATGCCGCCGCCCCGGATGATCTCGAAGGCGCGGCGGGCGTCGCCGGCAATGTCCAGTCGTGCCATGTCTTGCTCCTCGTGATGGCGATCAAGCCGCCGCGGTCGGGGCGGCGCCGTAGCGTTCGCGGATGCGGGTCTTGAGCAGTTTGCCGGTCGCGGTATGGGGCAGGTCGCCGGCGAACACGACCGCATCGGGCACCCACCAGCGCGCGACCTTGCCGCTGTAATGCGCCAGCAGCGCCGCCTCGGACGCCTCGGCGCCGTCGCGCAGTACCACCACTAACAGCGGGCGCTCGCCCCAGCGCGCATCCGGGCGCGCCACCACGGCGGCCTCACGCACCGCCGGATGGGACAGGGCGATATGCTCGAGTTCGATCGAGCTGATCCATTCGCCGCCCGACTTGATCACGTCCTTGGTGCGATCGACGATCTGGACATAGCCGTCGGTGTCCATGGTCGCGACGTCGCCGGTGTCGAACCAGCCGCCTGCAGCGATGGTCTCGGTGCCGTTCAGATAGCCGGCGGCGACCCAGGGCCCGCGGACCTGCAGGCTGCCGAAGGCGACCCCGTCGCGCGGCACCTCGGCGCCGTCGGCGCCGACGATGCGGACCTCCACGCCGAACAGCGGCCGCCCCTGCTTGGCGGCGAGCGCGGCCATCGCGTCGGGCGGCAGGCCGGCATGGTTCGGCGTCAGCCGATTGGCAAGCCCGACCGGGCTGGTCTCGGTCATGCCCCAGGCATGCACCACCTCGACCCCTTGCGCGCGGAACCGGTCGGCCAGCACCGGCGGGCAGGCGGAACCGCCGATCCCGACGCGGTCGAGCCGGCCGAGGCCGCCGCCCGGCTGCTGCTCGGCCCAGTCGAGCAGGCCGGTCCAGACCGTCGGCACGCCGGCGCTGAAGCTGACGCCCTCTGACGCGATCAGGTCGCCGAGGCTGGCACCGTCGAGCTTCGGCCCCGGCAACACCAGCTTGGCGCCCACCAGCGGCGCGGCGTGGGGCAGGCCCCAGGCGTTGACGTGGAACATCGGCACGACCGGCATGACGACCGAGGCGGCGCCCAGCGCGAACACGTCGGGGGCCGTCACCGCCATGGCATGCAGCACCATGGAGCGGTGGCTGTAGAGCACGCCCTTGGGATTGCCGGTCGTGCCCGAGGTGTAGCAGAGCCCGGCCGCGGCGGTCTCCTCGAGCGCCGGCCAGTCGAACCGCTCGTCGGCCGCCGCCAGCAGGTCTTCGTAGCACAGCAGGGGAATGCGGCCGGCGGTCGCCGGGATGTCGTCGGCGTCGGCCAGCACCACGATGGCCTCGACGGTGGGCAGCCGGTCGACGAACTGGGCGACGAGGTCGAGGAAATCAGCCTCGACGAACAGGATCCGGTCCGCGGCGTCGGCGATGATGAAGCGGATCTGGTCCGGAAACAGGCGCGGGTTGATGGTGTGGCAGACGAAGCCGGCGCCGGCCGCGGCGTAATAGATCTCGAAATGTCGGTCGCTGTTCCAGGCGAGCGTGCCGACCCGATCGCCGGACCTCAGGCCCCGGCCGGCCAGCGCGTTGGCCAGGCGCTGCACCCGGCGCCAGGCGCCTGAATAGGTCGTGCGCCGAAGCGTGCCGTCAGCCGTGCGCGAGACGATCTCGGTGTCGCCGTGATAGAGCGCGGCATGGCGCAGGATCGACGGGACCAGCAGCGGCACGTCCATCATCGTGGAGCGCATCGGATCCCTCCTCAGGCCCGGCCGACCGACGCGAATGGCCGGGCCTGCGCCGCCGGCCGAAGGCGCGCCAGCGCCAGGGCCGAGAGCGCCGCGGCGCAGAGCGCGCCGCTCATGAACACGAAGCCGCTGGCGAAGCTGCCGGTCTCGCTGACCAGGTAGCCGATGATGCCGGGCGCCAGCACGCTGCCGACCTGGCCGATCGTGCTGGTGATGCCGGCATAGGCGGCGCGGGCGTTGTCCGGTGCCAGGTCGAGCACGACCGAGCCATAGGTGCTGAGCGCCGAATACAGGAAGAAGCCGCCCGCCGACAGGCCGACCAGGCAGGCGCCGAGGCTGTCGGCCCGGTAGGCGAGATAGACCGAGATGCAGGCGCACAGATAGGTCCCGGCCAGCAGCAGCGGGCGATGGCCATGGAACCGGCGGACACCCAGCCAGCCGCTGACCACCAGCCCGACCAGGCCGAAGAGATAGGGCAGGCCGCCGAGCATGCCGGTCGACTTGATGTCGATATGCCGTTCGAGCGCCAGATAGCTCGGGATCCAGCCGAGGAAGCCCCAGAACGCCACGTTCCACAGCGAGAAGCAGCCGCCGATCAGCCAGACCGAGGGCTGGCGCAGCAGGGTCCCGAGCGGCGGCGCCGTCTCGGCGGTCGTCGTGGCCGCGGCATGAGTGCGGCGTGGCAGCAGAACGCCGTTGAGGGCGGCAACCGCAAGCGCCGGCACCGCCAGCATGACGAACACCAGCTGCCAGTCGAACCAGCCGAGCAGCAGCCCGACCAGCGGGCCGGTGGTGGCCGGCGTCACGGCGAAGGCGCTGACCCAGACGGCGATCGCGCCGGCCCGCTCCTTGGGTGGATAGGCGTCGGCGACCGCCTTGTAGTTGGCGGCGTTCGACAGGCCTTCGGACAGACCGAAGCAGAGCCGCACCACCACCAGCGCCGCGACCGAAGCGACGAGCCCGGTCAGGCCGGTGAACAGGGCCCAGAACAGCGGGCCGACGATCAGCACACGCCGGGCGCCCCAGCGGTCGGCGATGAGCCCGCCCGGGATCTGCGCCAGGAAATAGCCGAGCGCGAAAGACGACAGGATGATGCCGAAGGTCTTGGGCTCAATCGCGAGCGACCGCATCACCGAGGGGCCGGCGAACCCCATGACGACGCGCTCCATGTAATTGACCACGGTCAGCAGCCAGACCGCGAGCACCACGCGATATCGGACGGCCATGTGTTTCCTCCCAGGAAATGCGCTCTGCGCATTTCCTTCCATCAATGTTGCGGGGAGCCCGCTATCGGGCTCCCTGGGGCGCGGCCGGTTCGGGCGGCCGCGCCGGTTCTTTGGTTTGGGGCGAGGGCGTCAGTCCGTCTGATCGCCCAGGGCAGCGCCCGCCGCGGGCGCCAGCAGCGCCGTCAGCTCGGTCAGATCGCGCGCCCGCTCCAGCCCGAGCACGGCCGCTTCGATCCGGTCCGCGCGCTCCGCCGGGATCACCGCGGCGCTCAGCGTGCGGAATTTGCGGACGATCTCGTCGTTCGCGATGTCGTCGGCGAAGCGCAGGCTGCGCTCGATCTCGCGCACGGTGCCGTCGGCAAGCGTCACCCGCACCCGGGCGCGCAGCTTCTGGTGCGGTGAGCCCTGGAACGCCGGCTCCTCGTGCATGCGGACCTTCGGCACCAGCCGCCAGACATCGGCGGCGTCGATCCGGGCGGCGGTGTACTGGCCGATCATCGCGGCCCCGTCGAGCACCGCCACGGCGGCGGCATAGGCCAGGCTCATCTGCGCGCCGACCGAGGTAAGCGGCCGTTGGACCGCAAAGGCGCCGTGGTGATGGACTGCCGTGCCGACCCAGATGTCGATCGCCGCGATCGCGTCAGGGTCGAGCGGCTGTTCCGCCGCGAGCGCCCGGATCGCATCGATGGTCGAATGCAGTCCGCCCATGGCGGCATAGGGCTTGACCACGATGCGCCGGGTCTCCCAGCGTTGGCCGAGTTCGGCCGCGACTTGGTCGGCGTCGGGCGCGTGGCCCTCGCCGAAGGTCGCGAGATAGCCGCCATAGTCCCGCTCGAACACGCGCTTGATGCCGGTGTAGCCGTCGGCCGCCAGCCACGCGGCGTAGAGTCCGGCGCGGGCCGAGAAGCCATGGTGCATGCGCTTGCACATCGCCTCGAACTGCGCCGCCATCAGTCCGGCCGACTGGGTGCCGGCCAGGCCCAGCGCATCCTCGAAGCCGGCGGCGTCGAGCCCGAGCAGCGTGCCGGCCGCCGCGGCCGCCGCATGGGTCCCGAACACCGCGCCCGAATGCCAGCCGCGCGTCAGCATCTCAATGCCGTGCAACGCGAGGCCGACGCGCGGTCCGACCTCGAACCCGGCGATGGCACCCTTGAGGAAGGTGGCGCCGTCGATCGGGCCGCGCACCTCGGCGCAGGCGAGCAGCGCCGGCAGGACCAGCGCGGCGCTGTGCAGCGGCGCGAACGGATGAAAATCGTCCAGCTCGAAGCCCTGGATGAAGGTGCTGTTCAGGAGTGCTGCCGCCGGTGGCGCCAGGCGGCGGTCCCAGCCGACGAGCGTCGCCGGGCCATCGCCTTCGAGCCGCGTGAGCGAGGCGACGGCGCGGCGCGACCAGGGAAGCTGCGCGCCGACCAGTGCGCAGCCCAGCCCGTCGAGCACGAGATGGAGGGCGCGGGTCCTGATATCCTCCGGCACATCCTCCAGCCGGAACTCGGTGAGCCAGCGGCTGAGGCGGCCGGTCGGCCCGTTGGGGTCGGTCGGGCGGCCCCGATCGAGCGCGGCGGGAGCGGTGGGGTTCATTCGGCGAGTCCTCGTGACGGGGGAATGGCCCAGGGGCGGCGTTCGGCGTCCCGGCGCTGCCAGGCGCCGATCTCGGCCAGGCGCTTCAGCGTCAGGCCCAACTCGTCGGTGCCGGCGAGCAGGGTCTCGCGACGGATCGGATCGAGCGTGAAGGGATGCGCGGCGCCGTCGGGCGCCACGACCACGCAGCGGACGAGATCGACGGTCACCGGCGCGCCGTCGGCGCTCTGGCGCGCGAGGTCGGCGACCGCCGAGTCCGGCAGCACCACGGGCAGCAGCCCGTTCTGGCAGCAGTTGGAGAAGAAGATGTCGCCGAACGACGGCGCGATCAGCGCGCGGAGGCCCGCCTCCTGCAGCGCCCAGACGGCGCCCTCGCGCGAGGAGCCGCAGCCGAAATTGGCGCCGGCGAGCAGGATCGGGGCGCCCCGGAATGGCGCCCGGTCGAGCACGAAGTCCGGCCCGCGCAGCGCCTCCAGCGCGTAAGCGCCAAGCCGGCCGCGCGGCAACTGGGTCAGCCGCTCGATCCGGATGATGACGTCGGTGTCGATGTCGCGCCGCAGGAGCGGGGCGGCCGGACCGGTGACGGTGGTGAAGGGTTCCATGGCTCAGGACGCCCGTGCATCGGCGATGGCGCCGGCGATGGCCGAGGCCGCCGCGGTCGCCGGGCTCGCCAGATGGGTGCGCGCGCCCGGCCCTTGGCGGCCGACGAAATTCCGGTTCGAGGTGCTGACCGCGCGGGCGCCGGGCGGCACCGTCTCGCCGTTGGCCGCGACGCACATGGCGCAGCCGGGCTCGCGCCACTCGAAGCCGGCGGTGCGGAAGACGTCGTCCAGCCCCTCGGCCTCGGCCACCTGCTTCACCTCGACCGAGCCGGGCACGACCCAGGCCCTGACCCCCGCCGCCACGCGCCGGCCGCGTGCGACCGCCGCGGCCTCGCGCAAGTCGGACAGCCGCGCATTGGCGCAGGAGCCGATGAACACCCAGTCGACCGGCGTGCCCGACAGACGCTGGCCCGGCGCCAGGCCCATATAGTCGAGGGCGGCCTGCCAGGATTGGCGGCGTCCGGCGTCGGCCTGCGCCTGCGGATCCGGCACCAGACCATCGATCGCGACCGCCTGGTCGGGCGAGGTGCCCCAAGTGACGGTCGGGGGCACGGCGGCGAGATCGAAGCGCGCGTCCTTGTCGAAGCTGGCGTCCGGATCGGTCTGGAGCGCCAGCCAGTCGGCGGCGGCGGCCTCGAACGCGGCGCCGGTCGGCGCGAAGGGCCGTCCGCGCACATAGTCGATGGTCGTGCGATCGGGCGCGCAGAACGCCATCTTGGCGCCCAGCTCGACCGACAGGTTGCACAGGGTCAGCCGCGCCTCGATCGGCAGCGACGCGAGGCCCGGCCCGGCATGCTCGATCGCATGGCCGACGCCGGCGGCGGCGCCCAGCGTGCCGATCACGTGGAGCGCCAGGTCCTTGGCCGAGACGCCGGGCCTGAGCTGGCCGTCGTAGCGGATCCGCATCTGGCGCGGCTTCTTCTGGCGCAAGGTCTGGGTCGCCAGCACATGCACCACTTCCGAGGTGCCGATGCCGAAGGCGATCGCCCCCAGCGCGCCGTTGGTGCAGGTGTGGCTGTCGCCGCAGACCAGCGTGGTGCCGGGGAGCGTGATGCCCAGCTCCGGCGCCATGACGTGGACGATGCCCTGGCCGCGGCGGCCGAGGTCGAAGAACGGGATGCCCGCGGCGCGGGCCCGCCGGCCGAGCCCATCATAGAGCGGCGCGCCCGCGGCATAGGTCGCGCCGGTGCGGCCGGGCGCGCTGCTGACGGCATGGTCGGCCGTGGCGAACGACAGGTCCGGCCGGCTGACCGCCAACCCGCGCTCGGCCAGGGTTTCGAGCGCGCCCGAGCCGGACAGGTCGTGCAGCAGGTGCCGGTCGATGTGCAGCAGCGCCCAGCCGTCCCCGAGGTCGGCCACGACATGGGCATCCCAGATGCGGTCGAAGGCGGTCCGCGCCATGGCGCTCACTCCGCCGCCCGCGCCGGCTGGCGCAGCGCATCCCATTCGGCGGCGCCCAGGCGGCGGAAGCGCTCGCGGATCGGGACGCGGCCGAGGTCGGGCGGCGCGCGGCCCGAGTCGCGCAGGACCGCGAGCGCGGCATCGCAGGCATCGAGCACGCTGGTCAGCAGCAGGCCGGGCAGGATGGCCATGCGATAGCCGAGCGCCGCCACGGCGTCGAGCGCGAGGTCGGGCGTCTTGCCGCCGGGCACCAGGTTGAGCAGGCACGGGCCGGCGACGCGGCGCGGAATCAGCGCCACCTCGTCCAGGCTGTGCGGCGCCTCGATGAAGGCGATGTCGGCACCGGCGGCCACGGCCTGGTTGGCGCGCGCCACCGCCTCGTCCAGGCCGGCGACGGCGCGCGCGTCGGTGCGGGCGATCAGCACCAGATCGGGATCGCACCGGGCGGCCGCGGCGGCGGCGATCTTGGCGGCGAATTCCTCGCGCGGCACGATCTCCTTGCCGTCGAGATGGCCGCAGCGCTTCGGCGCCACCTGGTCCTCGATCTGCAGGGCGGCGACGCCGCGCATCTCGTATTCGCGCACGGTGCGGGTGGCGTTCAGCTCGTTGCCGTAACCGGTGTCCGCATCGGCGATGACCGGGATCGCGACCGAGCGCGCCAGCACGCCGGCGGCCTCGGCCATCTCGCACAGGGTCAGGAGGCCGTAGTCGGGGAAGCCATGGGCGACCGAGACGCCGGCGCCGGTCATGTAGACCGCCGCGAACCCGGCCTGCTCGACGAGCCGGGCCGTGATGCCGTCATAGGCGCCCGGCGCCGCGATCAGTCCGCCGTCCTCGAGCAGCGCCCGCAATCGATGTGCCGCCCCCATGGCTCCCTCCTGCCGTTTCCAGGAGAGCTACCACGTGTTATCCTAAGAGGCAATAACTTGTTATACTAAGTTGGATGGCATTGTTATGACTGATGGGGACGGGCCGCTGTATGTTCGGGTGCAGGCCGCAATCAGGGACGCGATCCGCGAGGGCCGGCTGCCGCCGGGCGCCCCGCTGCCGAGCGAGAAGGATCTGGAGACCGAGCATGGCGTGAGTCGCATCACCGTCCGGCGCGCGCTGGACGAGCTCGAGCGCGAGGGTCTGATCCTGCGCGGGCGCGGGCGCCAGGCGCGGGTGGTCGAGCCCCTGGTCTCGGTCGCCCGCACCGAGATCGAGGACGATCTCGCTGATATGCTGCAACTGGTGCGCGGGACCCAGCCGCGGGTCCTGAGCTTCGGCTGGACGCTGCCCGACCAGACGATCCGCACGCAGCTCGGCATCGGCCCGGACGAGCCGGCGCTGCGGGTCGAGCGCGTCCGCAGCAGCCACGGCCATCCGGTCCTGCACACGCGCGCCCATGTGCCCGCCTGGATCGGCGCCAAGCTCGACCGCGGCACCATGAGCGAACGCACCATGCTCGAGAACCTGCAGAACGCCGGCGTGACCATCGCGCACGCCGAACAGATCATGCAGGCCGCGCCCTGCCCCGCCGCGCTGGCCGACCATCTGGCACTGACCGAAGGCGATCCGGTGTTCCTGATCGAGCGGCTGGTGCGCGACGATCGCGAACGGCCGATCCAGCACCTGCTGGCGACCTTCCGGTGGGACAGCTTCAGCTACCGCGTCTCGTCGACCCGGTCCGCAGCCGGCCGGGTCGTCGAGATGGCCGGCGCCGGCCGCGTGGCGCCCCCGGCGCCGGCGTGACTGGCTCCAAACCCTCACGACCGCGCCGTGTATCAGGGGAAGAGTCCGGGCCCCCGCCGTCATCCCCGCGAAAGCGGGGATCCAGCTGCACGGGCCGACGGAAATCGCCACCCGAGGCCGATCGTAATCGCCACCTGAGGCCGATCGAAACCGCCACCTGAGGCCGACGGAAATCGCCACGCCCGGGGCGGGGGCGTGCCGCTGCTGACATCGAAGTAATCGGAGCTACCGTCGCGCCTTTTGGGCGGGGACGACGGTGCCGAGACCGAGGTCGGAGATGCGGCGGATCAGGGAAGTTCTGCGGTTGCGGGTGGAGGTGGGGCCGAACCTGAGCGCGATTGCGGCGGGGGCCGGGCTGGCGCGCTCGACGGTGCGGGCCTATCTGGGGCGGCTGGCGGCGGCCGGGCTGGACGCCGGCGGGGCGCTGGCGCTGTCGGATGCGGCGCTGGAGGCGGCGCTGTTCCCGCCGGCTGAGGCGGCCGACGGGCGGCCGGTGCCGGACTGGGCGGCGGTCGACCAGGAGCTGCGGCGGCACAAGCATGTGACGCGCAAGCTGCTGTGGCTGGAGTATAGGGCCGACCACCCGGACGGCTACGGGTTCAGCCAATACAAGCGGCTGCTCAGCCAGTGGCAGAAGGCCTCTGGCCGGGGCCTGTCGATGCGCCAGGTGCATCATGCCGGCGAGGCGGTGCAGGTCGACTATGCCGGCGACACGATCGACGTGGTGGTGGACGGGGTGGTCCGGCCGGCCCAGCTGTTCGTCGCCTGCCTGCCTTGCTCCGGGCTGATCTATGCCGAGGCGAGCTGGACGCAGGCGCAAGACGACTGGCTGGCCGCGCACGTCAGGCTGTTCGGTTTCCTGGGCGGCGTCCCGGCCAAGGTCGTGCCCGACAACCTGAAGGTGGGCGTCACCCACGCCTCGTACTGGGACCCGGTGATCAACGCCAGCTATGCCGCGCTGATCAAGCATTACGGCACGGCGGTGGTGCCGGCGCGGGTGCGCAAGCCCCGGGACAAGCCGGGTGTCGAGAACGGCGTGCTGCAGGCCAGCCGGTGGCTGCTGGCGCCCTTGCGCCATCGCCGGTTCGTCTCGCTGGCCGAGCTCAACCAGGCGCTGGCGCCGCTCTTGGCCGAGCTCAACGACAAGCCGATGGCGCCGCCGCGCGAAGGTAGCCGGCGCCAGCTGTTCGAGGCGGTCGAGCGGGCCGCCCTCAAGCCGCTGCCGAGCGAGCCCTACGTCGTCGGCCGCTGGACGATCGCGGCCACCGTCAACGTCGATTACCACGTCGCGGTCGAGCGCAACTTCTACTCGGTGCCGCACGATCTCGCCCGCCGCCGGGTCGACGTGTTCGTGACCGCGACCACGGTGCAGCTGTTCCACCGCGGCGAGCGGGTGGCCAGCCACATCCGGCTGGCCGGGCGCAACCGCTGGGCGACGGTGGCCGAGCACATGCCGCCGGCGCACAGCGCGGTGGCCAACCAGACGCCCGACTGGGTGCGCGCCCGGGCCGCCAAGATCGGGGTCGCGACCGCGGCCTACGTCGAGCGCCTGCTGACCGGGCGCGACCACATCCAGCAGGGCGTGCGCTCCTGCCTGGGCATGCCGATGCCCTGCAGGCCCAGCTCCGGCAGCCCGAGATCGACGCCCTGCCGTTCGCCGAGCGCCTGGCCCTGCTGGTCGACATCCAGCACAGCGCTACCCTCAACGCCGCCCTGGAGCAGCGGCTGCGCCGGGCCGGCATGCGCCAGTCTGCCTGCGTGGAAAACCTCGACCTGCGCACGCCGCGCGGGCTCGACCGCTCCACCGTCCAGATGCTGGCCAGCGGCCAGTGGATCCGCCAGCACCGCAACGTCCTCATCAGCGGCCCGGCCGGGCTGGTGACATGATGCGCTACCTCACCATCTTATTGAAAAAGCAGAGTTTGT
>CAZEFK010000209.1:0-12367 GCA_964511405.1 uncultured Comamonadaceae bacterium | reverse complement strand
TGGCCCAGAGGGCATGGTTGCCCACGGGGTCGACACTGAGCCCGATGATCTTCGTGTTGCGCTTGTCGAATTCGGGCTTCAGCCCGGCCATGTAACCCAGCTCCGTGGTGCAGACCGGAGTGAAGTCCTTGGGATGGGAGAACAGGATCGCCCAGCTGTCGGCAATCCAAGCATGGAAATCGATTGTGCCCTGTGTGGTCTCCGCCACGAAGTTCGGGGCTTCGGAATTGATCCGCAGTGACACGGGTGCTTCTCCTCGCTTCTGGCCTCGCGCACAGCCGGATTGCTCTCGGCTCGCTTTCGATTTCGATACCAACCGGATCGGCGCCGCACTATGCGATTCTGGCATGAACAAGTCGCGGGCTCGCGGTCATATTGCGCCGCAGCGTGTCGGAGGGACGTTCGCCGAAGCGCATGCGATAGGCCTGGGCGAAACGGCCGAGCTCCCAGAAGCCGAAGCGCATGGCGACATCGGTGATCCGCGTCGCTTCGGGGTCGGACGTCAGCAGCACCGCGCGAACGTGATCGAGGCGCCGCGCGCGGGCATATTGCATGGCGCCCTGGCCCAGGAACTCCATGCAGGCGAGGTTGAGGGTCCGCTGAGCGACGCCAACCGCGGCGCAGATGTCGGGCAGGGACAGCATCTCCTCCGGGCGCTCCTGCATCGCCTGCTCGAGCCTGGCGACGATCTGGCGGTGGCGGCCCAGCGCGGCCCGGTCCCGCCGGGCGCGGCCCTGGGTCAGGCACGCAATCAGCGCCTCCGTGATCGTGCCGGCCAGGGCCTTGGCCGGCCCCGATGCCGCGACGACCCAGGGCGCCTCCTCGGCGAGGCGCGCGGCATCGTTCATCAGGGCGACCAACCGGGCCAGCGCCGCCTCGGGGGCGAGGAACAACCGGTCGTCGTTCAGCGGCACCTTGGGATCGAGGCCGGTCGCGCCAGGGCCGTGCACGGCCATCAGGGGGAGGGGCACGGCGATCATGGCGTAGGGAAAGGGCTGGCCCGACGGCGAGGTGGCAAAGGCCTCGTCGTTGGGTCGATGGTGAAAGATGTGCTGGCGTCCGACCATCCAGCCCGAAACTCGGCGCGGGGCGGCGGCTTCGGTGGCGAACACGAAGACGTGCGCGTTGGGAATACCGGCGGTGAAGGCGACCGGCACCGAGGCCCGGCCGACACCAAGGCCGAGCTGGTCGAGGCTCAAACGGGCGATTTTCGCGTAGAAGGGCTCGCCGACCGTGCCCACGAAGCGGGACACGGCGCCGGGCGCAAGCCTGACCGTCGCATGCGCGTAGGCCTCGGGGTCCGTGAACGTGGCGATGGCGGCCTTCGAGTCGATCGTCAAAAAAGGCCCCCCGCGTCGTGACCGGTCCATGACGAGATTGCGGGTGGACCTACACGGCGGTGGCGTGCTGGTCCAGCGTCCGCCCCCTGCGGCTCCGTTGAAAAAATCTCCCGCCGGCGGAACTATGCCCGGCGATGCCGCTCAAGATTCTGCTCCTCGACACCGACCCTGAGCGCGCGCGGGCGCTGGAGCAGACGCTGTCGGACTCCGATTTTGCCGAGATCGTGCGCATGCCGGACGGCGCCGACCTGGCCGACACCGTCGAGCGCACGCGGCCCGACCTGATCATCATCGACATGGCGCTGCCCGACCGCGACGCGCTGGAGGACATCCGCGCGGTCTCGGCTGCGCATCCGATCGTGATGTTCGCCGGCAGCGACGACCCGACCTTTGCCGAGGACGCCGTGGCGGCCGGCGTCTGCTCCTACAACCTGTCCGGCGTGGCGCTGCAGGACATCCGGCCGATCATGGCCTCGGCGATCGCGCTGTTCCGCCGCTACCGCCATGTCGAGACCGAGCTGGCCCAGGCCCGGGCGCAGCTGGAGGAGCGGCGCATGATCGAGCGCGCCAAGGCGATCCTGATGCAGGGCCGCCGCATGACCGAGCCCGAGGCCTATCGCTGGCTGCAGAAGAAGGCGATGAACGAAAACCGCAAGCTGGCCGCCGTGGTGGCCGATTTCCTCACGGCGCACGACGCCGATCCCGCGGCGGCGCTGCTCGCCGAGCGCAAGCGGCCATGAGTGCCACCCCGCCGCGCATGCGCATCGGCCTGCTGCGCCTCACCGACGGCGCGCCGGTGATCCTGGCCCACGAATTCGGCTTCTTCGCCGACGAGGGGCTGGAGGTCGACATCGCGGTCGAGCCGTCCTGGGCCAATATCGCCGACAAGCTGGCCTTCGGCGCCCTGGATGCGGCCGTGATCGTGCCGCCGCTGGCCTTCGCGGTGCAGCTGGGCCTGCGCGGTGGCGCCCAGCCGCTGATCGTGCCGTCGATGGTCAGCGCCGGCGGCAACACCGTCACGCTCGAGCGCCGATTGGCGGACGAGACCGCCGAGCGCGCCGCGCAGGCCGGCATGCCGCGCGTCCAGGCGCTGGCCGAGGCTCTGCGCGCCCGGCCGCTGGCGCTGGGCGTGGTGCATGCCTATTCGACGCACAACCTGCTGCTGCGCTACTGGCTGGCGACCGCCGGCATCGAGGCCGGGCGCGATGTCCGGCTGGTGGTGGTGCCGCCGGCCCGCGCCGTCGAGGCACTGGCCGCGGGCCAGATCGCCGGGTTCTGCGCTGGCGCGCCGTGGGGCGCGGTGGCGCGGCGGGCCCAGGCCGGCGCCGCCATCGCGACCTCGGGCGACATCTGGGCGGCGGCACCGGAGAAGGCTTTCGCCGTGCGCGCGCGCTGGGCCGAGGCGGCGCCCGAGGCGCTGGCGGCGGCGCTCCGGGCGCTGCTGCGCGCGGCGCAATTCTGCGACCAGGCGGAGAACTCCACCTATACCGCCGCGCTGCTGTCGCGCCGCCGCTATGTCGATGTCGATAGCCACGCGCTGCTGACGGCGCTGCCCGGCGGCACCGCGCCGCTGGGCGGCGGCTGCCGGTTCTTCGCCGGTGCCGCCACCTTCCCCTGGCGCTCGCAGGCGCTGTGGTTCCTGGACCAGATGCGGCGCTGGGGGCTGGTCGCGGACACCGTCGACCTGCGCGCCCTGGCCGCAGCGGTCTATCGCCCGGACCTGTACCGGGCGGCCCTGGCGCCCGCCGGCCTTGCCGTGCCCGCGGCCGATTGGAAACCGGAAGGCGCCCACGACCAGCCCTGGGCCCTGGGCACCATCGCCATGCCCGCCGACCGCTTCTGCGACGGCACGGTGTTCGACCCCGACCGATTGGGTGCAGTGCACAATAATTGAACGCACCTGCCCGCGGCATGCGCAGGCAGGGCTGCATGGGCTGCACACGACACGGGCGCGAGGACTTTTTTGTCATCCCCGCGAAGGCGGGGATCCAGCTGGCTCGACCTCAATATCAGGTGCAATGGCGCGGAGTTCGCCACAACGGCTGGATCCCCGCTTACGCGGGGATGACGGCAGGAGCAGCCTTGCGAAGCCGACCCGACACTTGGCACGGCCTTTGCTGAAAGGGACGATGTCGGCGCGGAACTGCCGACCGAGGGTTGCCCAATGGCGGGCGGCCGTCGCCGCGATCGGTCCGTCCCCCGCGAGCTGATGATGGTTCGCATCTGACAGCGCGTCTTGCGCTGGATTTGCGAGCACGCCGATGAAATCCGCTTTCTTCAAAGCCGGGCATCTCCCGACCCTGGTCGCCTGCTTCCTCTATTTCGACGTCAGCTTCGCCGTCTGGGTGCTGCTGGGTCCGCTGGCGGTGCTCATCGCCCAGGACCTGCATCTCGATGCCGGCCAGAAGGGCCTGATGGTCGCCGTGCCGGTGCTCGCCGGCGCCGTGCTGCGCGTGGTCGCCGGCATCCTGGTCGGCCAATGGAAGCCGCGGGCGACCGCGATGCTCATGCAGTTGCTGGTGATCGCCGGCCTGGGCGCCGCCTGGACGCTGGGCATCCACTCCTTCAACCAGGCCCTGCTGCTGGGCGTGGTGCTGGGCGTGGCCGGCGCGTCCTTCGCGGTCGCCTTGCCGATGGTCTCCTACTGGTACCCGCCCGAGCACCAGGGCACCGCCCTCGGCCTGGCCGGCGCCGGCAATTCGGGTACGGTGTTCGCGTCGCTGTTCGCGCCGGCGCTGGCCGTCGCGTTCGGCTGGGGCAACGTGCTGGGGCTGGCCGCGCTGCCCCTGATCGCCGTGTTCGCCGTGTTCCTGCTGACCGCCCGCAACAGCCCGCGCTGCCCGCCGCCCAAGGGCCTGGCCGATTATGGCCGGCTGCTGAAGGTCGCCGACACCTGGTGGCTGATGTTCTTCTACAGCGTCACCTTCGGCGGTTTCGTCGGGCTGTCGTCGTTCCTGCCGATCTACTTCCACGACCAGTATCAGCTGCCGCCCGTGACCGCCGGCTACTTCACCGCCGGCTGCGTGTTCGCCGGCTCCTTCGTGCGGCCCCTGGGCGGGCTGCTGGCCGACCGCGTCGGCGGCACCCGAACCCTGTCGGTGATCTATGTGGTGGTCGCCGCCATCCTGCTGCTGGTCGGCTATGGCGTGCTCCCTGCCGCGGGCGCCCTGGCCGCGATCGTCGCCGGCATGGCCGCGCTGGGCATGGGCAATGGTGCCGTGTTCCAGCTGGTGCCGCAGCGCTTCGGCCGTGACGTCGGGCTGATGACCGGGCTGGTCGGCATGACCGGCGGCATCGGCGGCTTCTATCTGGCCGCCAGCCTCGGCTACGCCAAGCAGATCACCGGCAGCTTCGGCTTCGGCTTCGCCGTGTTCGCGGCCCTGGCGATGGCGGCCTGGGGCGGCATTGCGGCGGTGCGGCTGCGCTGGCGCCGGGATGCCGCGCAGCTGGCCGGCGTGCGCGTCTGAGGAGCGAATCCCATGGACATGGTCAACGACCCGCGCGAGCACCTGGTCGTCATCGGCAACGGCATGGCCGGCATGCGCACCGTCGAGGAGCTGCTGAAGCTCGACGGCGGCCATCGCTACCGCATCACCGTGTTCGGCGCCGAGCCGCACGTGAACTACAACCGGATCCTGCTGTCGAGCGTGCTGGCCGGCGACAAGAGCCTGGACGAGATCGTCATCAACAGCCGGGACTGGTACGACGCCAACGGCATCCACCTGCATGCCGGCGATCCGGTCACGGCGATCGACCGCCAGGCCCGCACCGTCACCGCCGCCAGCGGCCTGCGCATGCCCTATGACCGGCTGCTGATCGCCACCGGGTCGCGGCCACTGGCGCCGCCGATCCCCGGCCTGGGGCTGCCCGGCGTGTGCGCCTTCCGCGACATCGCCGACGTCGAGAAGATGCTGGCGGCGTCCCGCACCCACCGGCGCGCCGTGGTCATCGGCGGCGGCCTGCTGGGGCTGGAAGCGGCGTGGGGCCTGAAGCAGCGCGGCATGTCGGTGGCGCTGGTCCATCTGATGCCGACCCTGATGGAGCGGCAGCTCGACGCCGCCGCCGGCCAGATGCTGCAGCGCGACCTCGACCGCCGCGGCATTGCCTTCTTCACCGACGGCCAGACCGAGGAAATCCTGGGCACCGAGCGCGCCGAGGGCGTGGCCCTGGCCGACGGCCGCGAGATCCCGGCCGACCTGGTGGTGCTGGCGATCGGCATCCGGCCCAACATCGATCTGGCGCGCGCGGCCAAGCTGGAAGTCAACCGCGGCATCATGGTGTTCGACGACCTGCGCACCAGTGACCCCGACATCTTCGCGGTCGGCGAGTGCGTCGAGCATCGCGGCCAGGTGTTCGGACTGGTGGCGCCGATCTGGGACCAGGCCAAGGTGTGCGCCGCCCAGCTCGCCGGCGACCGCAGCGCCGCCTATGCCAGCCGGGCGCTCGCGACCAGCCTTAAGATCACCGGCATCGACATGTTCTCGGCGGGCGCCCTGATGGCCGCCGACGAGAGCGACGACGAGATCACGCTGCGCGACGAGGCGCGCGGCCTCTACAAGAAGATCGTGCTGCGCGACGGCAAGATGGTGGGCGCGGTGCTGTACGGCGACGTCGCCGACGGCCCCTGGTACCTGCAACTGATGCGCGACGGCCAGGACGTGAGCGCGCTGCGCGAGCGCCTGGTGTTCGGCCGCGCCTTCGCCGAGCTGGACGGCGTTGCGGCCGGGCCCGACGTCGCGGCCCTGCCCGACGACACCCAGATCTGCGGCTGCAACGGCGTGTCCAAGGGCGCCATCGTCTGCGCGATCCGCGACAAGGGGCTGACCTCGCTGTCCGAGGTGCGCAAGCATACCAAGGCCTCGGCGTCCTGCGGCCAGTGCACGGGCCAGGTCGAGGCGCTGCTGGCCGCCGTTGCCGGCGCCGACGCCAAGCCGGCCAAGGCGACCGTCTGCGACTGCACCGACGCCGGCCATGACGAGGTGCGCCAGGGCATCCTGGCCCATAGCCTCAAGACCATGGACGCGGTGCGCCGCGCCTTCGGCTGGCGCACCGCCGAGGGCTGCGCCAAGTGCCGGCCGGCGCTCAACTACTACCTGCTGTGCGCCTGGCCCGGCGAGTACGGGGACGACGCGCGCTCGCGCTTCGTCAACGAGCGGGTCCACGCCAACATCCAGAAGGATGGCACCTATTCGGTGGTGCCGCGCATGTGGGGCGGCCTGACCACCCCGGCGGAGCTGCGCGCCATCGCCGACGTGGCGGAGAAGTTCGCCATCCCCACGGTCAAGGTGACCGGCGGCCAGCGCATCGACCTGCTGGGCGTCCGCAAGGAGGACCTGCCGGCGGTGTGGGGCGAGCTGGGCAAGGCGGGGCTGGTCTCCGGCCACGCCTACGCCAAGGGCCTGCGGACGGTGAAGACCTGCGTCGGCAGCGAATGGTGCCGGTTCGGGACCCAGGATTCGACCGGGCTGGGCGTGAAGCTCGAAAAGATGTGCTGGGGCTCGTGGACCCCGCACAAGGTCAAGCTGGCGGTCTCGGGCTGCCCGCGCAACTGCGCCGAGGCCACGATCAAGGACCTGGGCGTCGTCTGCGTCGAAGCCGGATACAACATCCTGGTCGGCGGCAATGGCGGCGTCGACGTGCGCGTCACCGACCCGCTGGTCCAGGTCGCCACCGAGGCCGAGGTGCTGGAATATACCGGCGCCTTCCTGCAGCTCTACCGCGAGCAGGCGCACTATCTGGAGCGCACCGCGCCGTGGGTGGCGCGGGTCGGCATCGCCGAGATCCGCAAGCGGCTGGTCGACGATCCCGAGCATCGCCGCGCCCTCCACCAGCGCTTCCTGTTTTCGCAGTCCTTCGCCCAGGCCGATCCGTGGGCCGAGCGGGCCAACGGGCGCGACGCCCACGAGTTCGCGCCGCTGCCGGCGCTGGCGGAGGTCTGATCGATGTCGGTGGACTGGAAGAACATCGGGCCCGTGGACAACATCCCGCTCCAGGGCGCCCGTCGCCTGTGTTTCGGCCATCAGGGCCGGCCGGTCGCGGTGTTCCGCACCGGCGCGGGCGAGGTGTTCGCCCTGGTCGACGAATGCCCGCACCGCCAGGGCCCGCTGTCCGAGGGCATCCTGGCCGGGCGCACCGTCACCTGCCCGCTGCACGGCTGGGCGATCGACCTGGAGTCCGGAGCGGCGCAGGCACCCGACATCGGCCGGACCGAGTCCCTGCCGGTCCGGGTGGTGGCCGGCGAGGTGCATATCGGGCTGCCGCGCGCGGTCGGAAAAGCGGCCTGATGAGCGTCCAGCGCACCACCTGCCCCTATTGCGGCGTCGGCTGCGGCCTGGCCGTGGTCGACGGCGCGCCGCGCGGCGACGGGGCCCACCCGGCGAACTTCGGGCGCCTGTGCTCCAAGGGGGCGGCGTTGGGCGCGACCCTGGCCCTGCCCGACCGGCTGACCGTGCCCCTGGTCAACGGCGTCGAGACCGACTGGGATGCGGCGCTGGGGCTGATCGCCCGGGAGTTCGCGCGCATCCGCGCCAGCCACGGGCCGGAGGCCATCGCCTTCTATGTCTCCGGCCAGTTCCTGAGCGAGGACTACTACGTCGCCAACAAGCTGATGAAGGGCTTCATCGGCGCCGCGAACATCGACACCAACTCGCGCCTGTGCATGGCGTCGTCGGTGGCGGGACATGTCCGCGCCTTCGGCGAGGACGTGGTGCCCGGCTGCTACGAGGACCTGGAGGAGGCCGATTTGGTCGTCCAGGTCGGCAGCAACATGGCGTGGTGCCATCCGGTGCTGTACCAGCGCCTGATGGCGGCGCGCGACAAGCGCGGCACCCGGGTCGTCTGCATCGATCCCCGCCGCACCGCCACCGCCGAGACCGCCGACCTGCACCTGGCCCTCGCGGCGGGCGGCGACATCCTGCTGTTCAACGGCCTGCTGGCGCACCTGGCCGACAGCGGCGCCATCGACCGCGATTGGGTCGCGGCCCATGTCGCGGGCTTCGACGAGACGGTGGCCCTGGCCCGGCGCACCGCGCCGTCGGTCGAGGCCGTGGCCGCCGCGACCGGCCTGGCGCCGGCCGACCTGCGCGCCTTCTACGACCTGTTCGCCGGCACCGAGCGGGTGGTGACGCTCTATTCCCAGGGCGTCAACCAGTCGGCGGCCGGCACCGACCAGGTCAACGCCATCCTCAACTGCCACCTGGCCACCGGCCGGATCGGCCGCGCCGGCATGGGCCCGTTCTCGCTGACCGGCCAGCCCAACGCCATGGGCGGGCGCGAGGTCGGCGGCCTGGCCAACCAGCTGGCCGCCCACATGGCGTTCGCGCCCGACGACGTCGACCGGGTGCGCCGGTTCTGGGACGCCCCGGCCATGGCGACGCGGCCCGGCCTCAAGGCCGTCGAGCTGTTCGACGCGGTCGCCGACGGCCGGGTCCAGGCCGTGTGGATCGCCGCCACCAACCCCGCCGACAGCATGCCGCGCGCCGACCATGTGCGCGCCGCCCTGGCGCGCTGCCCGCTGGTCATCGTCTCCGACGCCTGGCCGACCGACACCACGGCGCTGGCCCATGTCGTGCTGCCGGCGGCGACCTGGGCCGAGAAGGACGGCACCGTCACCAACTCCGAACGCCGCATCTCGCGCCAGCGCGCGTTCCGGGCGCCACCGGGCCAGGCGCGGCCGGACTGGTGGATGTTCGCCGAGATCGGCCGGCGCATGGGCTGGGCCGACGCCTTCGCCTTCGACGGCCCGGCCGCGGTGTTCCGCGAGCACGCCGCCCTGTCGGCCTTCGAGAATGACGGCCGGCGGCGGTTCGACCTGGGCGCCCTGGCCGACCTGGACGATGCCGGCTATGGCGCGCTGGAGCCGGTCCAGTGGCCGTGCCCGCGGCCCGGGCGCGGGGTCCAGGGCCCGCGGCTGTTCCGCAGCGGCGGCTTCCCGACACCAGACGGGCGGGCCCGGATGCTGCCGGTCGCGCCGCCGGCCGCAGCCGCCGAGTCCTTGTTCCCGCTACGGCTCAACACCGGGCGCCTGCGCGACCAGTGGCACACCATGACCCGCACCGGCCGGGTGCCGCAGCTGATGACCCACAGCGCCGCGCCGCGCCTGGCCGTGAGCCCGCGCGACGCGGCGCGGCGCGGCATCGCCGAGGGCTGTTTGGTGCAGCTGGAGAGCGCCCACGGCACGGCGGTGCTGCGCGCCGCCATCGACCCCGGGCTGCGCCCGGGCGATGTGTTCCTGGCCATGCACTGGACCGACCAGTTCGCCTCGGCCGGGCCGGCCGGTCGCCTGGTGCACGCCTTGACCGACCCGGTGTCGGGCCAGCCCGACCTCAAGGGCACGCCGGTGCAGGTGGCCGCGCTGGCCGAAGCCTGGCGCGGCGTGCTGCTGCGCCAGGGCGACGGCGATCCCGACTTCGCGCCGGCCGTGCACTGGTCCAAGGCGCCGCTGGCCTCAGGTGTCCGCTTCGAGCTGTGCGGCACCACGCCGTTGCCGGCGCTGATCGACAGCGAGGCGGCGCTGCGCGCCCTGCTCCACCTGTCCGACACTGCCGAGCTGGTGTCCTATGCCGACCCCAAGCGCTCGGTCTTCCGCTATGCCGGTCTGATCGACGGCCGCCTCGCCGCCTGCGTGTTCTTCGGCGGCCCGGCCGCCCTGTTCCCCGAGGCCGAGGCCGCCGCCCACCTGCTCGGTCAGCCGGTCGAGCCGGTGCAGCGCCTGGCGCTGCTGTCCGGTCTCCAGGCCGGCCGGGCCCCGGCGGCGGGCCGCATCGTCTGCGCCTGCTTCGGCGTCGGCGAGGCCGCCATCTGCACCGCTATCCGGACCCAAGGCCTGACCACCCCGGCCGCGATCGGCGCGGCGCTGCAGGCCGGCACCAACTGCGGCAGCTGCATCCCGGAGCTGAAGAAGCTGCTGGCGGCCGAGGCCGAGCCGGAGGCCGCGGTGGCGTAAGCCGCTATCGGCCGGCCTGCAGAAGCAACAGCAGGATCAGGACCAGGACGAACAGGCCTGCCGACACCAGCTGCCACAGCAGCACCGGGTCACGGGCGCCGAGCGGCCTCGGCGCGGCGTCGACGAGCGCCTGGTTCGGGTGGCGGAGGTCGAACAGGAATTCCGACAGCTCGCCATAGCGCCGGCGCGGATCGGGATCGACGGCCTTGCGGACGGCGGCATCGACCCAGGCCGGGATGGCGCTGTCGTCGTCGAGCAGGGAGCGGTATCGCAGCGCCGTCCGCTGCGACCGCGTGCGGACCCGCGCCGCATCGGCGCCGTAGGGCAAGCCGCCGCTCAACAGCTGATAGGCGATGACCCCGAGCGAGAACAGGTCCGAGCGCGTCGAGCCGCCCTCGCCCAGGAAATATTCCGGCGCAGTGTACTGCGCGGTACCCAGGATCTCTTCCGGATCGTCCCGCAGGTCGTCGGCGATGCCGGCAATGCGCAGCGCGCCGAAGTCGATGATCGTCGCGGTGCCTGTTGCGTCGATCATGACATTGTCCGGCCGCAGGTCCTGGTGCAGCATCTCCTTGCGGTGAAAGGCCTGCAACCCGCGGGCGATCTGCTCGACCAGCCCGCGCACGGCCTCCAGCCCGGGCTTGGGGTTGTCGATCATCCACTGGGCGAGCGTCTGGCCCTCGATGAACTCGGTGGCGACATACAGGCAGGTGCGCGGCCGCGGCGACGCGTGCGGCTTCAGCACGTGAGGGCTGCGGATGCGGCGGGCCGCCCAGTCCTCCAGCAGGAAGCGCTGCAGATAGGCCGGGTCGCCGCGCCCGTCGATCGACGGGACCTTGAGGGCGACGCGCGTGCCGTCAGAGTCGACCGCCAAGTAGATGTGGCTGCGGCTGCTGGCATGCAGCTCGCGGACGACGCGGTAGCCATCCAGCACCATGCCCGGGTCGAGCAGCGGCGGACAGGGCAGCTCCGCGGCCTGGCGGACCAGTTCGCCGCCCTCGCCGTCCGGCAGTCCGTCGATCCGGACAAGCTGGACCGTGAGGTTGTCGGGGCTGCCCCCCTGCTTGGCCGCCTCGACGATGCGCCGGGCCGCGGCGTCCAGGTCGGCGGCACCATCGGCCAGCTCGGCCAGGGTCCGGGCGCCGACATGCTCGTGGACGCCGTCGGTCGCCAGCAGCAGCAGGTCGCCGGCTTCGACCGTCACGGCCCGGTAGTCGATTTCGACCTCCGGATTGACCCCCAAGGCGCGGCCCAGATAGCTCGCCTCCGGGCCGGCGACGCGATGGTCTTCGGTCAACTGCTCCAGGCTGCGGCCGGCGATCCGGTAGATGCGGGCATCGCCGACATGGAAGATGTGCGCCGTCCGTGATTTCAAGACCAATACGCTGAGCGTGCAGACATAGCCCCGGTCCTGCGGATGCCGGCCCTGGCGGGTCTGCGCGTGCAGCCAGGCATTGGCCGCCGCGATGACCCGGTGCGCCGAGGTCTTCACCGACCAGGACGGCGCCGTCGCGTAATAGTCGGTCAGGACGCTCTTGACGGCCGACTCGCTGGCGACAGCGCCGACCTCGCTGCTGCTGATCCCGTCGGCAATGGCGACGGCGATGCCCTTCAGGCTCAGCAGCGGCTCGTCGGGGATCAGGGCGCCGTGGAAATCCTGGTTGGCGGCCTTGCGGCCCCGATCGGAGTGCTGGCCGATCGTGACCGCCAGGCGGCGCGCGGCGGGGTGGCGAGCCTCGATCCCGGGCGGTCGAGGCTCGCCGGGCACGGCCGTCAGGCGGCGCGCTTCAGACCGGCGCGGCGGGGCGCGGTCCGCACATGGGTGGCGTACAGCGTCAGGCCGGTGAAGGCGATGCCGCCGACCAGGTTGCCGAGCGCCGTGGGGATCTCGTTCCAGATGAAATAGTCCGCGATCGAGAACGGCGCATGGAGCATCAGGCCGGCCGGGAACAGGAACATGTTCACCACCGAATGCTCGAAGACCATGTAGAAGAACACCAGGATCGGCATCCACATGGCGATCACCTTGCCGGGCACGCTGGTCGAGATCATGGCGCCGACCACGCCGGTCGACACCATCCAG
>CAZEFK010000208.1:0-12399 GCA_964511405.1 uncultured Comamonadaceae bacterium | reverse complement strand
GGAGGCCAAACCTTCCCGACCCCTATCAGTTGGCTCGCCGGCAATATCCAGTATGTTGGCGGCCGGCTTGCCACAACGGCTGGATCCCCGCTTGCGCGGGGATGACGAAGGGGGGGCGCACACGCACCGCTCGCCCGGACTTTTGCTCCCGTTACATCGCGTGTTCCGATGGAACTGAGACATCTGCGCTATTTCGTCGTCGCGGCGGAGGAGCTGAACATCACCCGGGCGGCGGCGCGCCTGAACATCGCACAGCCGCCCCTGACCCAGCAGATCAAAGCCCTGGAGGCTGAACTCGGCGTCGAGCTGTTTGCGCGCATCGGCCGCCGCATCGTCCTCACCGAGGCGGGCATCCTGTTCCTGGTGGAGGCGCGCGCCGTGCTCGATCGCGCCAACCAGGCGGTGTCGGTCGCCCGGTCGGCGGGACAGGGTGACACCGGGACCCTGCGGGTCGGCTTTACCGGGTCGGCCGGCTTCAACCCCGTCGTCACCCAGATTCTCAGCGGATTTCGACTGCGCTGGCCCAAGGTCGAGCTGGGCCTGGAGGAAAGCCGCACCAGCCGGCTGCTGGATGGACTCCATGCCGGTACCATCGACGCCGCGTTCATCCGACCGCCCGTCGACCGAACCGGAATAGCCAGCCGCTTCGTCTCGACCGAGGGGCTGGTCGTCGCCGTTCCCCGCCAGCACCAACTGGCCGGCCGCTCGCAGGTGCATCTGGCCGAGCTCGGCGACGAAGCCTTCGTCCTCTACCCGCGCAATGGCGGCTACGGCCTGTCCGAAATGGTCGTCGCGGCCTGCATCGCCGCCGGCTTCCAGCCACGGGTCGTCCAGCACAGTCCCCAGATGACGTCCACCATCAACCTCGTCGCGGCGTCGATCGGCATCGCGATCGTGCCGCACTGCATGACCTCGCTGCGGCCCGATGCCGTTCGGTTCCTGGGGCTGCGCGGGAGCGACCTGGCCGCGGATCTGCACCTGGCGTACCGGAGCGAAAACCAATCCCCCCTGCTGCGCAATCTGTTAGCGACCGGCGACTGTGTCGCGTCGGGCGAACCGAAATAGCGTTCAGGTGATTGCGATCAGCGGCTTTCCCACCGTGTTTCTGCTCTCCAGGTCCTCATGGGCCTGCTCCGCGGTGTCGAGCGTGTACCTTCCCGCCATGTGGATCGACAGGGCGCCTTCGGTCAGGCCGGCGAAGACGTTGGCGGCACGCCGGCGGATCGTCGCGGCGTCCGTCAGGTAGTCCGCCAGGCGCGGCCGGCTGAGGAACAGCGAGCCGGCCTCGCCGAGTTCGATGGGATCGAGGTCGGTGAGGTTGCCGCCGACGCTGCCGAAGCTGACGACCAGCCCCTTGGTGCGGGTCGCCCGCATGCTGTCCCGCAGCGTCGGCCGGCCGACGGCATCGAACACGACGTCCACGCCGCGTCCGCCGGTCAGGTCGCGCACCTGGTCGGCGAACCGGCCGTCGTCATACAGAAGCGCTTCGGCCGCGCCGCGCTCGCGGGCGACCTGGGCCTTGGCCTCGGTGCTGGTGGTGGCGTAGATCGTCGCCCCGAGCCGGGCGCCGATCTGCAGCAGCAGCTGGCCGATGCCGCCGGAGGCCGAATGGACAAGGGCGGTCACGCCCGGCCCGAACTTGCCGAGATCGTAGGCCAGGTAGTGCGCGGTCAGCCCATGGAACATCGACGCGGCGGCCAATTCGAGCGAGATCGCGTCGGGAACCGGCACCGCGCGCCACGCGGCCACGACAGCGTAGTCGGCATAGCTGCCCCAGGACAGGCAGTAGGCAACCCGATCCCCCGGCCGGAACCCCTCGACCCCGCCGCCAACCGCTTCGATGGTCCCGGCACCCTCGATGCCGAGCGTGGTCGGCAGCCGCTGGGGATAGGTCCGGGATCGGGCGTATTTGCCTTGGCGCGTGTGGATGTCCATGAAGTTGATGCCGGAATAGGCAAGCCGGATCAGCACCTCCCCGGGGCCGGGCCGCGGCACCGGCAGGTCGCGGCGGACGATCACCTCCGGGCCGCCATACCGGTCGATCTGAAGCGCCCTCACGGCGCATCTCCGGCGACGGCGTAGCGCCGCTCCAGGGCGTCGAACGCCGGCTTGCCGACCAGGCGTTGCCGTTCGGCGAAGGTGGCCAGGAGCCCGCTCGCCTCGTCCACGGCGCCGCGCTGCTGGAGCGCCCCAAGGGCCGCCTGCATGCCGTGGATGGCGCCCTGCAGCGCGACATTGGCGTAGAGCAGAAGCGCGAAGCCCATCTCGGCCGCAGCGGCCTGGTCGATCGTGGGGGTCTTGCCGCCGACGACGATATTGACGAGCTGGGGGACCGCGAGGCGCTGCGGGATCAGCCGCACCTCCTGGAGCGTGTCAGGTGCCTCCACGAACGTGACCTCGGCACCGGCCTCGGCGTATCGGCCGGCGCGGTCGATCGCGGCCTCGAACCCTTGGACCGCCCGCGCATCGGTACGGGCGACGATCACCAGCCCGTCGCGGCGCGCATCGGCCGCCGCCTTGATCTTGCTGACCATCTCGGCAGCCGGGACCACGTCCTTGCCGCTGAAATGGCCGCAGCGCTTCGGCATCGTCTGGTCTTCGAGCTGTATGGCGCTGGCCCCGGCGCGCTCGAGCATGCGGACGGTGTGCGCAACGTTCACCGCATTGCCGAAGCCGGTGTCGGCATCCACGATCAGGGGCAGGTCCACGACATTGCGGATCGCCATCGTGCGCTCGGTCAGCTGGCTCAGAGTCACGAAGCCGAGGTCCGGCATGCCGAGCGACGCGTTCGTCAGCCCAGCCCCGGTCAGATAGACCGCGTGGAAGCCGAGGTCGGCGATGATGCGCGCGGCCAATGCGTCCGATGCCCCCGGCAGCAGGACACCGCGCCGTGCGGCCAGGAGGTTTCGCAGCGCCGTTATGTGCGGTTCAGCCAAGACCTTCCTCCGACGGTTTTGCGGGCGAAAGACGGGAAGTCCTCCGATCGCCGACTTCGCTGCAGAGACATAGGTCCATCGGATACGTCGGGTCCAATACACGGAACGTTGAGCGATGATATTCTTGTCGTATCGATTGAGGGCTTGTCGCCGGCGGGGGATTTGTTATTCCGCTGAAACGATCACATCGAGGAGGCGTCCGGTGTCTCGGCCTGGGCCGACCATCGCGCGATTGTCGGACTAGCAACAGCCATTGATGTACTACGCGCGCCGTAGTACGCTTACCCTGTGATCAAGGCCTGGGCCAACAGCGCGACGCGCAGGCTGTTCGAGACCGGCAAGTGCAAATTCTCCGGTCTCGACGCCGAAGCCGCCCAGGACCTGCTCGCCGCCCTCGATGCGGCGACCGCGCTCGGCGACCTCAGTCCGCTCAAATCGGTCGGGCTGCACAAGCTCAGCGGCGATCGCGCGGACCAGTGGGCGATGACTGTCAACGGGCCGTGGCGGGTCTGCTTCCGCTTCGACGCCGGTGACGCCTACGATGTCGAGATCGTCGATTACCACTGAGGCAGCCCATGGTGCCCATCCATCCCGGCCGTGTCCTGAAGCGCGAGCTCGCCGCTCGCAACCTGTCGATGAACGGCCTGGCGCTGGCGCTGCGCCTGCCCTCCGGCCGGATCTCCGACATCGTCAACGGCAAGCGCGGCATCTCGCCCGAGACGGCGCTCAGGCTCGGCCGCTATTTCGGCAACAGCCCGCGGTTTTGGGCCAATCTGCAGACCGCCTATGAGCTCGCCGTCGCCGAGCGCGACCTCGGTGCGCGTATCGCGGCCGAAGTCAGCACCGCGGCGTAGCGGCCCGGATCCAAGCCGACGGCGCCGCCAGCTCGCGCGCGCCAGGCCCGCGCAGCGCGAACTTGCCCATGGCGAACGTCGCCGGTGGGGTTTTGTCATTCCGAGCCGGTGCTTCGATCGAACGGCCCGCCGTCCGGTATGACCAGGGCTATCCGAAGGTATAGGTCGGCCCCACCCAAACCGAGAGATTGAGGCGCGTCGCCGTCGGCAGCATCGTTCGCCGGAACCCTGATGTCTGTCCTCTGTCCGGTTCGTGGTCAGGGAATGGAGGAGGAGCGGATGAATAGCCGCGGCAAGCCAGTCAGCCTGGTGCTCGTCCATGGCGCTTGGGCCGACGCGTCGAGCTGGTCGAGCGTGATGCGGCCGCTCCTCACCGAGGGTTTCAGGGTGGTGGCACCGCAGCTGCCGCTGACATCGTTCCAAGACGATGTCGCGGCCCTCGATCTGGCCTTGCAACGGATTCCGGGCCCGGTCGTCCTCGCCGGTCATGCCTATGCCGGGGCGGTGATCGCGGCCACCCGCAGCGACAAGGTGAAAGCCCTCGTCCATGTCGCCGCCCTGGCCCCGGACGAGGGCGAGACCGTGGCCGACATGGTTACACACTCCGATCCTCATCCGCAGGCGCCCAAGCTTGCACCGGACGCCCACGGGCTGATCTATCTGCCCGAGGCAGCCTTTGCGACGGCCTTTGCGCAAGACGCCACGCCGCAAGACGCAGCCCTGCTCTTTGCCGTCCAGCGTCCGATCTCCGTCGCGTGCATCACCGTCCCCGTGCCTCGGCCGCTGTGGCGGGACTGCCCGTCCTGGTTCCTGGTGGCCGAGCGCGACCGCATGATCGCCGAGGACAATCAGCGCTTCATGGCCGGGCGCATGAAGGCCCGCGTGCACGCCCACGCCGTCGACCACGCGCCGATTGTGACGGCGCCAGGTCCCGTCCTGGACCTCCTGCTCGAAGCGGTCGGCCATCTATAGCCACCGGGCTGACGCCCATGTCCAATCGCAGGAGAGGCGCCATGACTGGAGTCAAATACCGCACCGTCGAGGTCGACGGGATCAAGATCTTCCATCGCGAGGCCGGTGTTGCCGGTGCCCCGAAGCTGCTGCTGCTGCACGGCTTCCCGAGTGCCGGCCATATGTTCCGCGACCTCATCCCGCTTCTGGCCGATCGCTTCCATGTGGTCGCCCCGGATCTGCCCGGCTTCGGCAGGTCCGAGATGCCGGCTGGCGGCCACAGCTTCGATCGGATCGCTGCCATCGTCGACCGGTTCACCGAAGTCGTCGGCTTCGATCGGTACGCGGTCTATGTCTTCGACTACGGGGCGCCGACCGGCTTCCGGCTGGCGGTCAAGCATCCGGAGCGGATCACGGCGATCATCTCCCAGAACGGCAATGCTTATGAGGAGGGGCTGAGCCAGGGCTGGGATCCGATCCGCGCCTATTGGCGTGAGCCCACGGCGGCCAACCGCGAGGCGCTGCGGGCGTTCCTTACGCCCGAGACCACGATCTGGCAGTACACCCACGGCGTTCCCGACCCGACATTGGTCTCGCCGGACGGGTATTCCCTGGACAACTTCTATCTGGCGCGGCCGGGAATGGCCGACCGGCAGCTCGATCTGTTCGGCGACTACAAGAGCAACGTCGCCCTCTATCCGGTCTTCCAGCAGTACTTCCGGACCCACCGGCCGCGGTTCCTGGCCGTTTGGGGCAGGAACGATCCGTTCTTCCTGCCGCCCGGCGCCGAGGCGTTCACCCGCGACCTTCCGGAGGCGGTCGTCCGCTTCTTCGACACCGGCCATTTCGCGCTCGAGACCCACGCGACCGAGATCGCGGCGGCCATCCGCGGCTTCCTCCGACACTGAGCCCAATCGGCGCGGCGCGTCCGGCCTAACCCTCACAAGAAAAAGGAAACCGACCATGTCCCACGCCGAACTGTTCGACCTCGTTGTCCTCGGCAGCGGCCAGGGCGGCAAGCGTCTCGCCTGGCACTTCGCGCGATCGGGGAAGACGGTTGCCGTCGTGGAGCGGCAATGGGTCGGCGGCTCCTGTCCCGCGGTCGCATGCCTGCCGTCCAAGAACGAGATATGGGGCGCGCGCATCGCCCATGTCGTGCGCAACGCGGCCCGCTATGGCACCGAGGCCGGCGCGGTCCGGACCAACATGGACCAGGTGTGGCGCCGCAAGCAGGCGATGGTCGAGCTGGAAATCGAGCTCCATCGCAATCTCTACAAGCAGACCGGCGCCGAGCTGATCATGGGCAGCGGCCGGTTCACCGGGCCGAAGACGATCGAGGTCGCGTTGAATGGCGGCGGCACCCGCCTGCTGTCCGGGACCGACATGGTCATCAATGTCGGCACCCGCGCCGCCATGCCCGACGTCCCCGGTCTTGGCGACGCCCAGCCGCTCACCCATATCGCGGCGCTTGAGCTCAAGACGGTGCCGCCGCATTTGATCGTGCTCGGCGGCGGCTATATCGGCATCGAGCTGGCCCAGGCCTATCGCCGGTTCGGCAGCCGCGTGACGATCATCGAACCCGCGCCGCGGATCCTGGGGCGCGAAGACGCCGATGTCGCCGCCGAGATCGCCAAGCTGCTGGCGGCCGAGGGCGTCGATATCGTGACCAACGGACAACCGGTTCGTGTCGGTGGCCGGAGCGGCCAAGCCGTGGCGCTGACCGTCCGGTCCGATGGCGGCGAACGAACGATCGACGGCAGCCATCTGCTGGTCGCCACCGGCCGGATCCCGAACACGGCGGAGATCGGCCTCCAGGAGGCCGGCGTCGCCGTGACCGCACGCGGCTTCGTCGAGGTCGACGAGCACTTGAGAACCACCGCCTCGGGCATCTGGGCCATCGGCGAATGCGCGGGCAGCCCGCAGTTCACCCATGCCTCGGTCGATGATTTCCGGATCGTGCGCGACACCCTCATGGGTGGGGACCGCAGCAGCAAAGACCGGCTGATCCCGCACGTGGTGTTCACCGACCCGCCGCTCGCCCGCGTCGGCCTGTCCGAGGACGAGGCGCAGCGCCAGGGCATCCCGGTGCGGGTGGCGAAGCTCCCGATGGCCAAGGTTCTGCGGACGCTGGCGACGGACGAATCCGCCGGCTTCATGAAGGTGCTGGTCGGCGCCGACGATGACCGGGTCCTGGGCTTTGCGATGGTTGGCTCCGAGGCGGGGGAAGTCATGACGGCGATGCAGACCGCCATGGTCGCCAAGCTGGCCTACACCCGGCTGCGCGACGTCGTCATTGCCCATCTGACGATCGCCGAGGGTCTCGGCCCCCTGCTGGAGAGCGTTCCGGCTCGGGCGCGCTGACCGCCCGCGCCGCGAGCAGCGCCCGATCGGGTGCTGCTCGCGGTGACCGATCCCAAGACGTCAGGCCGTGATCGTGCGGGGGAGCGCCAGACGGAAGGTGGCGCCAGGGCCGTCGCGCAGGTCGGCCCACAGGCGGCCGCCATGCGCACTCGCGATCTTGCGCGAGATCGCCAATCCCAGGCCCATGCCCCCCGGCTTGGTCGTATAGAGGGCATCGAACAGCTTCGCCCGGTGTTCGGGCGCGATGCCGGGGCCGTTGTCGGCGACGAACACGACCACGTCGTCGCGTGTCGCCGCGGCGCCGATCGTCAGCACGCGCCGATGCGTCACGGCGCCCAATGCTTCGATGGCATTGCGCACCAGATTCATGATGGCCTGCTGGATCTGAACCGGGTCGCCGAGCGCCGCCGGCAGGTTCGGCGGAAACTCCGTCTCCAGCAGCACGCGCTCCCGCGCCAGCTCGGCCATGACCAGGGCGGCGACCTCCCTCATGGTGCCCTCCACGTCGAAGGGCGCCGGCGTCGGCGCGGTCTCTCGGATCAGCGACTTCAGGCCCTCGACCACGGCGGCGGCGCGCCGGCTCTCGGCGATCACGCGCTCCAGCGAGGCAAAGGCCCGATCCCGGCGGTCCGGATCGGCCGACAGCCAGTTCCGGCACGCATCCGCGCTGGTGGCGATCGCCGCCAGCGGCTGATTGATCTCGTGGACGATCGCGCCGGCCAGCTCGCCCACCGACGCCAGGCGCAACGCCGAGGCGAGGCCGGCTTCCGCCCGCCGCAACGTCTCTTCGGCCGCCCGGCGTTCCGTCACGTCGGTGAGCACGCCGTAATAGACCAGGTCGCCCACATGGTCGTGATCGGGCTGGCCTTCGCAGCGGATATAGCGCGTCTCGCCGCCGAGTTCGACGCGGTATTCGAAAAGAAGCGGTGCGCCGTCCGCGATCGAGTCGAACAATGTCTTGATGATGCGCGCTCGATCATCGGGGTGGATCTTGTCCGTCCACGTCGAGAAGTCGACGACTTCGAGCATCGGATCGAAGCCGAACAGCTTGTAGCATTCGCGTGAGCCGCGAGATTCGCGCGTGCGCGTATTGTAGCGGAAGTCGCCCATCCGCCCGACCTGCTGGTGCTTGATCATGGCGGCATGGGTCTCGCGAAGGGCCTCCTCGGCCTTGCGACGGGCCTGGCGTTCGGCGGCGAGCTGATCCTCGAGGGCCGCAATCGCGGCATCCCTGGCCGCATCGTGCGCCTCGGCTGTCGAGTTTCTGGCCGGCACGTGGTCAGCCCGCATCCTCGGGGACAAAGGAAACGTCCGCTACAGATCCAGAACTTCCGCCATTCGACCAAGCTCGGCGACCGAATTCGCGTTCATCTTGCGCATCACGCTGCCGCGATGAAGCTTGACCGTCACCTCGCTGATCGACAGCGCATGGGCGATCTGCTTGTTGAGCAGTCCGCGCACGATGAGCTTCAAGACTTCGCGCTCTCTTCGGGTAAGGCTGGCCTCGCGCCGCGCCAACAGGCTGCGCCGCTGCGCGAGCGGGGCACTCCGCCGGCTCAATTCGACGGCGTCGGCCACCGCGTCAAGCATATCCTGGTCCCGGAACGGTTTCTCGACGAAGTCGCGCGCCCCGGCCTTCATACCGCGGACCGACATTGGCACGTCGGCAAAACTGGTCATCAGGATGACCGGCAGATCGATGCCGTCGCGCGCCAGCTTATCTTGCAAATCGAGCCCGCTCATTCCCGGCAGGCGGACGTCCAGCACCAGACAACCGGCCCCGTGCCGGTCGTCACGCACCAAGAACTCGGCGCAGGAGCCGTAAGTTGCGACCTCGTAGCCAATCGATTCAAGGAGGTCCGACAGGGCTGCCCGCACACCCGGATCGTCATCGACCACGCGAATGCGCGCTCGTTCATCACTGCCCGCTTCGGTCGCTGCCATCGTTCCGGGTCTTCATCCAGCCATCGGGACGGTCCCTTGCGCCCGGCGACGCCGCATCGGCGACGGGGAGCTCGCGCAGCCATGATGGCGCGAGAGCGCACCGGGCCTCAGTGAGTTCTCGTGAGTTTTCCTGAGCGAGCGCCGCGGCCTGCGGACGGCTGCCCGCGTCGGCCGCGCACGGTGTCGATCGATGGCCGCGGGGATGGCGCGCCCAGGGCATCGAGCATCGCTCTGGCGGCGCGGACGTCGGCCGCGTCGAACCCTTCCGTGAATTGACCGTAGGTCCGGGCCAGGACTTGCCGCGCGTTGCCGGGTCGATGCCGCGACAGGTGAAGCCGGGCCAGGCTCAGGGCGGCTCGCAGCTCCCACAACAACGCACCCTGCCGCTGCGCGAGGGTGATGCTTTCAAGGAAGCAGCGTTCTGCGCCTGAGCTGGATGGCGTGTCCCGGTCCCGCAGCAGCAGTTCACCGTTGATGCGAAGGAGCTCCGGCAGGTACCAGCCCTGCCCGTCGCGCTTCGATGCCGCGAGCGCCTCGTCGTTCGCGGCACGGGCCTCCGGAATCCGCCCGGCTCCCGCGAGCCCCTCCGCGAAGATTCCCAACAAAGGCAAATAATAAACCATGTTGCCGGACCTTCGGAAGTTCTCCAAGGCCTCGAACATCAAGGCGGTTCCTTCGGCGACCGCGCCTTGTTGCATCAGCAAAACTGCGCGCAAACACGGTCCGTAGCTGGTCCAAAACGTGACACCCGTCTTGGCCGCCAACTCGGTCAATGCTTCAATCGAGCGCGCCGCCGTGGTCAGATCTCCCATCGTGATGGCAATCGGTATGGTGACTTGAGAATAGACAAAGCACAGCAAAAGGGCGTGCCCGTTGGCCTGCGCCTCGTCCAACGCGGTTCGCGCGTGGCGCCGCCCTTGATCGGAGAGCCCCAGCAACATGAGCGTGCGCGCCAGATAGCATCGGGCGGTCAGGCGCTGATCAAGCTGGATCCACATCATATGCCGCTGGTTGTTCGCGGCGACGTAGAGGTCGAGGAACCGCTCGAGATAGTCCCGCGCTTCGCGCTGGTGACCTTCATAATGCAGCGTCGTTCCCAACAGGCGCTCGCCGACCAGAAGGTCCTGCGCGTTGCCGGTACTGCGAGCGACGGCCGAAAATCGCGCTGCGAGGGTTCTGGTGATCCGGTGTTCGCCGCGATTGATCCGGTAGCTCCACATGCCCCACAGGGCCCGCAGCTGCATGCCCGTGTCATCGAGGCTCGCGGCGATATCGAGGGCTTCGGACAGGGCCGTCCAAGCGCGTTCGACCGAGCCCGCCGCGTAGCTCAGCGACAGACCGAGAGCCAGTGCCAGCCGCATCCGAATGCGAAGATCGAGATCCGAGCGAGAGTCGAAGCCTTGCAACGCATGCTCGGTGCGTTCGCGGCACTCGGCCATCAGCGACAAATGCAGCCACACCGGGGCATAGTTTGCGGTGATGGCCGCGCCAATTGCGGCGTCGCCGCGGTGCGAGAATGCCCAGTCAAGGGCAGCGCGAATGGTGTCGATCTCCCGTGCCCAACACGCCAGAACATGCTCGTCGGCCGCCGGCTCGCCGCCGGATAGCGATCGCTCGAGAAAATCTCGAACGAATTCCGCATATCGGTGATGGAACCGGTCGGATTCGCCGCTCTCGGCAAGCTTCTCCTGGGCGTAGGCGCGTATCGTTTCGAGCAATCGCCAGCGTGCGGCGAATTTCGATCCATTGAAGGTCACCAGCGACTTCGCAACCAGGCTCGCGACGCCGTCGGCGACTGCCGCGGGCGCGGTCTTATCGTCGGAGAGGACGGCGGTTGCGGCGTCCAACGTGAAGCCGGCTGGAAAAACAGCCAGGCCGCGCAGCACGCGTTGCTCCGGCGCCGGCAGCAGCTCGTAACTCCAGTCGAGCGTCGCCCGCAGCGTCTGGTGCCGGGGCAGCGCCGTCCGGCGGCCGCTGGTGAGCACGGCGAAACGGTCGTCGAGGCGGCCCGCGACCTCGCCGACCCCGAGCGTCGCGGCGCGAGCGGCGGCAAACTCGATGGCCAGCGGCATGCCATCGAGGCGCCGGCAAATGGCGGCGATCGCCGCCAGAGGCTGGTCGCTTGCCGCGGCATTGCGGTCGAGCGCCGTCGCTCGGGCGATGAACAGCTGCACGGCGCTATAGGCCAGGAGCTTGTCGCAGCCCGTGGCCTGCGGCGGCGGCGCCTGCAGAGGCGGGACGCCATAGAGCTGTTCGCCTTCGATCCGCAGGGCTTCTTGGCTGGTCGCCAGAATGACGATGTGCGGGCAACGGGTGACGAGAGCGTCCGCGAGCCGCGCGACGGCATCGACGAGATGCTCGCAATTGTCGAGGACGACGAGCAGCGTTCGGTCGCCGATCGCGCCGGCCACCGCGTCGCACGAGACGTCGTCGCCCCCCAGCTTGAGGGCGAGCGCCGCGGCGACCGAAGAGGGAACCAGGTCCGGATGCGATACCGAGGCGAGATCGACCCACCAAACCTGGCCTTCGAAGCGGGCCACCTGGTCGCGTGCGGCCGCCAGCGCCAGCTTGGACTTTCCGATACCACCCGGCCCGGTCAGCGTGACGACGCGGGCGCCCGCGATCAGAACGCGCAGTTTCTGGAGGGCGACCGAGCGGCCGATCAATTCGGACGCCGCAGCCGGCAAATTACCGGGCGTTGCGGAGGCCCGGCCCGGGAGCATCTCGACCGGCCGCGACGCATCTGGTTCGGCGCCGTCCTGGACGACCCAGTCCCCGGTCAGGCAATAGCCGCGGCCGGAGACGGTCTTAAGTAGGCCCCTGTCCGCGCCGAACGCCTTGCGGATGGCCGAAATGTGGAAGTGCAGGGTATTTTCCTGGACGGCCGAACGCTGCCAGATCCGGCGGACGAGGTCGTCCTTGCTCACGAGCTCGCCGGCCGACTGGACAAGGAGCTCGACGATGTCGAAGGCTCGGCTCCCCAAATGAACGCGCGCCCGTCCCACGCGCAGCTCGCGACGGGCAAGATCGATCTCCCAGTCGCCCGAAACATAGACGGGTCGCCGGTCCTTACCACGCATCAATTTGGCCTCGGGGGCTCACCGTCCCTCATGGCCGCACAACCTAGGTCGATGTCATTCGCGGGGCTAGGGGTGGCGGAGACCCTTCGCGGCCACAGTGAAGACGACCGCGGCGACGGGACCCGGGGTCAGAACGTCTCGACCCAGGGCCGCAGCTCGACCTCCCAGGTCCAGGCGCTGCGCGGCTGGTGGAGCACGGCGAGGTAGGTCTGGGTAATGGCGTCGGGGTCGAGCAGGCTGTCGGGCTTGTCGGCCGGCACGGGGCGCGCCGCG
>CAZEFK010000207.1:0-12446 GCA_964511405.1 uncultured Comamonadaceae bacterium | reverse complement strand
GCAAGCGCGGCGCGCAGCCACAGTCCGTCGACCGCCGCCGCGATGCCGAGCGCCGCCGTGTGCGCCGCCGGGCGCGGCAGCAGCGGCCGCAGGGCGTGGCGCAAGTTCGACACCATGCGGCGCCGATAGGCGTCCTGGACCCGTCGGAAGGCCGGCGCATGGAGGACCTGGCCCCAGAAGGCGAGCCAGACCGAGGCCGTGCGCCGGTCGAACTCCGAGGGCGCCAGCATGGCATCGACCACGGCCTGGACTCGGGCCCGTGGCGTGCCGGCGGCGGCCAGGCGCAGCGCCGCCTGGCGGCCGAGGCGGGCGGCGAGGTGGCGCAGGGTCGCCTCGAGCAGCCCATCCTTGTCACCGAAATAGTGGGCGATCAGGCCGCCCGAGACCCCGGCACGACGGCCGATCTCGGCCAGGGTGCAGGCGTTGAAGCCGACATCGGCCAGCGCGCCGATGGTCGCCTCGACGAGCTGGTGCCGCCGCTGGTCCTCGCCGTCGCGCACCGCCCTGGCGCCTCGCATGGCATCCTCCTTGATCGCTGATTGATCATTCAATCAGCAGCACGTCAATTGATCATCTGTTCAATAAAATATCGTGACAAGGACGTCCAGCCTGCTGTTCAATCGAGCCGTGCTGCCGCGGCGGTCGCGGCAGGGCCAGGAGGGCGCGCCCATGTATGACTGGCTGACCGAGCACAAGATCCCGTTCGGTCGATGGATCAAAGGGCTGGTCGATGTCCTCGGGGCTCACGCCCATGGAGTCTTCGACCTGATCACCCTGGTGCTCGGGACCGTGATCGACGGCCTGACCGCGCTGCTGCTGGCGCTGCCGCCGCTGCTCGCGATCGCGCTCGCGGCGGCCGCGGCCTACTGGCTCCATCGCTCGATCCGGCTGGCGCTGTTCGTCGGGGTGGCGCTGCTGCTGGTCGCCAATCTGGGCTATTGGGAGCCGCTGCTGCAGACCCTGTCGCTGGTCGCCTGCTCGACCCTGGTCTCGGTCCTGGTCGGCGTCCCGCTCGGCATCCTGGCCGCGCGCCGGCCCTGGGCCTATGCCGCGATGCGGCCGGTCCTGGACCTGATGCAGACCATCCCGACCTTCGTCTATCTGATCCCGACCTTGGTCCTGTTCGGCCTGGGCTCGGTGCCGGGGCTGATCTCCACGGTCATCTTCGCCCTGCCGGCGCCGGTCCGGCTGACCCATCTCGGCATCTCGTCGGTGCCGGCGACCCTGCGCGAGGCGGCGCTGGCCTTCGGCGCCACACCGCGCCAGCTCCTGCTCAAGGTCGAGCTGCCGCATGCCATGCCGACGATCATGGCCGGGGTCACCCAGTGCATCATGCTCAGCCTGTCGATGGTGGTGGTGGCCGCGCTGGTCGGCGCCGACGGCCTGGGCAAGCCGGTGGTGCGGGCGCTCAACTCGGTCAATGTGGCGACCGGCTTCGAGGCCGGCGCCTCGATCGTCATCCTGGCGATCGTGCTCGACCGCGTCTTCCGGAGGCCGGCATGACCGCCGCGGCCGACCTGCCGGCGGTCGAGTTCCGCGACGTCGACATCGTCTTCGGCCCGCCGCGGGCTCGGGCGCGGGCACTGGCGCTGGTCGACCGCGGCACCGGCCGCGACGACATCCTGGCCCAAACCGGCTGCGTGCTGGGCGCCGCCGGGGTCGGCCTGGCCGTGCCCCGCGGCGAGATCTTCGTGCTGATGGGCCTGTCGGGATCGGGCAAGTCGACCGTGCTGCGCGCGGTCAACCGGCTGACCCCGGTGGCGCGGGGCGCCGTGCTGGTGGCCCATGACGGCCGCGCCGTCGACACCACGCGCTGCGACCCGGCGACCCTCCGGGCCGTGCGCGGACGCACGGTGGCGATGGTGTTCCAGCAGTTCGGGCTGCTGCCGTGGCGGACGGTCCGCGAGAACGCCGGCTTCGGGCTGGAACTGCGCGGCATGCCAGCGGCCGAGCGCAACCGCGTCGTCGACGAGAAGCTCGAGATGGTCGGGCTCAGCGCCTGGGCCGACCGCTACGCCCACGAGCTGTCGGGCGGCATGCAGCAGCGGGTCGGCCTGGCCCGCGCGTTCGCGACCGATGCCGACATCCTGCTGATGGACGAGCCGTTCTCGGCCCTCGACCCGCTGATCCGCGACAAGCTGCAGGACGAGCTGCTGGCGCTGCAGCGCCGCATCCACAAGACCATCCTGTTCGTGAGCCACGACCTCGACGAGGCGATCAAGCTCGGCAACCGGATCGCGATCATGAATGGCGGCCGCATCGTCCAGTGCGGGACCGCCGAGGACATCCTGCTGCGCCCGGCCGACGCCTATGTCGAGGACTTCGTCCGCCACATGAACCCGCTGAAGGTGCTGCGCGGCCATGCGGTGATGACGCCGGCCCATGCCCTGCCGCGCGACGGCGGCCAGGTGCTGGCGGGCGCCGACGGGCGGGTGCGGATCACGCTCGACGGCGACGAGCGCCCGGTCGCGGTCACCATCGACGGCCGCTCGGGCCAACTCGGCCGCGTCGACCCGGACGGCACCGGCAGCGGCGACATCCTGGTCGCACCGATGGACTTGACCCTGCGCCAGGCGATCCGGCTCAAGCGGCAAAGCCGCAACCCGCTGCTGCTGGTCGACGCGCTCGGGCGCCTGGCCGGGCTGTGCGACGACCAGGAGATCTATCGCGGCCTGGCGCGCGGCGACGCCGGCCTATAGCCCCCTATGGCGGTCCCGGCGCACGATCCCGTTTGTCGTCGCGCGACGCTTCAATTTGGCAGCCATCCCGGCGGGAGCTGGCTGGCGCCCCGGTAGGCCGGCGAGGGCCGCCGCGAGCCTGGCGGCAACCCGGTCGCCAAGCTGGCCGTGCCGTTCTCGACCGATTGTCCGACCAGGCTGTCCATCATCATCAGGCCGATCGAGGGCATTACCGCTGGATCATACCAGGGCATGGTGCCGGCCGGTCTCGTCATCAGGCGATCGACGAACAGGACGGGCGGCGAGGTCACTTGCGGGAAGGCGGAATCGACGAAGCAAAGCGCCATTGCTAACAGCTCGCCGTCGCGCTCCAGGGCCCAATCGCGGGTCGTGACGCCGAAAACCCGAGTCAGCGGGTTCACCCGCGTCAGCCCATGGAACACCAGCCAATTCCACCCCGCACAACTTGTGTCCTCAAGCTCCCGCAAGGGCTGGACCTCATGCTGCCAGCGCTGAGCGTCGGCTCTGGTTGCAGGTCGAAACTCCACGGCGCTGCCGGCGAGCTTGGGCGGGGGGCGACGAGCCGGTTGGGGTTGAAGGCCGGCTGACGTCATGTCGACCCCAGGGACCGGGGGCCCCGGCCTGAGTTGGCCGCTCGTTCTCGCGAACCGGATAATGTGATCACGTTCGTGGCATCATCCCTATAGCCCCATCTCGGCCAGCAGCCAGCGGCGCACCAGCGCCGTGGTCGCGGTCGCCGGCGCCTGCTCCCTCAGCCAGTAGCCGCAGTCGGGGCGCGGCACTTCGGGCCCGGCGCGGACCAGCGTGCCGCTGTCGAGCAGGGAATCGATCAGCCCGATCCAGCCCAGCGCCACCCCCTGCTCGGCCAGCGCCGCCTGGATCACCATGCCGTAAGTGTTGAGGTGCAGGTCGCCCGGCCCGGGCGCGCGGGACAGGCCTTGGGTCGCGAGCCAGCTCGCCCAGGTGAACCAGCGCGATCCCGGCGGGCTGTCGAGATGCAGCAGCGGCGCCCGGGCCAGGGCGCCGGCGTCGCCGTCGAGGCGCGCCAGGAACCCCGGGCCGCACACCGGCACGACGCGCTCCGGCATCACCAGCACGGCATCGGCCGGCAGGTCGCGACGGCGGCCGAACAGCGCCGCGATGTCGGCGCCGTCGAGCGCGTCGCCCAGCGCCTGGCTGGCCAGGATGCGCACCTCCACGCCCGGATGGCGGCGCCGGAACTCGGGCACCCGCGGCATCAGCCAGAATGTGGCGAAGCCGTAGTCGGTGTGCAGGCGCACCACCGGCGCCGCCGCCGGCCGGCGGATCTGACGGGCCGCCTCGTCGATCCGGTCGAGCCCCGAGCGCACCGCGCGGAACAGCAGCTCGCCCTCCTCGGACAGGGTGATGCCGCGCGGGTGGCGCCGGAACAGGGTGGCGCCGAGCTGCTCCTCGAGCCGGCGCATCTGATAGCTCACCGCCGGCTGCGACAGGCCCAGGCTCTCGGCCGCACGGGTCAGGCTACCCAGCCGGCCGACCGCATCGAACACCCGCAACCAGCCGACATCGAGCTCGCGCGCCATCAAGATTCTTTATGCCTCAGATAGAAACGCGCCGTCTACTCGCAGTCCCATCATAAAGCTGTAATGGCAACGGCTCCCGCCACAGCGTGCCGGAGCATCGACCAGAACGACGGCCTTTCGCTCGAACAGAAGGGACCCTGCCCCATGATCCATCGCCGTTCCGGCCGCCTCCTCGCCCTCGGCCTCCTGCTTGCCGGCGCGCTGCCGCTCGGCCAGGCCCGAGCCGGCGACGCCGAGGCCTGCGCCACCATCCGGATGTCCGACCCGGGCTGGACCGACATCAACTCGACCAACGCGTTCGCCGACGTGGTCCTGGGCGCCCTGGGATATCGCGCCGATATCAAGACGCTGTCGGTCCCGATCGGCTACCAGTCGCTGAAGAGCAAGGACCTGGACGTGTTCCTGGGCAACTGGATGCCGGCCCAGACGCGCTTCAAGGCCGACCTCGATGCCGCCAAGGCGGTCGAGGTCCTGAACCGCAACCTCGAAGGCGCGAAGTTCACGCTGGCCGTCCCGACCTACGTCGCCGAAGCCGGCGTCAAGGACATCAAGGACCTGGGCAAGTACGGCGACAAGTTCGCCAAGACCATTTATGGCATCGAGCCCGGCGCGCCGGCCAACGCCAATATCGAGAAGATCATCGCGGCGGTGCCCGAGCTCAAGGGCTGGCGGCTGGTCGAATCCGGCGAGCAGGCCATGCTCGCCCAGGTCAAGCGCGCGGGTTCTGCCAAGGACTGGATCGTGTTCCTGGCCTGGGCGCCGCATCCGATGAACAAGACGTTCGACCTCACTTACCTGGCCGGCGGCGACGACTGGTTCGGGCCGAACTATGGCGGCGCCGAAGTCTTCACCCTGGCGCGGGCCGGCTGGCCGGCGCAATGCCCGAACGCCGCGACGTTCTTCCACAACCTGACGTTCACCGTGGACATGGAAAACGAGATGATGGGCCGCATCCTGGACGACGGCATGGCCCCGCGCGACGCCGCCAAGGCCTGGCTCAAGGCCCATCCCGACGTGCTGGGGCCCTGGCTCGCCAATGTGACGACCCGCGACGGCAAGCCCGGCCTGCCGGCCGTGCGCGCGGCGCTGGGACTGTAGGCGCCGGATGGCCCGTCCGAACATCCTGGTCCTGATGGCGGACCAGGCCGCCGGCACGCTGTTTCCCGACGGGCCGGCACCGTTCCTGCACACGCCCCATCTGGCGGCGCTGGCCGAGCGCTCGGCGCGGTTCGCCGCCGCCTACACGGCGAGCCCGCTTTGCGTGCCGGCGCGGGCCGCCCTGATGTCGGGCCAGCTGCCGTCGCGCAGCCGCGTCTATGACAATGCCGCCGAGTTCGCCGCCGACATCCCGACTTATGCCCACCATCTCCGGCGCGCCGGCTACCAGACGTGCCTGGCGGGCAAGATGCACTTCGTCGGCCCCGATCAGCTGCACGGGTTCGAGGAGCGCCTGACCACCGACATCTATCCCGCCGACTTCGGCTGGACGCCTGATTATGCGCATCCGGGCGAGCGGGTCGACTGGTGGTACCACAATCTGGGATCGGTCACCGAAGCCGGCACCGCGGCCATCACCAACCAGCTCGAGTTCGACGACGAGGTCGCCTATCACGCGACCCGCAAGCTCTACGATCTCGCCCGCGGCCGGGACCAGCGGCCTTGGTGCCTGACCGTCAGCTTCACGCACCCGCACGACCCCTATGTCGCGCGCCCGCGCTACTTCGACCTCTACCGGGACTGCCCGGCCCTCGATCCCACGGTCGGGCCGATCCCGTTCGCCGAGCAGGACCCGCATTCGCAGCGGCTGATGCGGGCCTCGGACCATGTCGATTGGACCCCCCGCCCCGACCAGGTCAGGCGCGCGCGCCAGGCCTATTTCGCCAACCTGACCTATGTCGACGAGCGGATCGGCGAGCTGCTGGGCGTTCTCGAGGCGACCGGGATGGCCGGGACCACCGCGGTCCTGTTCCTGTCCGACCATGGCGACATGCTGGGCGAGCGAGGGCTGTGGTTCAAGATGTCGTTCCGCGAAGGCTCGGCGCGGATCCCGCTGATGATCGCAGCGCCCGGTCTGGCGCCGGGCCGGGTCGACCAGCCGGTGTCGCTGCTCGATGTCGCGCCGACCCTGGCTGACCTGGCCGGCCTCGACCCCGACCGGGTCCGGCCGTGGGTCGACGGCACCAGCCTGCTGCCGGTCGCATCAGGCGCGGCCCGCGGCCCGGTGCCGATGGAATATGCGGCCGAAGGCACGGAAGCGCCGATGGTCGCACTGCGCGCCGGCGCCCTCAAGCTGATCCGCTGCCGGACCGATCCGCCGCAACTGTTCGACCTGGACCGCGATCCCCAGGAGCGCACCAATCTGGCCGGCGATCCCGGCTACGCCGCCGCCCTTGGCGGGCTGGCGATGGAGATGGACGGGCGTTGGGACCTCGCGGCGTTCGATCAGGCGGTCCGCGCCAGCCAGGCGCGGCGGCACCTGGTCTATGAGGCGCTGCGGCAGGGCACATACAGTCCCTGGGACTACCAGCCGGTCCAACCGGCCTCGGACCGGTTCATGCGCAACCACATGGACCTGAATCGAGTCGAGTCCGGGCAGCGCGCTTGAGAAACGCCAGATAATCGCCAGTTAAGCCTTCATTAGCATTTCTTGTAATTAAATGTCACATAGAAAAATTACTTGGAGTTCCGAGTGATGAGTCGATTCGGACTTTCGACTGTCTTGGGCGTTGTTGGGCTATCCCTGCTGCTGACCGACGGTGCGCAGGCGCAGGCGCGCAAGGTCGAAATTGCCACGCTGGACTGGCCGCCCTATGTCAGCGCCCAGTTGCCGGAGGAAGGCGCCACATCGGCCGTGCTGAAGGCGGCGTTCACGGCCGCCGGATACCAGGCGCATCTGCAGTTCCTGCCCTGGAAGCGGGCGGTCGATGCCACGGCCGCCCATGACGACGGCGTGCAGGCATTCTTTCCGGGCTATCACTGCAAGCAGCGGCCGGGCCTGATCGCGTCGCAGTCGCTGGGCAACGGGCCGCTCGGGATCGCCGAGCTGGCCGCCAAGCCGGTGGCCTGGAGCAGCCTCGACGACCTCTCGGGCAAGACCATCGGCGTCGTCCAGGGCTATGCCAATACTGAGGACTTCGATGCCCGGGCCAAGGACGGCCGGATCAAGACCGACCAGGCCGCCTCCGACGTGCTGAACCTGCGCAAGCTGGCCCTGGCGCGCCTCGACGGTGCCGTGGTCGACCGCTACGTGCTCGAATACCTGATGAAGACCGATGCCACGCTGAAGCCCTATGCCGGGCAGATCCGCTTCGCCGCCAAGCCGCTCGAAGACAAGCAGCTCTTCCTGTGCACCACCGACGACGACGCCGGCCGGGCGCTGATCCGCGACTTCAATGCCGGCCTGGCCAAGGTCGACGTAGCCAAGACCGTGGAGAGCTATTTCGAGCATCTCTGACCGCTGCGGCGGCGCCGGCTGCAGCGCCGGCGCCGCCGATCGGCCGATCGTCCGGGATGTCGCATTTCTTCCGCAGTTTCGCCGCGGCTCTTCTTGCCCAGGCGAAGGGCTTTCGGAACAATTGCGACATGACGAGGTTTTCCGCCTGGGCCCTGCTGCGCAATGCCATCGGCGGGCATCAAGCCTGGACCCGCCAGTGGCGCGACCCCGAGCCCAAACCAGCCTATGACGCGGTGATCGTCGGCGGCGGCGGCCATGGCCTCGCCACCGCCTACTATCTTGCGGCCGAGCACGGCCTCGCCAACATCGCGGTGCTGGAGCGCGGCTGGCTGGGCGGCGGCAACACCGGCCGCAACACCACCATCATCCGCTCGAACTATCTGTTCGACGAGAGCGCCGCCCTCTACGACCATGCGCTCAAGCTGTGGGAAGGGCTGTCGCAGGCGCTCAACTACAACGTCATGTTCTCGCCGCGCGGGGTCATGATGCTGGCCCACAGCGAGCACGACGTGCAGGTGTTCAAGCGCCACGTCCACGCCAACCGCGCCAACGGCGTCGACAACGAGTGGCTGACCCCGGCCGAGGCCAAGGCGGTTTGCCCGCCGCTCAACATCAGCCGCGACCTGCGCTACCCGATCCTGGGCGCGGCCTTGCAGCGGCGCGGCGGCGTCGCCCGCCACGACGCCGTGGCCTGGGGCTATGCCCGCGGCGCCGACGCCCGCGGCGTCGACATCATCCAGAACAGCGAGGTCACCGGCATCCGGCGCGACGCCGCGGGCGCCGTCGCCGGCGTCGAGACCAGCCGCGGCCCGATCGCGACCAAGAAGATCGGCGTGGTCGCCGCCGGCCACACCAGCGTGGTCATGGCGATGGCCGGGCTGCGCATGCCGCTGGAAAGCTACCCGCTGCAGGCCCTGGTGTCGGAACCGATCAAGCCGGTCGTGCCCTGCGTGGTCATGTCCAACACGATCCACGCCTATATCAGCCAGTCCGACAAGGGCGAGCTGGTGATCGGCGCCGGCACCGACGCCTATGTCTCCTACAGCCAGCGCGGCGGGCTGCACATCGCCACGCACACGCTGGATGCCATCTGCGAGCTGTTCCCGATGTTCCGGCGCATGCGCATGCTGCGCAACTGGGGCGGCATCGTCGACGTGACCCCCGACCGCTCGCCGATCATCGGCCGGACCCCGGTGCCCGGCCTCTACGTCAATTGCGGCTGGGGCACCGGCGGCTTCAAGGCGACGCCCGGGTCGGGCCACGTCTTCGCCTGGACCCTGGCCAAGGACGAGCCGCACCCGATCGCCGCGCCCTTCCGGCTCGAGCGCTTCGCCGAGGGCCGGCTCATCGACGAGGCGGCCGCGGCCGCGGTGGCGCACTGATGCTGCTGATCCCCTGCCCCTATTGCGGCGACCGGCCCGAAATCGAGTTCCGCTATGGCGGGGAGGCCCATCTGGTGCGCGACCCGGCCGGCGCCGACGACGCCACCTGGACCGGCTTCCTCTACCACCGCGCCAACCCCAAGGGCGTGCACGCCGAGCGCTGGCGCCACACCCATGGCTGCGGCCGCTTCTTCAACGCCGTCCGCCACACCGTGACCGACCGCTTCGTGTCGACCTACAAGATCGGCGAGGCGAAGCCGTGACCCAGCCCTTCCGCCTGGGGCAGGGCGGCCGCATCGACCGAGGCAAGCCGCTGGCCTTCACCTTCGACGGCCTGCCCTACCAGGGCTTCACCGGCGATACCCTGGCCTCGGCCCTGCTGGCCAACGGCGTCCACCTGGTCGGCCGCTCGTTCAAGTATCACCGGCCGCGCGGCATCCTGACCGCCGGCTCGTCGGAGCCCAACGCCCTGGTCGGCGCCGGCCGCGACCGGATGCGGCTGACCCCGAACCTGCCGGCGCCCCAGGTCGAGCTGATCGACGGCCTGATCGCCGAGAGCCAGAACCGCTGGCCGTCGCTGCGCTTCGACCTGGGCGCCGCCAACGACCTCTTGTCGCCGCTGTTCCCGGCCGGCTTCTACTACAAGACCTTCATGTGGCCGGCCGGCGCCTGGCGCCGGTTCTACGAGCCCAGGATCCGGGCCATGGCCGGGCTGGGCAAGGCGCCGGAGGGGCCCGATCCCGACCGCTACACCCAGCGCTACGCCCATTGCGATGTGGCCGTGATCGGGGCCGGGCCGGCCGGCCTGGCCGCCGCGCTGGCCGCGGGATCCGCCGGCGCCCGCGTCATCCTGTGCGACGAGCAGGCCGAACCCGGCGGCTCGCTGCTGCACGATGCCGATGCCACCATCGACGGCATGCCGGCGGCCGGCTGGCTGGCGTCGGTGCGCGCCGCCCTGGCGGCGCTGCCCACGGTCACGGTGCTGACCCGGACCACCGCCTTCGGCTATTTCGCCCAGAACTTCCTGGGCCTGGTCGAGCGCGTCACCGACCACCTGGCCCAGCCCGCCGCCGGCCTGCCGCGCGAGCGGCTGTGGCAGGTGCGGGCGACCCAGGTCGTGATTGCCGCGGGTGCCCATGAGCGGCCGCTGGTGTTCCCGGGCAACGACCGGCCCGGCGTGATGCTGGCCGACGCCGCGCGCACCTATGTCAACCGCTATGGCGTCAAGCCCGGCGCCAACGCCGTGCTGTTCACCGCCCACGACGCGGGCTACCGGGCGGCGCTCGACCTGGCCCGGGCCGGGGTGCGCATCGCCGCCATCGCCGATCTGCGCGAGCGCGCCGATGGCCCGCTGCCGGCGCGGGCGCGGGCGGCGGGCCTGCCGGTGCGGCTGGGCGCCACGATCGTCGGGACCTCCGGCCGGCTGCGGATCACGGCCGCCCATCTCGGGCGCGTCGAGGCGAACGGCGTCGGCGGGCTCGACGCCGTGCCGTGCGACCTGCTGCTCATGTCCGGCGGGCTGACCCCCGCCGTGCATCTCCATTCGCAGTCGGGCGGCAAGGTGCGCTTCGATCCCGGCCTCAATGCCTTCGTGCCCGGCGACCCGGTCCAGGCCGAGCGGTCGGCCGGCGCCTGCCACGGCGTGTTCGCGTTGGGGGCGGTTCTGGCCGACGGCCATGCCGCCGGCGCCCAGGCCGCCGAGGCGGCAGGGTTCCGGGCGGCCGACCGCGCCTATGCGGTGGTCGCCGACGCCGCCGCGCCGGGCGGTTTCGTCGGCGCCGTACCCCATCGCGGCGGCAAGGCCTTCGTCGACTTCCAGAATGACGTCACCGACAAGGACCTGAAGCTGGCGACCCGCGAGGGCTTCCGCGCCATCGAGCATGTCAAGCGCTACACCACCACCGGCATGGCCACCGACCAGGGCAAGACGTCGAACCTGAACGCCCTGGGCGTGGTCGCGGGATCGCTGGGGAGGCCGATCCCCGAGATCGGCCTCACCACCTTCCGTATGCCATACACGCCCGTGACCTTCGGCGCCCTGGCCGGGGCTTCGCGCGGCGATCTGTTCGATCCCGTCCGCACCACCCCGATCCATGGCTGGGCGGCGGCCCGCGGCGCCGTGTTCGAGGTAGTCGGCAACTGGCAGCGCGCCCGCTATTTCCCGCGCACCGGCGAGGACATGGCGCGTGCCGTGGCGCGCGAATGCAAGGCGACGCGCAGCGCGGTCGGGCTGTTCGACGCCTCGACCCTGGGCAAGATCGAGGTCGTCGGCCCTGACGCCGCCGAGTTCATGAACCGGATGTATGTCAACGCCTGGACCAAGCTGGAGCCGGGCCGCTGCCGCTACGGCGTGATGCTGCGCGAGGACGGCTTCGTGATGGACGACGGCGTGGTCGGACGGCTGGCGCCGGACCGCTTCCATGTCACCACCACCACCGGCGGCGCGGCGCATGTGCTGGCGGTGATGGAGGACTACCGCCAGACCGAGTGGCCCGACCTCGACGTCTGGCTGACCTCGGTCACCGAGCAGTGGGCGGTGATCGCACTCAACGGGCCCAACGCCCGCCGCGTGCTGGCGCCGCTGGTCGAGGACATCGACCTCGACCCCGCCGCCATGCCGCATATGAGCGTGCGGACGGGCCGGATCTGCGGCGTCGAGACCCGGCTGTTCCGGGTCAGCTTCACCGGCGAGCTGGGCTTCGAGGTCAACGTGCCGGCCGGCGACGGGCGGCGGGTCTGGGAGACGATCGCCGACGCCGGCGCACCCCACGGCGTGGTGCCCTACGGCACCGAGGCCATGCATGTGCTGCGCGCCGAGAAGGGCTACATCATCGTCGGCCAGGAGACCGACGGCACCGTGACGCCGGACGATGTCGGCCTGGGCTGGGCGATCGGCAAGGCCAAGCCTGATTTCGTGGGCAAGCGCTCGCTGGCGCGGCCGGCCCTGGCCGACCCCACGCGCAAGCAGCTGGTCGGGCTCTACACCGACGACCGGGCGGTGGTGCTCGACGACGGCGCCCAGCTGGTCGCCGACCCGGTGTCGTCGGCGCGGCCACTGGGCCATGTGACGTCGACCTACTGGAGCGAAACCCTGGGCCGCTCGATCGCGCTGGCGCTGCTGGCGGGCGGCCGCAGCAGGATGGGCGAGCGGCTTTACGTGCCGCTGCTCGACCGGCTGGTGCCGGTGACCGTGGTCAAGCCGGTGTTCTACGACCCGGAAGGAAAGCGGCTCGATGCCTGAGACCATCCGGCCCGCTGTCCTGTCGCCGGCGGCGCCCTGCGCCCGGCTGGCGTTGCGCGGCCGGCCTGCCGCCATCGATGCGGCGGGCCCGGCGTTCGGCGTGGCCCT
>CAZEFK010000206.1:0-12601 GCA_964511405.1 uncultured Comamonadaceae bacterium | reverse complement strand
CGGCGAGCGCGCGCACGGTCACGCCGCGCGCCGCCGCCCGGCGTACCCGCTCGGCGAGGGCGGCGTGCGCCGGCGCCGCCAGGTCGAAGCCGGCCAGGCGCACCCGCGCCGCTTCGCCGATCGGCAGCAGGTCGAGCCCCTCCTCGACATACAGGGACTGGCTCTGCGGGCGCACCAGATAGACCGCCGGGCGCAGCCGCTCGGCCGCGCACTGGCGCAGGAACTGGCGGATCAGGCCGCGCTGCTCGAAGGCCGGCCCGACCGGGTCGTACAGGGCGATGGCGCTGCCGCGGCGGCGGGCGAACATCAGGACCGAGCGGCCGCTGTCGCTGAACAGCACCGCCTTGTCGCCCAGCGCCACCCGCCCGGCCTCGGCGCGCTCCTGGGCGCGGACGATGCGCAGGGCGCGGTTGATCTCGGCCGGCGTGACCGGCGCCGCCAGCCGCCGCGGCGGCGCCGGCCGTAGCAGGCCGCCGCCGCTAATCACGGCGGCGGCCAGCATCGCCGCCAGCGCCGCCCGGATCGCCGGCGGCGCGGTGCCGTCCAGGGTCAGCTGCCACCAGGTGCTGTTGGCATATTCGGCATGGTCCATGGTGAACAGGGTCAGCCAGCCGAGCGCAGCAAGCACGGCGCCCACCGACAGGATCCAGCCGGGCGTGAACGGCCGGTCGAGCAGCGAGGTCGACCGCGGGAAGCGGCGGCGGCAGGCGACCAGGGCGGCCAGGATGGCGGCCAGCACCGCGGCTTCGACCCAAACCCCCTTCAGCACCGACATGCCGGCGCCGACCGCCAGCGCCGCCGCACTCAGCCACCAGGCGGCGTTGAGCCGGCGGTAGAGCCCCTGGGCCAGCACGATCAGCCCGACGCCGAACAGGCTGCCCAGCCAGTTCGACAGCTGGATCAGCACCGCCGGCAGGGCGGCGCGCACCGGCGCCAGCTCGGCCGCCGCCGGCACCGCGGCGCTGGCCACCAGGACGCTGCCGGCGACCACCGACAGGGCCGCCAGCAGGACCGGCACGCCGGTCGAGCCCAGGGTGAACACGGCATGCAGGAAGTCACCGGCGCGGCGGCCGTGGCGCAGCGCTTCCGAGCCCGCCAGCAGCGCCATCGCCACCAGCAGCGGCACGACATAGTAGACCGCCCGGTAGGCGACCAGGCCGGCGACCAGGGGCTCGACCCCGACGGTGCCGCCCAGCGACACCAGGAACACGGCCTCGAACACGCCGAGGCCGGCCGGCAGGTGGCTGGCCAGCCCCATCACCAGCGCGATGCCGTAGACCGGCAGGAACTCGGTGTAGGGCACGCTGCCCGGGGGCAGCAGGACCCACAGCGCCGCGCCGGCGAAGACCAGGTCGGTCATCGAGATCGCGAGCTGGAACAGCACCAGCCCCCCGGTCGGCAGGCGCAGGGTGAAGCGGCCGATGGAGATCTGCCGGTGCCGGAAGCTCAGGACCACCAGCCCGGCGACCACCGCCAGCGCCGCCACGGCCACCAGTTCGATCACCCAGTTCGGCTGGTGCGCCGCGGCGGCCAGCAGGTCGGGCCGGATCAGCAGCGCCAGGGCCGAGATGGCGGTCACGCCGACCGCGAAGGCGAGGGCCGCGAACACGGCGATCTTGCCGATCTGGCCGGCGCCCAGCCCGGCCGCCGAATACAGCCGGTAGCGCACCGAGCCGCCGGTCACCATGCTGAAGCCCACGGTGTTGCCGATGGCGTAGCCGCAGAACGACGCGGTCGCCACCAGCCCCAGCGGCAGGCGCACCTGGACATGGCGCAGCGCCGACAGGTCGTAGCCGACCAGGGTGGTGAAGCTCAGCACCGTGAAGCCCAGCGCCAGCGCGATCGACCCGGGGTCGATGGTGACCAGCGCCTGGGTGATCCGCGCGACCGTGACCGTCGCCAGCATCGCCTTCAGGCCGAACACCGCCATGACCAGCAGGCCGGCCGCCAGCGCCGGCATCGCCCAGGCCTTCTGGCGCGCCGCAGCCGCCCGGAGGCGGGCCAGGGCGCCGCGCATGCGCGGGATCCGTCGGTCTCGTTCGATCATGGTCTCGCGGTCGGCCGGGGCGGAACGGCGCCCCGGAGCGTAATCGTGCGCGTACTCCTAGCTCGCCGCCTCCACCGGCAGCAACGACCGGCTTTCGATCGTGCCGCCGCCCAGGGTCAGCAGCCGGTCATGGAACGCCATCAGCGTGGTTCGATGCCCGATACTGAAGATGGTAGCCGCGGGCAAGCGCGTCCGGAGCAGCCGATAGAGCTGGGCCTCGGCCTCGGGATCGAGCGAGGCCGTGGCCTCGTCGAGGAACAGCCAGTCGGGCCGACAGATCACGGCCCGGGCGACGGCCAGGCGCTGCTGCTCGCCGGGCGACAGGATCTGGCTCCAATTGCCGACCTCGTCCAGCCGGTCGACGAGCCCGGGCAGACCCGCCGCCGTCAGGGCATCGCCGATCGCAGGGTCGCCGACCGCGGCGGGATCGCTGGGATAGGCCACCACCTCGCGCAGGCTGCCGATCGGAAGATAGGCCTTTTGCGGCAGGAACAGCACGCGGGCGCCGACCGGCACCTGGATGCGGCCCCGGCCGCGCCGCCACAGCCCCGCGACGGCCCGGAACAAGGTGCTCTTGCCCGACCCCGAGGGGCCGGCGAGCATGATCGCCTCGCCGGGCGCGATGCGCAGGCTCGCGTCACGCAGCAGGACGCGCCCGCCGGGCAGGGTGATGCTCAGCTGGTCGAGCGTCAGGTCGCGGGCGCCCTCGGCCCGCTCGATCGCCTCCTCGGGCCCGGCGAGTTCGGCCTTGGCGGCGTCCATGACGGTGCGGAACTGCGTCAAGCGTTCGACCGTGGCGGTCCAGTCGGCCAGCGTCACATAGGCCTCGACGAACCAGCTCAAGGCAGTTTGGACCTGCCCGAAGGCGGATGAGATCTGCATCAGCCCGCCGAGCTGGATCGCGCCCGAGAAATAGCGCGGGGCGGCGACCATGAACGGGAACACGGTGGCCACCTGGGCATAGGCCGCGGTGAACGAGGTCAGCCACTTCTGCCGGCTCATGATCGCCCGCCAATTGACGATCACGTTGCCGAACAGCCGCTGGAACAGCGCCTGCTCGCGCGGCTCGCCGTGATAGAGCGCGACGCCCTCGACATTCTCGCGGAAGCGGACCAGCGAATAGCGGAAATCGGCTTCGAAGCGCTGGCGGTCGAAGTTCAGGCGCACCAACGGCCGGCCGATCAGGTGGGTCAGGGTCGTCCCGGCGATGGCATAGACCACCGCCACGAACACCATGTAGCCGGGGATCACGACCGGGATGCCGGCCACGGTGAAGCCCAGCGGGCCGGACAGTCCCCACAGGATGGCCACGAACGACACCAGCGTGACCGCGGCGTTCATCAGGCCGAGCGTCAGGGTCAGCGTCTGGCGCACGAAATCCCGCAGGTCCTCGGCAATGCGCTGGTCCGGGTTGTCCGTGGTCCGGTCGCTCACCTGCAGCCGGTAATAGGTGGTATCGCCGAGCCAGCTGCCCAGGAACTGACCCGTCAGCCAGCGCCGCCACCGGATCTGCAGCAGCTGGTTGAGCCAGATCTGGTACACCGCGATGATGATGTAGCCGATGGCCAGGCCGAAGAAGATCAGCAGCTGGCGGAAGAACTCGGCTTCGTCCTTGTTCTGCAGAGAATTGTAGAACGCGTTGTACCAGCTGTTGAAGCGCACGTTCAGCGCCACCATGCCCAGGTTCATCGCGACGATGATCGCCAGCAGGCCGCGGGCGCTCCAGCGCTCCTCGGAGAACCAGTAGGGGCGAGCCAGCTGCCAGACGTCGCGGAGCAAGGCGCGTGCGGTTGGGCGCATCGGGATCTCCTGCCCGGTTGAACAAGGGCTGCACCGAGATGGCCGGGGTTGGGCCGAGCGGCAAGATCCGCCAGTCAAACCGTCACGCCCCGGCCGTGGCAAGCCGGACGCGGCCGGGGCGGTTCATGATACGGAATCGCCGCCCTGTCCCGCCTCGCGATGCCGCACCCCTGCGTGGGCCCGCTGGTCGGCATGGCGCGGCTCGCCTATCATCGGCCGACCGCACCCCGCCACCGGAGCCCGCGCCATGCCTAACGCCCAGCCCGACGCGGCGCTGCATCCGGCCGCCGGTGCCCGCCATCACGTCCTGGATTCGAGCCCCGAGACCTGCCACTGGGGCGTGTTCGACGCGGCCCTGCCGCCGGTGCTGCGGGTCCGCTCGGGCGACCGGGTGACGATCAATGCCGTCTCCGGCGGCCCCGAGGCGATGCCCGGCGCGCCCTTCGAGGTGCTGCCCGAGCTGCGGGCGATCCATGCGGCGATGAAGCCGCGGATGCCCGGGCACATCCTGACCGGGCCGATCCATGTCGAGGGGGCGGAGCCCGGCGACACCCTCGAGGTGCGCATCCTGGACGTCGGGATCCGCCAGGACTGGGGCTGGAACGCGATCCATCCGCTGGCCGGCACCTTGCCCGAGGACTTTCCGGTCCGCCGCCTGCTGCACGTCCCGATCGACCGGGCGGCCGGCAAGGCAGTGCTGCCCTGGGGCATGACGGTGCCGCTGGCGCCGTTCTTCGGCGTCATGGGCGTAGCGCCGCCGTCGATCTGGGGCGCCTGCTCGTCGATCGTGCCGCGCGCGTTCGGCGGCAATCTCGACCTCAAGGAACTGGGGCCCGGGACGACCCTGTACCTGCCCGTCTTCGCCGAGGGCGCCCTGTTCTCGGCCGGCGACGGCCACGCCGTGCAGGGCGACGGCGAGGTCTGCGTCACGGCGCTGGAGACGGCGCTGACCGGCACCTTCGAGCTGGTGGTGCGCAAGGACCTGCGGCTGGATTTCCCGCGCGCCGAGACGCGCCGCCACTGGATCACGCTGGGCCTCGACCCCGATCTCGACGACGCCGCCAAGCAGGCGCTGCGCCAGATGATCCGGCTGCTCGAGGAGCTGGCGGGCCTGCCGGCCATCGACGCCTACACCTTGTGCAGCCTGGCGGTCGACCTGCGCGTGACCCAGCTGGTCGACGTCAACAAGGGCGTCCACGCGATGCTGGCGAAGTCGCTCTTGGGGCGGTCGTGATGGGCACGGTCCGCGGGCGGCTGGCGGATCGGTTACCTGTATTTTAACCTTGGCTGCGTCCTATTGAACGCCCAGCCGGCGAGCCGGCGAACCGCGAGCGGGAGACCATTGGCGTCGCATGGCCGGGGTGCAAGAGCGGACCGTCAGCGGTACCGTCGTCGACATCCTCGCTCGGATCACGTCCGACGGCGGGAACGTCGTCGAAATCCGCATGGACACGGCATCGGGCGACCACAAGGCCATGGCCCATGGCGAGAAGGCGGCTGCCGCGACCAAGCTGCGTGAGAAGATCGACGCCCTGATGAAATCGAAAGGCCAGTCGAGCATGAAGGCGCTCGGCATCCCGCTCGAGGTCGTGGGCATCGCCAAGGATCCGACGACGACCGTCGTCACCGCGATGAAGATCGCGACATGAAGGCTCGCTGCTGATGGCGCCCCCCATGCAGAACAAGCGGTTCGACCAGGCCACCCTGGACCGCCTCCTCGACGAGTACGAGAAGGCGACCCGGGGCATCGCCTACGCCCAGAAGGCCAGCTTCGTCAGCTGCGACTTCAGCGGGCTGAGCTTCGCCAAGCGGAGCCTGGCCGACATCAGCATGGTCGGCTGCAGCTTCATCAACGCCGACCTGTCGAACGCCAACTTCCGGTTCGCCAACCTCTATGGCGCCGACCTGCGCGGCGCCTGCCTGCGCCGCACCGACTTCAGCCGCGCCGACCTGCGCGGCGCCTGCTTGCGCAGCGCCGACCTGGGCGGGGCCAATCTCGAGGCCGCGTCGCTGCAGCGCGGCACGCTCATGGTCCAGCAGGCCGACGGCGGCTTCCGCGACTCGGCCGTGGCCCTGGCCGCCAAGGCCGAGCGCAAGGGGGGCAAGGGCAGCCCGCGCGACACCAACCTGCACGGCACCATCCTGGACAACGCCGACCTCAGCGAAAGCGACATGGGGTTCACGGACCTCACCGGCGCCAACCTGCGCGGGGCGATCCTGCGCAAGGCCAACCTGTCGGGCTGCCGGTTCTTCGGGGCGGACCTCACCGGCGCCAGCTTGGCCGAGGCCAACATCAAGGGCGCCAATTTCGTCACCGCCACCTACACCGCCGACTTGTTCGAGAAGGCCGACAAGTCGAAGGCCATCTTCCCGCGCCGCGATCCCAATCTGGGCCAGACCCTGCCGCAGCGGCTGGCCGCCCATGCCGAATGGACCGCGAGCCTGGGCGCCCACGGCAAGCGGCTGGAGCTGACCATGACCGACCTGCGCGGCGTGAGCTTCGCCGGCCACGACCTGACCGCGGCCATGTTCCGGCTGTGCATCGTCGACGGTGTCGACTTCACCGGCTGCAACCTGGCCAATGCCGACTTCGCCGGCGTCAGCGCCGCCCGCATCAAGCTGTCCGGGGCGGACCTGCGGGGCGCCAATTTCAGCCGGGCCAACCTCAGCGAGGCCGACCTGCACGGCGCCAACCTGAGCTGGCTCGACGTCCAGGGCGAGCATGCCGCCCGCCTGCCGACCCGACTGACCCAGGCGTCGCTGATCGGCGCCAATCTGTCCGGGGCCGACCTCACCGGGGCCCGCCTGGACCTGGCCGACCTCAGCGAGGCCAACCTGGCCGACACCAGGCTCGCCGACGCCAGCCTGGCCGATGCCTATCTCTACGGCGCCTCGGTGCGGCGCGCGGACATCACGGACGCCCAGCTGGCCCAGGCGCGGGGCAGCGAGGACGTGCTGCGCTGACCGGCTACGGCATCGGCCGCCGCGCCATGGGATGGCCGCGGAAGGCGACGATGCCGCTGCGCGCGGCCTGATCGGCACTCAGGCGGGTCCGGCCGCCGTCGCATTCGACATGCTGGCGGCTAACCACTGAATTGCGCACTTGGCTCTCGTCGATGCCGACCACCAGGGTGCCGCCGGACACGACCTCGCGGATGCAGGATCGGAGATAGTCGATCGTGACCGAGTTGGTCGGGCCGACCCGGATCTCCGTGCCGGCCGCGACATAGTCCATGACGGCGACGCCGGCGACCGGGCCGACAACCTCCTCGATGATCGCCGCCGGCTCGGCGCCGGCGGCCGCGACCGGCACCAGCGCCAGCGCCACGATCAGCGTGGGGATCCGGGAGCCCGGTCGCATGGCGTCAGACCAGGCCCGGCGACACGCGGGCGTACGTGCCGGCGACCATCGCGGTGAACGTCTTGCCCGCCGAGGTCGTGATCGCGTCGGTGAACGCGAACTGGTGATCGCCGAAGGACAGGTGGCCGGCGATCTGGCCGGCGGTGCCGTCGCTGCCGGTATAGACGCCGGTCAGGCTGTAGCCGTCCAGCGCCTTCGTGATGGTGTCGGTGGTGCTGTAGGACTTGCCGTTGGCGGTCAGGTTGGCCGTCATGGCATAGGACCCGTTGGCGTTCTCGACCAGGCTGCGGCTGAGCTCGAACTTGGTGCCGTCGACCAGCGTCCCGTTGGTCACGCTGTCGACGCTGTTGGGCAGCGTTCCCTTCGAGAACACGGTGTCGGCCATGCCCGACTTGCCCTGGGCGTCGGTCCAGGTGGCCTGACGATCGATCGTGCCGGCGGTGCCTGCCGTCGTCACCACGGCAAAGGTTCCGCTGTCACCGTTGCCGGTGTGATAGGTTCCATCGACAGTACCACCGTTCCGACCGAATAGGGACATCACTTCGCGCGGGTCGAAGTTCAGGATCGATGCGATCGTCATTTTGGCCTCTCACAGAATATCTTGTCGCCGTTGGGCGGAAGTTCAGGTCGACGACAAGGCAGACGGTATTCCTGCTGGCCCGTTGGTTCTGTGGGTGGCTTCACATTGCCGAAAATACCGGGAAAAAATTCGGCACTGTGATGGCCGTCACGGCCCGATGGCGGCACAGGAGGCTTGCGTCGGGCCGCGACACCGGATGGTCTAGGGCCCGAGTTTCAGCAAGGGCGAGGGCAGCGATGATCGGGTTTCGGATCTTGAAGCGCCGGCGGCAGGTGGCGCGTGAGATGGTCGAGCGGTTCCGCGAGCTGCCGGTCGCCAATGTCAGCGACATCATGGCCCGCATGGCGGCGGGGGGAGCGGGCCTACGACCGCTGCATGCCGGCGGCGCGCTGGCCGGTCCGGCGCTGACCGTCAAGACGCGGCCCGGCGACAACCTGATGGTGCACAAGGCGATCGACCTGGCGGCGCCCGGCGATGTGGTCGTCGTCGATGCCGGCGGCGAGCTGACGCACGCCATCGTCGGCGAGCTGATGCTGACCCACGCCCAGGTGCGCGGCCTCGCCGGCATCGTTATCCACGGCGCGGTCCGCGACCTGGCGTGGATCAGCGTCCACGACTTTCCGGTCTATGCCGCCGGCGTCACCCATCGCGGGCCCTACAAGGACGGGCCGGGCGAGATCAATGTGCCCATCGCGATCGCCGGGATGGTCGTCGAGCCCGGCGACCTGGTCCTCGGGGACAGCGACGGCGTGCTGGCGGTGCCCTATGGCGAGGTCGAGGCCGTCTACACGGCGGCGACGGCCAAGCGCGCTGCCGAAGAGAAACAGATGGCCCAGATCCTCGACCGGTCGAGCGACCGCGCCTGGGTCGACGCGACGCTCGCCCGCCTGGGCTGCACCATCGAGACCTAGTCCGCCGGGTCCAGGCGCCGGCGGTCGGCCAGGACCCGCTCGGCGACATGGTCCAGCACCAGCCGGACCCGCGGCGACCGCGCCAGGTCCGGATGGACCAGCAGCCAGATGTCCCGGGTGGCGGCCGGCATGTCCACCGGAACCCGTTGCAGCCGCGGGTCGCCGTCGCCCACGAACCGGGGTAGCGCGCCCAGGCCGAGGCCGGTGGCCACGGCCCGGTGCAGGATGGTCTGGGTGTTGGAGCGGACGACCAGCGGCCGATCGCCGGCCAGGGTTCGGACCCAGCGCTGCTGGGGCACGTGGTCCAGGCTGTCGTCATAGCCGACATAGTCGCGCCGCTCCGGCGGGGTCGCGGCCAGGTAGGCCGCGGCGCCGTAAAGGCCGTAGGCCACGGTGCCGATCCGGCGCGCCAGGGCGGTGCCGCCCTCCGGGCGCACCAGGCGGAGCGCGATGTCGGCCTCGCGCCGGGACAGGCTCACGGCCACCTGCTCGCCGCTCACTTCCAGCAGCACGCCGGGGTGCCGAGCGCGCAGGCCGGCCAGGTGCTGCATCAAATAATAGACTGCGAAGAAGGGCGGCGCGGAGAGGCGCACCACGCCCTGCTGCTCGGTGTCGCCAGCCTCGGCCAGGCGCTCGATGCCGAAGACCTGGTCCTCGATCCGATAGGCCAGCTCGGCGATGCCTTCGCCGTCCGCGGTGAGGCTGACACCCCGTGCGCTGCGGTCGAACAGGCGCCGGCCGAGCGACGCTTCGAGCGCCGCCACCCGCCGCGCCACGGTGGTGTGCTCGGTCCCGAGGGCCCGCGCGGCGCCGGACAAGCTGCCGGCCCGGGCGAGCGCGACGAAGTAGCGGAGGTCACCCCAGTCCATCTGGGCAGTTTCGCACAGCGGCTGTGCCGATCCAGGGAGTTCTGTGCGGTTTCGAACAGGATTATCTGCCGGTCTCCTGCGAAGAGGAGATCGACATGACCGAAGCGATCCGATTCCACCAAGCCGGCGGGCCGGAGGTCCTGCGCTTCGAGCCCATCGAGGTGCCGGCGCCGGCCGCGGACGAGGTGCGCGTGCGCCAGACCTGGGGCGGCGTGAACTTCGTCGACATCTACCAGCGCACGGGACTCTATCCCGTTCCGGCCATGCCCGGGGTTCTGGGCGTCGAGGCGGCCGGTGTCGTCGAGCAGGTGGGCGCGGCGATCGAGGGCGGCCTCAGGCCTGGTGACCGGGTCGCCTGGGGCGGCGCGCCGCTGGGCGGTTATGCGCAGCGGCGGAACATCCCGGCCGACCGGCTGGTGCCGCTGCCGGATGCCATTCCCGACCGCACGGCGGCGGCGGCCATGCTCCGCGGCCTGACCGCCCACATGCTGCTGACCCATGTCTGGCGCGTCGGCCCGGCGGACACGCTGGTGATCCATGCCGCGGCGGGCGGCCTGGGCCTGATGCTGACGCGATGGGCCAAGCGCCTGGGCGCGGCGGTGATCGGCACCGCGGGGAGCGCGGCGAAGGCCGAGCGGGCCCGGCGCGCCGGCGCCGACCATGTGGTGCTGTACCGCCAGGTGGATTTCGTCGCCGCAGTCCGCGACCTGACCGGCGGCCGGGGCGTCGACGTGGTCTATGACGGTGTCGGCGGCGAGACGCTGCTGCGCAGCCTGGACTGCGTGCGGCCGTTCGGCACCGTGGTCAGCGTCGGTCAGGCGAGCGGGTCGTTGCCCGAGATCCCGCTGCGCGAGCTCGGTCCGCGCCGGTCGCTGGCGCTGGTGCGCCCGAGCGTGCTCGCCTACGCCGCCGACATCGGCCGCTACCGGCGGGCGACGGCGGCGCTGCTCCAGGTGCTGGAGGGCGGGCTGCCGGTCGACATCGGCGCCGAGTTCGCTCTGGCTGACGCGGCCGCGGCCCACCGCGCGATGGAAGCGGGCGAAACCACCGGCTCGGTCGTGCTCAACCTCGGGTGAGGCGCTATGCCCGCACCGCCGGCAGCGGCACCCCCAGCCGCTGCCCGTGACGCGCGAAGGCGGCCCAGGTCACGGGGTCGACCGTGATGCCGTGGCGGGCGCGGTCGGCGGCGTAGGCCAGCTCCGGGTCGCCGGGCGCCTGCACGGTGTGGCCGGCGCGGGCCGGGGCGCGGCGCAGGTCGTCGATCATGGCGGCGACCAGGCCGGTGGTGGCGTCGGCGTCGCCGAAGCGGCTGGGATCGAACAGCAGGAACAGGTGGCCGATCGGCACCGGCCTGCCGTGGTCGGGCCCGAACAGCGGTGGCATCGCGGCGCCGTAGGGCATGCCCGCCAGGGTCGCGCACAGCACGTCGATGATCATGGCCAGCGCCATGCCCTTGTAGCCGACGTCGGCACCCAGCGGCATGCCCCAGTGGGCGGCGCCGGCGTCCTCGGTCGGCGTGCCGGCGGCGTCGGCGGCGACGCCGGGCGGCAGGCGCTTGCCGAGGGCCCGGTGCAGCAGGATCTTGTTGAGCGGCATGGCCGAGGTCGCCATGTCGATCAGCAGCGGCTCGCCCGGCTGGGGATAGCCGAAGGCGAGCGGGTTGGTGCCGAAGAACGGCTGCACCCCGCCATGGGGGATGACCGCCTTGTCGGCATGGGTCATGGCCAGGGCGGCGCAACCGGCCAGCGCGGCGGCGCGGGCGTAGACGCCGGTGGCGCCATGATGGCCGGAGCGGGTCACCACGGCGGCGGCGATGCCGGTCTGCCGCGCCAGCGCGACGCCGGCCTCGATGGCGGCGAAGCTGGCCGTGTGGCCGAAGCCGTTGCCGGCGTCGACCCGCACCGCCGCCGGCGCCACCGCTTCGACCGTCGGCTCCGCCCGCCCGTCGACCTGGCCGCCGGCCAGCATGTCCAGATAGTCCGGGACCAGGCGCACGCCGTGGCTGTCGACGCCGCGCGACGAGGCATCGATCACGGCCCGGGTCACGCCTGACGCCTGCAGCGGCGAAGCCCCGGCCGCTGCGAACAGCGCCTGGACAAAGGGCGCCAGCGCCGCTTGGTCGACGCGCAGCGGTGCGGTGCTCATCGCGCCATCACCGGGGCCGGCTCGCCGAACAGGCTGCCCTGGCCGAAATCGACCGCGTAGTCGTGCATCTCCAACAGCCGCGCCTCGCTGTCGATGCCGGTCGCGATCAGGTCGATGGCGCCGCGGTCGAGGGCGCGCTTGAGCGCACGCGGATCGCCGGCCCGGTCCAGCCGTTGGACCAGGGTGGCGGCGTCGACCTTGACGTAGCGGAAGCCCTTCTCGGACAGGTCCGAGACGAACAGGTCCAGGTTGGTGACGTCGCGCAAGCAGAACCGGAAGCCGTACTTGGCCAGCTCGCCGAACTCGGCGTTGGACTCGCGGTCCAGCCGATAGAAATCGTGCTGGGTCGGCTCGAAGATCAGCTGGCTGGCCAGGTCCGTGTTGTTGCGCATGTAGCTGACGAAATCGGAGAAGAAGGTGTGGTCGGCGAGGGTTGTCCGGCTGATCGAGCAGAACATCGGGATCGGCTGCTGGCGCCGGCGCAGCTTGCGCACGGCCTGGACCACCCGGAACAGCAGCATGTTGTCGATGGCGGCCAGCAGGTTGGCGCGCTCGACGATCGGCAGGTAGCGCGCCGGCGGGATGGTCCGGCCGTCGCGGGCGCGGATCAGCGGCACGCAGGTATGGAACTGCAGGCGGCGCTGGGGCAGGCTGACGATCGGCTGCACATAGAGGTCGACCCGGTCCTCGTCCAGGGCGTCGCGCACCACCGCCAGCAGCGTCGCGTCGTCGTCCAGGTCGGGCGGGCCCGGCGGCGGCTCGTAGCCGTAACCCGCCGGCTCCGGCGCGGCCTGGCCCGGCAGGTCGAACAGCGGCTCGGGCTCGACGCGGCCCAGGGGATCCGGGGCGCGGGCCCGGGCCGGCTGGCGCGGCGCCGCCGCGGCCGGC
>CAZEFK010000205.1:0-12622 GCA_964511405.1 uncultured Comamonadaceae bacterium | reverse complement strand
TTGCGCGCTGCGGCGGGGCAATCTGGCTCTGGCCGAGTGGATGGCCGTCGGCACGAGCGGATGCCGACCAGCGCCAGCAGGTCCGCCGCGCGGTCCAGCGCCTGGCGCCGCGACATCGCCTTGTGGCGCATCAACGGTTCCGCGATCTGGCGGCCGACCGTCAGCACCGGGTTGAGCGCGGTCATCGGGTCCTGGAACACCACGCCGATCTCGCCGCCGCGGACGTCGCGCAAGCGGCGCGGCGGCATCGCCAGCAGATCATCGCCCGCGAACAGCGCCCGGCCGCCGAGCACGCGGCCCGGCGGGCTGGGCAGCAGGCCCAGCAGCGCCAGCACATGCACGCTCTTGCCGCTGCCGCTCTCGCCGACGATGCCGAGCGTCTCGCCGCGATCGACCGCGTAGGTCAGGCCCTCGATCACCGGCGCCACCGTCCGGCCGCGGGCGAAGCCGACGGACAGGTCGCGCAGGTCGAGCAGCGGGGTCATCGGTCAGCGCCCCGCCAACCGCGGGTCGAAATAGTCGCGCAGCCAGTCGCCGACCAGGTTGATCGCCAACACCGTCAGCATCAGCGCGAGGCCTGGCAGGGTGATGATCCACCAGGCCGTGGCGATGTAGGCGCGGCCTTCGGCCAGCATGCGGCCCCAGCTCGGGCTGGGCGGCTGCACGCCCAGGCCCAGGAACGACAGCCCGGCCTCCAGCACGATGACGCGCGCCAGCTCCAGGGTCGCCACGACCACCGTCGGCGTCAGCACGTTGGGCAGGGTGTGCCGGAGCAGGATGCGCGTGGTCGAGGCGCTGATGGCGCGCGCCGACTGGATGAACTCCAGCTCGCGGACCGCCAGCACCTGTCCGCGCACGATCCGCGCATAGCGCACCCAGGACACCACGGCGAGCACGACGATCAGGTTGCGCACGCTCGGGCCGAGCGCGGCGACCACCATCAGGGCCAGCAGCATCAGGGGCACGGCGAGCTGGATGTCGACCAGGCGCATCACCACCCGGTCGACGATGCCGCCGAGATAACCGGAGACCAGGCCCGCCAGCGTCCCGAGAATGCCGCCGAGCACCACCGCCGCGGCCGCCACCGACAGGGTGACGCGGCTGCCCGCCACGATCCGGGCGAGGATATCGCGGCCGAGCTGATCGGTGCCGAACGGATGCGCCCCGAGCCCGGCCCAGGAGACGGTCGGCGGCACCATGCGGGCGCGCAGGTCGGGGTGAACCGGGTCCGGCAGCGCGAGATGGGGGCCGAGGACGGCGACCAGGACGAACAGCAGGATCAGCGCCAGGCCGATCAGCCCGAGCCAGCCGGAGCCGCGGGTCAGGGCACGCAGGAGGGTCGTCATCGGCGGGTCCGGATGCGCGGGTCGAGCGCGCCGTAGAGCAGGTCGACCAGGAGGTTGGTCGCGACGAAGGTGGTCGCGATCACGGTCACGCCGGCCTGCACGACGGGAAAGTCGTTTGATTCGAGCGCCTGCACGATCAGCCGGCCGACCCCGGGCCAGGAGAACACGCTTTCGGTCACGACCGACCCGCCGAGCAGCTCGCCGGCGAGGATGCCGGTCATCGTCACCACCGGGATCAGCGCGTTGCGCGCGATGTGCCACAGGAACACGGTGCGCGGCTGCAGCCCCTTGGCATTGGCGGTCCGGACATGGTCCTCGCGCAGGACGTCGAGCATGCTGGAGCGCAGCAGGCGGGCGATGCTGGCCGTGGTGAAGCTGCCCAAGGTCACCGCCGGCAGGATCAGGCTCGCCGGGCCGTCGAAGCCGCCGGTCGGCAGCAGGCCCAGCCGCACCGCGAACAGCAGGATCAGCAGCAGGCCCAGCCAGAACACCGGCGTGGCCTGGCCCAGCAGCGCCAGCACCATCACCGCGGCTTCCGTCAGCTTGCCGCGCCGGAGTGCCGCCAGCGAGCCGGCGACGCCGCCGAACACGATGCCGAAGGCGAGCGCCGACGCCGCCAGGGCGATGGTCGCCGGCATGCGCTCCAGCACCACCCAGATCGCCGGACGCATGAACTGGAACGACTGGCCGAAATCCCCGTGCGCGACGCCGGCCACGAACCGCAAGTACTGTTCGAGGATCGGCTGGTCGAGGCCCAGGCTGGCGCGCAGGGTCGCGATCTGCTGCTGGGTGGCGCCGACCGGCAGCAACAGCACGGCCGGATCGCCGATCAGCCGGGAGATGACGAACACGATCGTCACCACGCCGAACACGGCGACGATCCCGTCGACAACCCGTCCGAGGGGATAGCCGCGCATGGATCTATCCCTCCAGCCCGTAGACCTCGCGCGCGGCCTGCGGCGAGATCCGCTCCTCGCGCAGGTCGCGCCGGACCAGCGCCGGGTCGCGCTCGCGCGGGTCGCCGAAGCCGCCGCCGCCGGCGGTGACGGCCGCCGCCCACTGCCTTGGCCCGATGACGCCGTCGCGCCGATGGAACGAGCGGACGCCGTCCGCCAGGTCGATGCGCGCCACGGCGCCGGGATGGCCGCCGTCCAGGCCCCAGGCCGGGATCACGTTGTTCGGCCCGCCCAGGTTCACCGTCGCGTCGTGATCGACCGCGGCGATGCGGCGGCGGATCGCCATGCCGCCGCGGTGGCGGCCGGGCCCGCCCGAGTCCTGCACCAGCTCGTAGGCCTCGACCATCATCGGGTGCTCGCTCTCGAGCGCTTCGACCGGGATGTTGGCGGAGTTGGTGCCGTGGACATGGACGCCGTCGAGCCCGTCGCGGCCCGCGCGCGCGCCCATGCCGCCGCCCATGCTCTCGTTGTAGACGTAGAAGCGCCCGGTGCGCGGGTGCATGCCGCTCATGGTCATGACCGTGACGCCGGTCGACGCGGCCAGGATCCGCTCCGGGATCGCCGGCGCCAGCGCGGCGAAGATCATGTCGGCCAGGCGCTGGGCGATCTCGTGCCGGCTATAGACCGCGGCCGGCGGCACGGCGTTGACGATGCTGCCCTTGGGCGCGGTGATGCGGACCGGACGGTGCATCCCGGCGTTGGCCGGCGTGTCCTCGTCGATCAGCGTCTTGACGGCGTAGTAGACGATCGCCTGCAGCGCCGTGAACACCATGTTCATGCCCGAGCGGTTCTGCGGCGGGCAGCCGGTGAAGTCGAGATGGATCTCGTCGCCCTGCACCTCGACCGCCACGCACAGCTCCAGGGGCTCCGGCCACAGGCTGGTGTCGAAGCCGTGGCGGAAGGCGTAGCGGCCGTCCGGAATGGCCGCGATGCCGGCGCGCGCCTTGCGCTCGCTGTAATCGAGCAAGAGCCGGCTCGCCTCCTGGATCGTCGCGACGCCATAGCGGGCGCACAGGGCCTGGAGGCGCTGGACGCCGACGCGGTTCGCCGCCATCTGCGCCCGAAAATCGTTCACCCGCTCCTGCGGCACCTGGCAGTTCAGCAGCACCAGGTCCATCACGTCCTGCTGCAGGGCGCCGGCGCGGTAGAGCCGGATCGGCGGAATGCGCAGCCCTTCCTGGAAGATGTGGGCGTGGCCGCGGTCGACGAAGTCGGAATGGTGGGCCAGGTTGGCGACCCAGGCGACGAGGTCGCCGGCGACGAACACCGGCTCCAGGAACACGATGTCGTTCAGGTGGGTGCCGCCGCCGGTGTGGGCATCGTTGCCGATGAACACGTCGCCGGCCGCGACCGAGGCCAGGTCGATCCGGCCGAGCGTCTCGGTGGCGATCCCGAGCAGCGAGCCCAGATGCAGCGGGATCTGCTCGGCCTGGGCGATGACGCGCCCCGCGGTGTCGAACACGGCCGCCGAGCAGTCGCGGCGTTCCTTGATGTTGGCCGAGTAGGCCGCGCGGATGATCGCGGTGCCCATCTGCTCGACGATGGTCGACAGCGCGCTGCCGATGACCTCGACGGTGATCGGATCGAGAGCCCGGGTCATCCGGCGGTCTCCTCCAACAGGAGATTGAGCCAGGGATCGACCGTTGCCGCCTGGCCCGGCAGCACCAGGGTCGTGCTGTCCATCTGCTCGACGATCGCCGGGCCGGCGATCCGATGGCCGGGCCCCAGCCGGTTACGGTCATGGACCGGGCAGGACACCAGCCCTCCCGCCTCCGGCAGCCAGACGCGGCGCGCCCCGACGACGGTGTCGGCCAGCGGCAGCGTGGCGGGCGGATGCGCCGCGAGGGCGGCCTTCGGAACGGTGCCCGTTGCCTCCAGCCGCAGGGCGATGATCCGGACCGGCTCCTCCGGCGAGATATAGCCGTAGACCTGGCGGTGCACGTCTTCGAAGCGCGACCGCAGGGTCGCCAACATGGCTTCGGTCACCGCGCCGGGCGGGCACGGCACCATCAGCTCGTGCGCCTGGCCCTCGTAGCGCATATCCAGGCTGCGCGCGAGCGCGCGGTCGGCCGGCGCGATCCCTTCCCGGGCGAACCAGTCGCCGGCCTGGCGCTCCAGGTCCGCGAAGCCGTCGGCCAGGACCGGCAGGCTCGCCGGGTCGAGCAGCGCCATGCGGCCGGTCGACAGATGAAGGCGCAGGTCGGTCAGCAGCAGGCCCATGGCACACACGATGCCGGGCGAGCGCGGCACCAGGATGCGGCGGATCTCGAGCTCGCGCGCGAGCCGCGCCGCGTGGACCGGACCGGCGCCGCCGAAGGCCATCAGCACATAGTCGCGCGGGTCGTAGCCCCGCTCGACCGAGATCACGCGGATCGCCTTGGCCATGTTGGCGGTGACCACCGCCAGGATGCCCTGGGCCGTGTCCATCACCCCGAGCCCGAGGCGCCCCGCCAGCCGGGCAATCGCGGCTTCCGCCCGGGCCCGGTCGATCCGCATGCGGCCGCCGAGCAGGAAGTCCGGGTTCTGCACGCCCAGGACGACGTTGGCGTCGGTGACCGTGGGCTCGTCATTGCCCAGGCCGTAGCAGACCGGCCCCGGCGACGCCCCGGCGCTGGTCGGTCCGACCTTGAGGTGCCCGCCGGCGTCGATGCGCGCGATCGAGCCGCCGCCGGCGCCGACCGTGTGAATGTCGAGCATCGGCACCTTGAGGGCGTGGCCGTGGACTTCGGCGTCGGTGACGAGCTGGGGGCGGCCGTTGTCGATGAGCGCCACGTCGGTCGAGGTGCCGCCCATGTCGAAGGTGATCAGGTTGCCGAGGCCGGCGGCGGCGCCAATCGCGACCGCGCCGGTGACCCCGGCGGCCGGCCCCGACAGCACGGTCCGGACCGGGAACCGGATGGCGGTCTCCGCCGAGATCACGCCGCCATTGCTCTGGGTCAGGTGCGGCGCGGGCGCGATGCGCAGGTCGCGCAGCCTTGATGCGAGGCGGCTGAGATAGACCTGCATGACCGGCCCAAGCGCCGCGTTCACGACGGTCGTCGAAAACCGCTCGAACTCGCGATATTCCGGCGCGACCTCATGGGAGGTGCTGATGAACGCATCGGGCAGCTCCTCTTCCAGGATCCGCCGGGCCGCCGCCTCATGGCCGGGGGCCAGATGCGCGAACAGGAAGCCGACGGCAACAGCCGCGACCCGCTCGTCGCGCAGGCGCCGGGCGGCGGCGCGCACGGCGGCCTCGTCGAGCGGAACGGCGACGCTGCCGTCGAAGCGGACGCGCTCGGTCACTTCCAGCCGCAGGTCGCGGCTGGCCGGCGGCACCGGCTTCTCCACCTGCAGGTCGTAGAGCGCCGGCCGCATCTGGCGCCGGATCTCGATGACGTCGCGGAAGCCGGCGGTGGTGATCATGCCGGTGCGCGCCAGCCGGCCCTGGATCAGCGCGTTGGTGGCCACCGTGGTCCCGTGGCCGATGAAGGCCAGGTCGCGACCGTCCCGGCCAGCATCGGCCAGGGCCTGCGCAATGCCCGCCGCGATCGCCTCGGACGGATCGCCGGTCGTGCTGCTGAGCTTGAAGACCGTCAGCGCCCCCGACGCCGGATCGTAGAGGCACAGGTCGGTGAACGTGCCGCCGGTGTCGATCCCGATGCGGAGAGCCGGCCCTGAGCCCGAAGCGACGGCGGTTACAGCAGGCACCTAAATCCCCTGATTGATTGGCGCCAATTTTTTTGGCACGATGCGCGCGGATGGTCAAGCGATGATGAACCCACCGATCCCAACCCCAGAGGTGCCGCCCGAGACGACCCCAGAGGCGTCAAGGGACTCGGCGCTCGTGCGGCCGGGCGCCGGGCCCGACCGCGCCCGGGCCGTCGCCCGGCGGATCGAGCGCGACATCGGCATGGGCGAATTCGCGCCCGGCAGCTGGCTGAAGCAGGTCGACCTCGAGCGGCGCTACGAGGCGACGCGCATGGAAGTGCGCCAGGCGCTCGATCTCCTGGCCGAGAAGGGCCTGGTCCGCCACCTGGCGCGGCGCGGCTACCAGGTGGAGGTCTTCGACCAGGAGCGCGTCCGCCAGGTCGCCGAGACGCGGGCGATCCTGGAGGCGGCCGCCGCCGAGCTGGTCATCGACCGCCTGGACGAGGCCAGCCTCGCCGCGATGACGGCGGCGGCCGAGGCGTGCCGCGCCTGCGTCCTCGGCGGGACGACCGAGGAGCATGAGCGGTGGAACCTCGAGTTCCACCAGCTCATGCTGGCGCCCTGCCCGAACCGTGAGCTGGTCAAGTTCATCTTCGACCTCAGGACGCGCATCCCGATCTCGGTCATGCGCCGCCGCAACACGGTCGCGGTCCTACTGCAGGTGGTCGAACAGCACTTCGACATCATCCGCCTCATCCGCGCGCGCGACCTGCCCGCCCTGCAGCGGCTCATGCGCGAGCACACGCTGGGCGCGCGCACCGTGCTCGAGGGATGACGCGACCCACAGGGGGACCTTCGGTTTGATGGATCAGATCGACACCGCAGCCGGGCTGCGGCCAGGGTCCGCAGCCCATGCGCTGCGGCGCGAGCGGACGGACATCGTCGAGGCGATCGAGCAGTGCCGGGCCTCGCTGCTGATGCCCGAGGACGGTCTGGGCATCAGCGGCGCCGTCCGTGCCGCCCTGTGCGCCCGGATCGCCCGGCACAATGGCCAGGAGGCGCTGGCCGCCGCCTATGACCGCCAGTTGGCCGGAGCTGAAGATGCCGGCCTCGTCCGGCTGGCGGCCGGCGATCCGCCTGAATCGACGCTGCCGCTGGCGGCCATGGTTCGCCATGTCGACCGGGTGGCCGTCGCCCCGCAGTCGTCGACATCAGACGACATCGAAGCCCTGGCGGCGGCCGGCCTCAGCAATCCGCAGATCGTTGCCCTGTCCGAGCTGATCGCCTTCGCCGCGTTCGAAGGCCGGGTGGTCGCCGGGCTGCAGCTGCTGGGACAGCCGTCATGACCGGCTTCACGGTCAAGCCGCTGCAGTGGACGCCCTATATCGAGCCGGTCGAGGTCGCGCGGGCGAGCCAGCGGCAGCTCGACGCCATGCGGGTCACGCCGTCGAACACCAAGGTGTCGGCCTATGTCCGCACCCTGGTCCACGATCCGGAATCGTACGTGGCCCGGACCAAACTCTACAACCTGGTCATGTATGGCGCCGGCGGCCTGGGCAACGCCGATCGGGAATTGGGCGCCTTGGTCGCCTCGACCGTAAATCGGTGCGTCTATTGCGCCTCGGTGCATGCGCGGCGGCACATGGAGCTGTCGGGCGGCAGCGAGACCGTCCGCGAGATCTATGTGGCCGGCTTGGATGGCGCGTTCGATCCCTGGACCCGCGCCATCGTCGATTTCGCGCGCGCGCTCTCGGCCACGCCGCCGGCCGCCACGTCAGCCCATGTCGCCGCGCTGCGGGCGCACGGGCTGACCGAGGCCGAGATCCTGGACTTGATCCATGCCGTCGCCCTGTTCGGCTGGGCCAACCGCCTGATGCACACGCTCGGGCACGCCACGCCCGTGCCGGCATGACTGGCGGTCTCGCTGCCCTCGAAGCGCGGCTGGCGCAGGACCTGGAGTGGCTGACCTTCGGCGCCGCCGACTGGGTGCCGCGCCGCACCCGCGACCGCCAGCCGGTTCGCGACGTCGTGATCATCGGCGCCGGCATGTGCGGGCTGGTCGCCGCCCTGGCGCTGAAGAAGCACGGGGTCCGCAACCATGTCGTCTACGACATGGCGCCCGCGGGCCAGGAAGGCCCCTGGGTCACCATCGCCCGCATGGAGACCCTGCGCTCGCCCAAGCAGCTGACCGGCCCCGCCTACGGCCTGCCGGCCCTCACCTTCCGGGCCTGGTTCGAGGCGCAGTTCGGAGCTGCCGCATGGGCGGCGCTGTACCGGATCCCGCGCCCGCAGTGGATGGAATACCTGGTCTGGTATCGCCGCGTGACCGGCGCGCCGGTCGAGAACGATATCAGGATGACCGGGCTGCGCGATGCCGGCGGCGGCGTGATCGCGGTCGAGCTCGCCACGGCGACCGGCCCGCGGTCGGTGCTGACGCGGAAGCTGGTGCTGGCGACGGGCCGGGACGGCCTGGGCGGCAACGCGGTTCCGGCCATCGCCGACACGATCCCACGGCGGTTCTGGGCGCACTCGGCCGACGCGATCGACTTCGCGGCGCTGCGCGGCAAACGGGTCGCCGTGATCGGCGCCGGCGCCTCGGCGATGGACAATGCCGCCGAGGCGCTGGAATCAGGGGCGGCGCGCATGGACCTGTTCCTGCGGCGCCCGACGATCCCCAGCGTCAACAAGATGATGGGCGTCGGCAGCCCCGGGCTGGTCCACGGCTTCCAGGCGCTGCCGGAGGCCTGGAAGTGGCGCATCCAGCTCTATGCCGACCGCGCCCAGACCCCGCCGCCGCGCAATTCCACCCTGCGCGTGTCGCGCCACGCCAACGCCTTCTTCCATGTCGGCTCGCCGATCCTGGATCTGGCCGAGGCCGATGGGCGCGTGGTGCTGACCACGCCGAAGGGGGCCTATCCGGTCGACTTCGTGATCTTCTGCACGGGCTTCGCCGTCGACCTCGCCCGGCGGCCGGAGCTGGCGGCGATCGCGCCGCATGTCCGGACCTGGGGCGACAGCTTCACGCCGCCGCCCGACGAGGACAGCCCGTCGCTGGCGACCTCGCCGGATCTGGGCGACCATTTCGAGTTCAAGGAGAAGCAGCCCGGCTACTGTCCCATGCTGGGCAGCATCTACTGCTTCAACTTCCCGGCCACGCTCAGCCACGGCAAGCTGTCCGGCGACATCCCCGCGGTCAGCGAAGGCGCCGACCGGCTGGCCCGCGGCATCGTCCGCAGCCTGTTCGTCGAGGACGTCGAGACCCATTACGCCCGTCTGCAGGCCTATGACACGCCCGAGCTGCTGGGCGACGAATGGCACGACGCCGACGCCGGGCCGGCACCCATCCGGGAGGACGCATGACCAAGATGCGCATCGCAGGCGCCGACCTGCACGTCGTCGACATCGGCACGCCGCGGCGCGGCACCATCATCCTGCTCCATGGCGGCCGCGGCATCGGCGACCACACCGGCGAGCTCGAACCCTACCGGGTGCTCGCCGACGACTACCGGCTGATCGCCTTCGACCAGCGCGGCCATGGCGAATCCTCGATCACCCCGCCCCTGACCTTCGAGCGGCTGGCCGACGACGTCGAAGAGCTGCGGCTCGCCCTGGTCGGCGCGCCCTGCACCGTGCTCGGCGGCTCGTTCGGCGGCATGATCGCGCTGACCTATGCGGTGCGCCATCCGGCGGGCCTGTCCCACCTGATCCTGCGCGGGACCGTCGCGAGCCATCATCACGAGGCCGAGGCGCTGGAGAACATCAAGGCGCGGCTGCACAAGGCGACCAGCGCCTCGGTGCGCATGGTCGAGAAGCTGTTCTCCCCCGACATCGTCGACGACACCGAGCTGCGCCTGATCTGGGCGGCCCTGCAGCCGCTCTATTACGAGCGCTTCGATCCGGACGCCTCGCTGGAGCGGACCCGGCAGAAGCGCTTCCACGCGGTGACCCACAACGCCCTGTACGCCCGCAAGGAATACGACCTGCGCGACCGGCTGCCCGAGATCCGCGTGCCGACCCTGGTGGTGTGCGGCGCCGCCGACTGGATCTGTCCGCCCTCGCAATCGGCCGAGATCGCTCGCCTCATCCCTGGCGCCCAGCTGCTGATGGTCGAGGGCGCCAACCATGCCGTGCATGTCGAGGCGCGCGACCTGGTGGTCGCCCGGATCCGGGCGTTCCTGGGCGGATAGGACTACTGAGGATTGCCATACGCGTGGACCACGGCCGCGAGCAGCGCGACCCCCTTGTCGATCGCGGCCACCGACAGGGCGGCATAGCCGAGAACCAGGCCGGCGCAATCCGGACGCGGGGTCGGCCCGGCGGGATCGTACAACGGCCCGATCGGATAGATGCCGAGGCCGGCGCGGCGCGCCCGCGCCGCCAAGCCGTCTTCCGCCGCCCGGGGGATGCCGGTCAGCCAGGCCACCACGTGAAGGCCGGCCTCGGTCCCCGCCAGGGTCACGGCTTCAGGCAGGGCGCGGGCCAGGGCGGCCAGCAGGGCGGCCCGCCGCTCGGCGTTGGTCCGCCGGACCCGCCGCACGTGCCGCTCATAGGCGCCGCTCTCGATCAGGCCGGCCAGGGCCTCCTGCTCCAGGCTCGGGGTGTGCCGGTCGGCCAGCCGCTTGGCCGTGGCGAAGACCGGGGCCAGCGCCGCTGGGACCACCAGGTAGCCGAGGCGCAGGGTCGGCGAGAGCGTCTTGGACACCGTCCCGAGATAGATGACCCGCCCGGCGTCATCCAGGGTATGCAGCGGCGGGATCGGGCCGATGTCGAAGCGGTATTCGCTGTCGTAATCGTCCTCGAGGACGAAGGCGCCGGTTCGCTGCGCCCAGGCCAGCAGCTCGCGCCGGCGGGCGGCCGACATCACGCTGCCGAGCGGGAACTGGTGCGACGGCGTCGCATAGGCGAGCCGCGCCGCCGGCAGCCCGTCCGTGCGCAGGCCCTCCCGATCGACCGCGACCGGGACCAGCTCGGCGCCGGCGGCCAGGAAGATCTGGCGTGCCAGGTTATAGCCCGGATCCTCGATCGCGACCCGGTCGCCCGGGTCGAGCAGCAGCCGCGCACAGAGATCGAGGCCCTGCTGCGAGCCGGTCACGACGATGATCTGATCCGGCGTGCAGCGCAGCCCGCGGGCCCGCCACAGATAGCCCTGAAGCGCCGCCCGCAGGCTTGGGGACCCCTTGGGGTCGCCATAGCGGAGACGGGCCGGCCGGCGCAGCAGGACGGCGCCGACCGCCTTGCGCCAGTCCTGCACGGGGAAGTCGGCCGCGGCCAGGTCGCCATAGCGGAAGTCCGCGACCAGGCGGTCGGGATCGAGCGCGGGCGGCGCCGGGAAATCGGCCAGCCGCCGCCCGAAGGCCGACAGCCGGTCGAGGCCGCCCGGCTGGCCGGGCGGCCCGGGCGCGACAGGCGCGAGCCCCGGCGCGACCTGCGCCCGCGCCCCCTGCCGGGTCTCCAGGTAGCCTTCGGCGATGAGCTGCTCGTAAGCCGCCGTCACCGTGGTCCGCGACACGCCCCACTCCGCCGCCAGGGACCGAGTGGAGGGCAGCCGGGCGCCCGGGCTGAGCCGGCCCGAGGCGATCTGGCTCTTGATCGCCTCGCAGATCCGCTCGGCGACCCGCGGCCGGGCGGCGGGATCGTCCGCTGGCATGATGGCAGACTGGTCCACTGTTTTTTCCGGCAACTGGACATTCCTTGTGAGCCAATTCCGGGGCATGGTCCAGGCCGGTCCAGGAGCCTTTGCCCAGGAACTCGTACAAATGTATGTGCCGCCCGCCTTTCGTGACGACGACCTTGCCGCCCTGCACGCGACGATGCGCCAGGCGCGCCTGGCGAACCTGGTCACCGCCACCGCGGCGGGGCCGGTCGCGACGCCGCTGCCCGTTATCCTCGCGCCGGAGGAAGGGCCCTATGGCACGCTGTACGGCCACGTGGCGCGCGCGAATCCCCAGTGGCAGCAGGCGACCCTGGGCGAGGCCCTGGCGCTGTTCATGGGACCGGACGCCTATGTCAGCCCGGCCTGGTATGCCGCGAAGCAGGAGCACGGAAAGGTCGTGCCGACCTGGAACTACGTCGCCGTGCACGCCTACGGGCCGATCGAATTCTTCCAGGATCCCGACCGCCTGCTCGCGGTGGTCACCCAGCTGACCGACCTGCATGAGGGGCCCCGCGCCGATCCCTGGGCCGTCACCGACGCCCCGGCGGACTACATCCGCGACCGGCTGCGCGAGATCGTCGGCCTGCGCCTGCCCATTGCGCGCCTGGAGGGCAAGCGCAAGATGAGCCAGAACCGCAGCGCCGCGGACCGCGCCGGCGTCGCCGCCGGCCTCGCGGCCAGCGACCGTCCGTCCGACCGCGCCGCCGCGGCGCTGATCCCCCGCTGAGAGCAGTCATGCCCCACGCCGATCAGTTCGTCCTGTTCCTGGCCGCCGCCCTGGTGCTGGCCCTGACCCCCGGGCCGGGCATCTTCTATGTCGCCGCCCGCACGCTCGCCGGCGGCCGCGCCGAGGGCATCGCATCAAGCGTCGGCACTGGCCTGGGCGGCCTGGCGCATGTGGTCGCCGGGGCCTTGGGCGTGTCCGCCCTGGTGCTCGCCAGCGCCGAGCTGTTCACGGCGCTGAAGCTGCTGGGTGCGGCCTATCTGGTCTGGCTCGGCCTGCGCACCCTGGCGACCGCGCGCCGGGACGCCGTCGC
>CAZEFK010000204.1:0-12719 GCA_964511405.1 uncultured Comamonadaceae bacterium | reverse complement strand
CTCGATCGAGCATCTCCGGCGCACGCCGGCGCTGGCGCTGTCGGGCGGCGAGCGGCGCCGCGTCGAGATCGCGCGGGCGCTGGCGTCGTCCCCGGCGTTCATGCTGCTGGACGAGCCGCTGGCCGGCATCGACCCGATCGCCGTCGGCGACATCCGGGACCTGGTCAGCCATCTGAAGGACCGCGCGATCGGCGTGCTGATCACCGACCACAATGTGCGCGAGACCCTGGGCATCGTCGACCGCGCCTATATCCTACATGACGGCATGGTGCTGATGGAGGGCGCGCCGTCCGAGATCGTGGCCCACAAGGATGTCCGTCGTGTCTATCTCGGCGAGCGCTTCCGTCTGTGACGGCCGGGTGCCTCTGATGGCGCAGCGTTTCGCCCGGCATGCCTGCCTGCCTGCCGGTGAGGATCGGCCATGGCGCTAGTTCAGCGCCTGGACCTGCGTCAGTCCCAGGCGCTGGTCATGACCCCGCAGCTGCAGCAGGCGATCAAGCTGCTGCAGCTGTCCAACCTCGAGCTTGGCGCCTATGTCGAGAGCGAGCTCGAGCAGAACCCGCTGCTGGAACGCGACGAGAGCGCCCCCGCGAGCATCGAGGCGCCCGCCGAGCTGCCGCAGCCCGTCGCGCCCGCGCGCGACAGCGCCGATCTGGTCGGTGCCGACAGCCTGCCCGACGCCGACGCCCAGCCGCTCGACTATGATGCGAGCGGCGGACCCGACGTCACCGACGATCCGGCCGACCTCGGCGGCTCCGGCCTGCGGACCAGCGGCGGGCGCGCCGACTTCGACGACAGCGAAATCGGCATCGAGCAGAGGCTGAGCCGGCCCGAGACCCTGCGCGAGCACCTGGAGGCGCAGCTGGTCGACCTGCCCGACGCCCGCGAGCGTCTGATCGGCCTGTACTTGATCGACCTGGTCGACGATGCCGGCTACCTGACCACGGACCTCGACCGGGTCGCCGAGCAGCTCGGTTGCGCCGTGGCCCGGGTCGAGGCCGTGCTCGCGCGCCTGCAGGCCTTCGATCCGCCCGGCGTGATGGCGCGCAGCCTGGCCGAATGCCTGGCCCTGCAGCTCAAGGAGAAGAACCGGCTCGATCCGGCCATGGCGGCGCTGCTGGCCAACCTGCCGCTGCTGGCGCGCCGCGACGTCCCACAGCTGTGCCGGGTCTGCGGCGTCGACGAGGCCGACCTGACCGACATGGTCGCCGAGATCCGGGCGCTCAACCCGAAGCCCGGCGAAGCCTTCGCCCAGGAACCGCCGCAGCCGATCCGGCCGGACATCCTGATGCGCGCCCAGCCCGGCGGCGGCTGGCTGATCGAGCTCAACGCCGACACCTTGCCGCGGGTGCTGGTCAACACGCGCTACTATGCCACGGTCAACCGCCACAGCCTGAAGCGCGAGGACCGCGACTACCTGTCCGAGCGGTTGGCCTCGGCCAATTGGCTGGTGAAATCCCTGCACCAACGGGCGACCACCATCCTCAAGGTCGCCACCGAGATCGTGCGCCAACAGGATGCGTTCTTCCTGCATGGTATCACCCATCTCCGGCCGCTGATCCTGCGTGACATCGCCGAGGCGATCGGCATGCACGAGTCGACGGTCAGCCGGGTCACCACGAATAAATACTTGGCGACGCCGCGCGGCATTTTCGAGCTGAAGTATTTCTTCACCTCGGCGATCCCCGGCGCCAGCGGCCAGGCCGCGCATTCGGCCGAGGCCGTCCGCTTCCGGATCAAGACCCTGATCGACCAGGAGTCCGCCGACGATATCCTGTCCGACGATCGCATCGTGGCCATCCTGCTGGCCGACGGCATCGATATCGCCCGTCGGACCGTGGCCAAATACCGCGAGGCGCAGCGGATCCCGTCGTCGGTGCAGCGCCGGCGCGAGAAAAGCTTAACGATCTAGGCAGGAATTTGGGCATATAACGCAGGACGCAGCGTTGCGCCGGGGTTGGCGTCGCGCGGCGCAGCGGTCGCTCCGGCGCCGCACTTGACGGGTTTGGGACCCACGCCTATGGTTCGCGCAGGTCTCGTAGTTTTCCCTCTTGATCTCTCGGGACCAAGACTACACACGCGGCGAGTATGCAAGTCACAGTAACTGGCAAACAACTTGACGTCGGCGACGCACTGCGGTCGCGATGCGAAAGTCTTCTCGCTGCAACGGTCAATAAATACTTCTCGAACCCGCTTGAGGCCCAGGTGGTCGTTACGCGGGAAGCGCATTTGTTCCGTGCCGACATCTCCGTTCACGTCGGCCGCGCCATCCAGGTTCGGGGCCAGAGCGCGGCGGTCGACGCCTATGCCGCGGTCGACCAGGCGGTCGAGCACGTGGCCAAGCGCCTGCGCCGGTTCAAGCGCCGGCTGACCGACCACCATCGGACGCCGGTGGAGACGCTGCCGACCTTCGTCATCGCGGCCGAACCCGCCGATGGCGAGGAGCTTGACGGCCACGCCGTAGCCGACTCCGCCCAGCCGGTGATCATCGCCGAGCTCGCCACCGAGATTGCGACCCTGGCGGTCAACGAGGCCGTGCTGCGGCTCGACCTCGGCGGCCTGCCGGCGATGCTGTTCCGCAACGCCAGCCATGGCGGGCTCAACCTGGTCTACCGTCGTCCCGACGGCAACATTGGCTGGATCGACCCGCAAGGCAACCCGCAGCCAGGGTCCCGCGGCAATTCCGAGAGGGTGTGACCCATGCCGGCATGCCTTTGCACCCTCTGAGCCTCCGATGGACATCGCAGATCTGATCAGCCCCGAGGCTGTCGCCGCCAATTTGCGCGTGGGCGCCAAGAAGCAGGCGCTCCAGGAGCTTGCGCGCCGCTGCGCCGAGCTGCCGCGCCTCAAGGGCGTCGTCGGCGAGCGCGAGATCTTCGAGGTGCTACTGGAGCGCGAGCGGCTCGGCACCACCGGGGTCGGCGCCGGGATCGCCATCCCCCACGGCAAGCTGCCGCAGCTCGACCGGCTGTATGGCTTCTTCGCCAAGCTCGACCGGCCCATCGATTTCGAAGCGATCGATGAACAGCCGGTCGACCTGATCTTCGTGCTGCTGGCTCCCGAGTCGGCCGGGGCCGACCATCTGAAGGCCCTGGCCCGGGTGTCCCGGCTCCTGCGCGACCGCACGGTCTGCGAGAAGCTGCGGGGGTCGGACAATGCCGATGCGCTCTACGCCGTGCTCACCGAAACGATGACCAGCCACGCCGCCTGAGGCGGCAGGCTCCCCACGCCGCCTGAAGCGGCGGGCGCCTCAGTGGACGTCCATCGGCTCCAGGTCGTGCTGGCGGATGGCCGCGAAGGCCAGCTCCCGCGACACCACGACGGCCATGGCCGTCCCGTCCGCAGCATGGATGGCATAGGCCCGGGTCCCGTCGGCCTCGACCGGCTTGACGAACGCGACGTCGTTCAAGCCCAGGCCGGCAAAGTCCGTAGACGACAAGCTGCGCAGTTTCTCGATCGCGGTCATTGCGAGTTCCTTTCACGTCGGACTTGGCCGTAGCCCCGCCGCCAGCTCTCAGCCGGCAAACGGTCAGCGCCGAGTCCCGGTTTCGACATCCACCACCTGGGCGCCACCCGCCGCGCCGTCGCCGGGGGCCGTCCCGGCTCCCGCCGGCTTGGCTGTCGCGATCTCGATGGTCTTGACCCGCACCTGCGGCATCGGCCGTTTCAGGTCGATGTGCAGCAGGCCGTTGTCGAGCGCGGCACCGGTGACCTCGATGCCTTCGGCCAGCACGAAGGTGCGCTGGAACTGGCGGGCGGCGATGCCGCGATGCAGATAGACCCGGTTGGCGTCGTCCTGCTGGCGGCCGCGGATCGAGAGCTGGTCGTTCTCGAGCTGGATCGACAGATCGTCGCGGCCGAAGCCGGCAACCGCCAGGGTGATCCGCAACTCGCCTTCGGCCACCTGCTCGATGTTGTAGGGCGGATATCCTTCGCCGGCCGTTTTGGCCAAACGGTCGAGCGTCCGTTCCACATGATCGAACCCAAGCAGGAACGGACTGTTCAGCAGCGACATGCGCGACACTCTGACCTCCCCCTCGAACGAGGCGAGCAAGGTTGCGTGGGCCCGGTCTCCGGCACCCGGCGGCGCCCCGTCGGACGCCTGCGCTATCAGGTGGCATCGCGGCGGCCGGGATCAAGGGTGGCGGCCGGGGCGCCCGCGCCGTCCGGATGATCCTGGCTAAATGGCTGCTTCCCTGCGCGCAATCGGCTATAAGCGCCGCGGGGGAGCAGAGGACGGCACATGGCCTTGCGTATCGTCACCGTATTCGGCGGGTCCGGATTCATCGGCCGGCATTTCATCAAGCGCCTGGCGCGGACCGGGGCTGTCATCCGCGTGCCGGTGCGCCGCGCCGAGGCCGCCAAGTTCCTGAAGCCCATGGGCGATGTCGGCCAGATCACGCCGCTGCCGGTCGACGTGACCGACGAGGCCGCGACCGCCGCCGCCATCGCGGGCGCCGACGCGGTGGTGAACCTGGTCGGGATCACGGCCGAAGGCGGCCGCTTCCGGTTCGATGCCGTGCATGTCGAGGCGGCGCAGCGGATCGCGCGGCTGGCCGCGGCCGCCGGCGTGCGGCGGCTGGTGCACATGTCCGGCATCGGCGTCGATCCGCAGTCGCCGTCGCGCTATGTCCGCTCCAAGGCCGCCGGCGAGGCTGCCGTCCGCACCGCCCTGCCGGCGGCCACGGTGCTGCGCCCGAGCATCGTGTTCGGGCCCGAGGACGGTTTCTTCAACCGGCTGGCGGCGATGGCGCGGATCGCGCCGGTGATGCCGGTGTTCGACGGCGGCAGGGCCCGGCTGCAGCCGGTCTTCGTCGGCGACGTCGCCGACGCCCTGATGGCGGTGCTGGAGCGGCCCGATAGCGGGGGCCGCGTGTTCGAGCTGGGCGGACCGCGGATCTACACCATGCGCGCCCTGGTCGAGCTGACGCTGCGCGAAACCGGCCGCCATCGGCCGCTGGTGTTCGTGCCGACGGCTCTGGCCGCGCTCGCCGCCGGCTTGGCCGAACGGCTCCCGGCGCCGCCGCTCACGCGCGATCAGCTCTATCTGCTGACCCACGACAATGTCGTGCCGGCCGGGGCGGCGACCCTCGACGACCTGGGCGTCCTGCCGACCGCCGTCGAGAGCATCGTGCCGACCTATCTCGACCGCTTTCGCAAGGGCGGCCGCTTCGCCGTGCGCCACCCCGCGGGATAGCGCATCAGCTCTCAAGCCCGTCGAACGGCGCCGTCGACAGATGGCGCTCTGCGAACGACGGGATGATCACCACGATGCGCTTGCCGGCCATGCCGGGCCGGGCGCCGGTCTCGAGCGCCGCATGCAGGGCGGCAGCCGCCGAGATCCCGACCGGCGTGCGAGCTGTGTCGGAACTCATCCGACCCGATCCTCATTCATTTGTGCACAAAGCAAGAAACCGCTGGCCGGCGCCGCGTGTCAATGCTGACTCTCGGCGCTTGCGACAAATCGTACCGAGAAAGACGGGAACGATCATCGTCAACCTCTTGTTGACCATCCGCGCGCGACAATCGACGCAGGCAAGTCAAGACTAGGTACACGTATCGACCCCACAAGCGCGGATACCGTCGCAATGCTGAAGCTCGCGGCTGTTCTGTCAGGTCTAGTCTTTTGTTTTTCTTTCTCTGCGTCGGCGCAGGAGCAGAGCACCGGTCAGTTCGGTGACCGGCATGCCGAGTTCCATAGCTGGTACCAGTCGCTGAAGCGACCATCCGATGGCGGCAGCTGCTGCTCCGACCAGGATTGCCGGCCGACCCAATGGCGCCAGTCCAGCACCAATGTCGAGGTGCTGGTCAACGGCAAGTGGTGCCGGGTCCCGACGGAGAAGGTGCTGCCGGTGTCGGCCCCCGATGGCGGTGCCCATATCTGCACGCCGCACATTCCGGTCGGGCAGGATCCGTGCACGGCCCCGATCTTCTGCGTGGTGATCGGCGACCAATCCTGAGCGGCTACAGGATCTCGATCGGGACGTCGCTGCGCCGCTCCCGGGCGGCCACCTGCCAGCGGCCCCCGATCCGGGTGAAATGCAATGGATTGGCGTTGGCCCAGTGCTCCGGTGTCATCGCGGCATCCAGGACGTGGGCCAGCACGTAGAGCGTGCCGGTGTGGGCCACCAGCAGGGCCGTGTCGGACGGGGCCAGCGCCGCCTCGATCGCAGTCCGGGTGCGCGCGACGAACGCCGCCAGCGGCTCGCCGCCGGGCGGGTCGACGGCCCAGTCGATGTCGGCCGATGATTCGCCGACGGCGCCGAACCAGCGCTCGCGCAGCCCGTCATTGAGCGCGACCGGGCGACCGAGCACATTGCCCACGATCGCCGCTGTCTCGCGGGCGCGCCGCATCGTGCTGGCGACGATGCGGTCGACCAGCTCGGCGGTCAGCAGGCCGGCCGCATGCACCGCCTGGCCCAGCCCATGGGCGTTCAGCGGCTGGTCGGCGGCCTGATAGTGCAGGGTGCGGTTGCCCTCGGTCTCGGCATGGCGCAGGAACAGGAAGCCGTCGGTCGCGACATGCAGCGGCATCTGCCGTGCCAGAGTGATCAGCGGCCCCATCCCGTGATGGTGTGCGATCGCCGTCATCCATTCGCGCCCGTGCCTGGTTGTCCCCGGGGCGGATGGTACCCGCTGCCCACCGGCAGCGGCAACGGTCAGGGCCCGGCGAACCCGACATCGTCGTACAGCCCGGCGATCGGTCGAACGGCCGAGCGGTTTCGAGCAAGCGACACAGCGCTATCTTGCCGATGTCTTACCCGCTTTGGCAGTGGTATTCTCGCCAAGGGCTTAGAAAAGCTCTCAACACATTCGGTCTAAGCAATATTGGATTGTTGAGATAATTGAATAAACTTTGTAGCGGATCTTCAAAGTCGATTTTAACCTTTATATAATCCATGTCCGCCTACGATGCGGGCCATTGGTCTCGGATCGGATGCTTGCAGGCTGCCGGTTGCGAGCGACACACGGACCTTCGACGAGGTTGGCATGAAGACCGCCCACTCCCCCATCGCAGATGCCGTGATCGACCGGCCGGTCGCAGCGTTCGAGCCGGCCGCAGCGCCCGAACGGCTCAGCCGCCGGGCGTCGCTGGCCGTGATCCTGGGGCTGTCGTGCGTCGGCTGGGTGGCGGTCGCGGCGGTCCTCTACTGGGCGGCCTGACGCCGCTTGCCGCGTCGGCATGCCAGGCAGATCGGCGGTCCGGCCGGCGGCAGCGGAGTGCCACAGCGGCGGCAGCTGCGCTCGGCCACGCGCCGTTGCAGCGCGCGCTCGATGAGGCCGGCCAGCCGGTCGCGTTCGGCCAGCGCCTCGTCGCGGCAGGCATAGGTCTCGGGCCAGCGCATCGACAGCCATAGATAGCCGGTGATCCGTTTGGCGGCGACCTCGGCCCGCGCCAGCTCGCGATCCGAGGCCGGCACGGCGTCGGCGCCGCGTCCCGGCCCCAGGGTCGGCCGCGCCATCTCGCCATGGGCATGGCGCCACGCCCACTCGGCCAGGTCCTGCAGGGCCCGCTCGTCGCGCACGTCGACCGGGACGCCCAGATAGCCGATGCGGATCCCGAGCGGCAGGCCCGAACGCTGGATGGCGTCGGCGATCGCGCAGGGGCCGTCCAGGTCGGCGACGCGCAACGCCGGATCGTCGGCCAGCACCTCGGCGGCGAAGAAGCGCAGGATCCGCGACAGCCGATCGGTGCCCAGCAGCTCGGCCGCCGCCTCGATGGCGCGCCGCGGCGGCATGACGAACGGGCGCACGTCGCGCGGCGCCGCCGGCCGGGTGGCCAGCGCTTCGGCCACCGGCTCGCCGGTCTCGCCGCTTTCGGCCAGCACCCCGGCCCAGCCTTCCTCATGATGGCCGAAGCGGCCGGCCCGCCCGGCGATCTGGCGAATCTCCGAGCCGGTCAGCATGCGGTCCGTGGTGCCGTCGAACTTGGCCAGGGTCGAGAACAGAACCCGGCGGATCGGCAGGTTGAGGCCCATGCCGATGGCGTCGGTGGCGACGATCAGGTCGGCGTCGCCGCTGCGGAAGCGGCGCGCCTCGGCCCGCCGCACCTCGGGCCCGAGCGCGCCATAGATGGCGGCGACCCGGTGGCCGCGGTCGAGCAGCGCCGCGCGCAGCCGCATCACGTCGGCGCGCGAGAAGGCGATCAGGGCGTCGCCGGCGGTCGCCTCGCCCAGGCGCACCGGCCGCACCAGCGGCCGCAGCGGCGACTTGCGCTCGAAGGTCTCGACCTCGACGTCCTCGCCGGTCTGGCGGGCGATGTTCATGACCCAAGGCACCGCATCCAGCGAGCCGGTCATCACGATCTCGGCCGCGGGCAGGCCGATCAGCGCCTGGGTCCAGGCCCAGCCGCGGTCGGCGTCGCCCAGCATCTGGATCTCGTCGATGACCGCGACCTCGACCGGGCGGTCGAGGTTGACGGTCTCGATGGTGCAGGCCAGATGCCGGGCGCCCGGCGTGTCGATCCGCTCCTCGCCGGTGACCATGGCGCAGGCCACGCCATCGCCATCGGCGAGCCGCTCATAGGCCTCCAGCGCCATCAGGCGCAGCGGCGCGGCATAGACGCCGCTCTCGGCCGCGGCCAGGCGGCGCATGGCGGCGTGGGTCTTGCCCGAATTGGTCGGCCCGACCAGCAGCCGGAGGCGGCGGCCCAGGCCACGCGCCACCGGGAACAGCGCCGGGTAGTCGGCCAGGCCCGACCGGTGGCGGAGCTGGGCGGCGGCTTCGGTGCGCGCGAAGCTCTCGATGGCGCGGTCGAGCCGCGGCGACAGCGCCTGCACCACGAACGGGGCCAGGCGTTCGACGCCGGCCGGCTCGCCGCCGTCGACCGGGGCCAGGTCGGCGCCGTGCAGCTCCAGCTCGGGCGGCTGGCCCCGGGCCTGGCGCCAGGCGCGCTCCAGATGCGGCGCGAAGCGGCCGGCGGCGGCGTCGGGATAGACCGCCAGGAAGCCGTCGGCGCGCTCGGCGATGTGCGCCATGGCCCGGTCCACCGCCGCCCCGACCAGGGCCCGCCAGCGGTCGACGGCGGTGCGCAGCGGCTCGACCGGCTCCCCGTCTTCGGCGGCCTGGACCAGCTCGGCCGGCAGCAGGGCGGCCCAGCGGCAGGCCACCGGCAGGGTGCCGTCCGGCCCGGCCGCGATTTCATCCTCGCCGGCGATGACGAAGCCGGCCGGATCGTCGCGATACACGGCGATGTCGCGCAGCCGGGCGGCGCGGACCAGCCGCCGCAGCCGCCGCAGCGTCGCGCCGGCGGTCGAGCGCTGGGCGGCATCGGCGGCGCGCCAGCCGGGGATGCAGTCCAGCAGCTGGTCGAAGCGGGCGGGATCGTGGAGGGTCACCGTGACCGGCTGGCCGAAGCGGGCAAGGGTCCGTTCGCGGGCGATCGGGATGCGGCCGTCGGCGATCCAGCGCGCCGCCTCGTCGCGGTCGATGTCCAGCGCGGCGCACAGCTCGGGCACGCCGACCAGCGAGCGCTCCCAGCTTTCTCCCGAGCGCCGGACCATCGACCGGTGCCTACCGATGCATGCCGGCGATGATCTCCAGATAGTCGGGATGCTCCGGCCCCAGGAAGCCGTGCCGGACCAGGAAATCGATCATCACCAGGTTGACGTTGAACTTGAAGTCGTCGGTGCCGTCGACCACGGCCATCACCCGGTCGACCGGCCAGCGCTCGAAGGCCACGATCTCGCCGTCGGTGTTCCGCGGTACGAAGGCCTCGGGCAGGTGCAGGTCGAACGCGAACAGGGTGTCGACGCGCAGGCCCTCCTCCACCGCCATCCGGTAGCTGATGGCGCCGACCGGGATCGCCTGGCGGGCCAGCGCCACCGGCAGGCCGGCCTCCTCGGCCGCTTCCTTCTCGACATTTTCGCGCAGGGTGATGCCCACCGGCTGGCCGCCGGCAACCAGATTGTCCAGCTTGCCGGGCGCGACCGGCTTGTCCAGGGCGCGCCGGCCGACCCAGACCGAGAGAGCGTCGCCGCTACCGCAGAAGCCGTTGACATGCACGCCGAAGGCGCGAATGCCCAGCGCTGCGACGGCGCCGCGATCGACCACCGCCAGCGGCGCGTGGCCCCAGCGCTCGACTACCGGGAACAGCTCGCCCCGCAGGCGCGGCACGTGGCCGACCCCGACGAGGTGGCGGGCCGCGGCGTCGAGCGCCGCATCGCGCCCGGCGCGGTCCTGTGGCCGCAGCACCACGCCCTGCTCGGTGACCGCGAACTCGCGTAGCGCGCCCAGATGGGCCGCGACGTCGTGACGCGTCCAGCCCACCGTCGCGCCGCCGATCCGGAACGGGCGGAAGAACGAGGGGTCGTGGCGGTTGCAGGCCCGGACATGGTCGACGAAGCTCATGGGCTCTCCGGTTCGCGTGGCTGCATCCCGAGCTTGGCGGCATAGTCGCCGTCCAGCGTGGCTGGCCCCGTGTGGCTGAGACGGCAGGCCAGATCGGCCCAAACGGCAATCCCGCATGCCGCCGCGCGGCGGCAGAACGCCGCGTCATCGGCGAGCACGGCGCCGGTGGCGGGGTCGGCCAGCGGCTCGAACCAGCCATGGCCGGGGCGTCGCCGGCCCGGTGTCGCGTCATGCAGCGTGGCATAGGCCAGCGCCGGTGTCGCGGCGCGGATCGCCTCCAGCACCGGCCGGGCGATCAGGGTGAAGCCCAGCCCGACCTGCTCGGCCAGGGCGAAGCCGCCGTCCGGCACCGGCCCGCCCGGCGGCCAGGCGACCTCCCAGCCGCGGTCGGCGACCGCGCCGCCGCGGCGGGGATAGAGGCCGCCGACCACGTCCCGTCCCGAGTGCAACAGGCGCAGCGCCGCCTCCGGCTCGAAGCCGATGTCGGCATCGACGAACAGCAGATGGCCGGCGGCGCTGTCCAGGAAGGCCTGGGCCAGGGTGCTGCGGGCCCGGCTGATCAGGGCATCGCCGCCCAGGGTCGCGGCCTCGAAGGCCACGCCCTCGGCGATGCAGCGCGCCTGGAGCGCCAGCATCGAGCGCAGGTAGAGATGGCCGACCAGCCCGCCATAGCACGGCGTGGCGACGAACAGCCCCCTCGGCGCAGCCCCTGTCGGTGCGGCCCGGTCACGGCCGCCGTTGTCGGCCGTCATCGACCTTCTCGGACACCAGCACCTGGTCGATGCCGACGATCTGCCGCAGGCAGGCGGCGATCAGCATCATCTGGTCGCGGACCAGCCCGGGCATCTGGATATCGATCACCATTTCGGCATCCTCGCCGACGGCCGTCTCGAGCACCGCATGCCAGCGGCTGGGCACCAGGTCGCGCTTGGCGAACTGCTCGAGAACGCGGGGCATGAGGCCGGGATCCGGACGGCCGGTGACGGCGAAGCAGGCGACCGGCAGGGCCGGGCGCGCATCGAGGCAAGCGTGGTCGCGCGGCTCAGCGGCGACCGGATGCGACAGCATGGAGCATCTCCTGGCAGCAGGCGGACGAACGCGAATGGTCCCGGCCCGGCGCGGGGTGCGCCGAAACCGGGCCGATAATTCGCGTCCCCTGGGCTGCCCGAAGGTGCATGGCTCGGACCATAGGCGCCGGGCCGGCGAGGGGTCAAGCGAGCGCCCGCCCTTTCCCGCCCCTGGCAAATCCAGCGGGCGTGCGCCATGTACTGGTGAATGCGCACCGTCCTGCCGATCCTGGTCGTGGCAGCCATGCTCGCGACCCTTGCCGTCCTGGCGCTGGGAGTCGTCAACATGACCCGCCGAGGCCGGTCGGCGCCGGAGATCAGCAACAAGCTGATGCAGTACCGGGTGCTGCTGCAGGCCGCGGCGCTGGCGCTGTTCATCCTGTTCATGCTGCTGTTCGGGCGCTGATGGTCAGCCTGACCCGGATCTACACGCGCGGCGGTGACCGCGGCGAGACCTCGCTGGGCGATGGTACGCGGGTGCCCAAGCACGCGCTCCGGGTCGAGGCCTACGGCACGGTCGACGAGGCCAATGCCGCGCTGGGCGTGGCCCGGCTGCAGGCCGCGGGCGACCTCGACGGGATGCTGGCGCGGATCCAGAACGACCTGTTCGACCTGGGCGCCGATCTCTGCCGCCCGGGCGACGGCGGCGATGGCCGGCTGCGGGTCGCCGACGCCCAGGTCGTGCGGCTGGAGCGCGAAATCGACGCGCTCAACGCCCATCTCCAGCCGCTGACCTCGTTCGTGCTGCCCGGCGGCACGCCGCTGGCGGCGGCGCTGCATGTGGCGCGCACCGTAACCCGCCGCGCCGAGCGGCTGGTGACCGCGCTCGCCGCCGCCGAGCCGATCAATCCGGCCGCCCTGCGCTATCTCAACCGCCTGTCCGACCATCTGTTCGTGTTGGCCCGCCACGCCAACGCCCAGGGTGCGGCCGACGTCCTGTGGGTCCCCGGGGCCAATCGCTGACCACCATTGCATGCGCGCTCGCGCCGCACTGCGGGAGAGCGTCGCTTGACAGCCTTTGCGGTGGCTCCGTAAACAGGCGTGCGCTGCGGTAACAGCAGTGGTCACCGGGAAGGGTCGGCGATGAAGGTGCTGGTCGCGGTCAAGCGGGTCATCGATTACAACGTCAAGATCCGGGTGAAGGCCGACAAGACCGGCGTCGAGACCGCCAACGTCAAGATGTCGATGAACCCGTTCGACGAGATCGGGGTCGAAGAGGCGATCCGCCTCAAGGAAAAAGGCACGGCGACCGAGATCATCGCGGTCTCGATGGGTCCGCAACAGTGCCAGGAAACGATCCGC
>CAZEFK010000203.1:0-12896 GCA_964511405.1 uncultured Comamonadaceae bacterium | reverse complement strand
ACATCTTCGGCGGCTTCATCGTCACGCAGCGCATGCTGCAGATGTTCAAGAAGAAGAAATAAGGGCCCGTCGATGAACCCGAACCTTGCTTCGCTGCTGTACCTCGCGGCGTCGGTCCTCTTCATCCTGGCGCTGCGCGGCCTGTCGAGCCCGGTGTCGTCGCGCCAGGGCAACCTGTTCGGCATGGTCGGCATGGCCATCGCCATCGTCACCACGCTGGCCAGCCCCGGCGTCGTCAGCTACGGCACCATCATCGTCGGGCTGATCGTCGGCGGCGCCGTCGGCACACTGATCGCCTACCGCATCCAGATGACGGCGCTGCCCCAGCTGGTGGCGGCGTTCCACAGCCTGGTCGGCCTGGCGGCGGTGTGCGTAGCACTGGCCGCGCACGCCAACCCCGAGGCCTACGGCATCGGCACCGCCGGCGCGATCCGCGCGCTGAGCCGGGTCGAAATGGGCCTGGGCCTGGCGATCGGTGCCATCACCTTCACCGGCTCGATCGTCGCCTTCGCCAAGCTGCAGGGCCTGGTCTCGGGCAAGCCCCTGGTGTTCACCGGCCAGCATGCGCTGAACGCGGTGATCGGCGCCACCATCGTGCTGCTGATCCTGTGGTTCCTGGCCGACCAGTCGGGCTTCGCCTTCGTGATGCTGCTGCTGTTGTCGCTGGCGATCGGCTTCCTGCTGATCCTGCCGATCGGCGGCGCCGACATGCCGGTGGTGATCTCGATGCTGAACAGCTATTCGGGCTGGGCGGCCTCGGGCATCGGCTTCACGCTCGAGAACAACCTGCTGATCGTGACAGGCGCGCTGGTCGGCTCGTCGGGCGCCATCCTCAGCTACATCATGTGCAAGGGGATGAACCGCTCGATCATCAACGTGATCCTGGGCGGCTTCGGCACCGACGGCGGCGCCGCGGCGGCGGGCGGCGGCGCGGGCGACCGCACGGTCAAGTCGGGCAGCGCCGAGGATGCCGCCTTCATCATGAAGAACGCGCAGTCGGTGATCATCGTGCCGGGCTACGGCATGGCCGTGGCCCAGGCCCAGCACGCCCTGCGCGAGATGGCCGACACCCTGAAGAAGGAAGGTGTCACGGTGCGCTACGCCATCCATCCGGTGGCCGGCCGCATGCCCGGGCACATGAACGTGCTGCTGGCCGAGGCCAACGTGCCCTATGACGAGGTGCTGGAGCTGGAGGAGATCAACCGCGACTTCGGCCAGACCGACGTGGCGTTCGTGATCGGCGCCAACGACGTGACCAACCCGGCGGCCAAGACCGACCCCAAGAGCCCGATCTACGGCATGCCGATCCTGGACGTCGAGAAGGCCAAGACGGTGCTGTTCATCAAGCGCTCGATGGCCACCGGCTATGCCGGCGTCGACAACGAGCTGTTCTTTCGCGACAACACGATGATGCTGTTCGGCGACGCCAAGAAGGTCACCGAGGAGGTCGTCAAGGCGCTCGGCGGCAGCCACTAGAGCGGGAGGCGTGCTCGGGCGGCGGATCGCCAAGCCGAGCGCCCTCCACCAACGCCAAAAGCCGCCCGAAGGGGCGGCTTTTTCGTCTCCGCAGACCTGTCGGCGGGGGCTAGAACCCCTCGCGCTCCATCCGCTTGCGCAGCAGCTTGCGGTGCCGGCGCACGGCCTCGGCCTTCTCGCGGGCCCGGCGCTCGGACGGCTTCTCGTAGTTCCGCCGCAGCTTCATCTCACGGAAGATGCCTTCACGCTGCATCTTCTTCTTCAGCGCGCGCAGCGCCTGGTCGACATTGTTGTCACGGACGACGACGTTCACGGGGCTCTTTCGCTCCCTGGCTGCAAATGGGCTCGGGTGAGAGGGGCGCACCCTATCATGGCGCCCTCCGGCTGGACAAGGGCATGGCGCCGTGCAGTGCGATCATGACTGGCCGGCGACACCGGCCGTTGGCATAGTGGCGCCATGACCGTACGCCGTATCGTCCGCTCTGGCCACCCGGTTCTCGCCCGCGTCGCCGAGCCGATCGCCGACCCGACGGCGCCGGCGGTGCGGGCGCTGATCCAGGACCTGTGCGACAGCCTGGCCGAGGCCGGGGGCATCGGCCTGGCTGCGCCGCAGATCGCGGTGCCACTGCGCGCCGTGATCTACAGCGTGCCGGCGGACCGGGCCTCGGACCTGCCGGGCGACGGCGGCCAGCCGCTGACGGCCCTGATCAATCCGGTCCTGACCGTGGCCGATGCGGCCGAGGCGGTCGGGTGGGAGGGCTGCCTGTCCATGCCCGGCCTGGCCGGCCGGGTGCCCCGGATGCGGGCGGTCCGGCTGACCGCCTGGGACCTGGACGGCCGGCGGATCGACCGCACGGTCGCGGGCTACCACGCCCGGGTGCTGCAGCATGAGTGCGACCATCTGGACGGCATTCTTTATGTGCAGCGGATGACCGAGCTCGGCTCGCTGGTGTTCACCGACGAGCTGCGCCGGCTGGAGGTGGACGATGGAGCGTGAGGAGCTGAAGACAGCGCTGGTCAAGGCGGTGCTGCCGGAAGTGCCGTTCGAGGGCTGGGGACCCAAGGCCCTGGCGTTGGCGGCACAGACGCTGGGCCTGAACCGCGAGGACGTGGCGCGCGCCTTTCCCAACGGCGCCCGCGACGCCGTCGAGCATTGGTCGGCGCTGGCCGACCAGGAGCTGCTGGACGGCCTGGCCGCCCTGGACCTGTCGACCTTGAAGCTGCGCCAGCGCATCGCGACCGCGGTCAAGATGCGCCTGGCCGCCGCCGGGCCGCATCGCGAGGCGGTCCGCCGCGCCATGTCGGTGCTGGCGCTGCCGACCAACCAACCCCTGGCCTGGCGGCTGCTCTACCGGACCGTGGATACGATCTGGTACGGCGTGGGCGACCGTTCGACCGATTTCAGCTTCTACACCAAGCGGGCGACCCTGGCCGCGGTGTACTCGGCGACGCTGCTCTACTGGCTGGACGATGCCTCCGAGGGCTTCACCGACAGCTGGGGGTTCCTCGACCGGCGCATCGAGGACCTGATGCGGCTGCCCAAGCTGATGGGCTCGCTGCGCGGTCACCTCTTCGGGGCGCCGCTGCGGGCGCCGCGCCGCCGGGGGGCATGAGCGGCGGCACGGCTTCTCGCCCCTGGGCCTACGGGATTCGCACAACCCGGATCATCGAGCATTATCAGCCGCTTGGCCATCCCGCTCGTCATCATCCCCGCGAAGGCGGGGATACAGCCGTGGTGGCAAGCTCGACACAGTCCCTGTTGTTATCTGCGTCGAGCCAACTGGACTCCCGCTTTCGCCGGAATGACGAGCAAAGAACTTGCTCGGGATAGCCAATAGAAGATGTGTGAATGCCATAGCCCTAAGGGCGGAGAGGGAGACGCGATGCCGGCGTTCACAACCTCGACTCCTCTCCGCCCCGAGGGGCGGAGAGGCCGCGTGAGCTGAAGATCGCCGTTCGCTCGGCGGTTCGGATATTTCGCGTCGGATCCTTAGTGTCGATCGCCGAAGCCGTAATTGATCCAGCCGCCGCTGTTGTCCGCCTTGGTCGCGAACCAGTCCGCCGGCAAGCCGGTCGAGGCGACGGGCGTGATCGGCAGCGAGAGGGATCCCGCGGTCATCGCCGCGGCGACCATGGCCGGGGCCTGGCTCGGCGGTGGCGGTGACGTGAAGGTGGTGTCGGCCGGTGCCGGCGGCGGTGGCGGCGGTGGCGGTGGCGGCGACGTGATGGTGGTGTCGGTCGGTGGCGGCGGCGGTGGTGGCGGCGACGTGACGGTGGTGTCGGTCGGTGGCGGCGGCGGCGGCGACGTGACGGTGGTGTCGGTCGGCGGCGGTGGCGGCGGCGACGTGATGGTGGTGTCGACCGGCGGGGGCGGCGGCGGTGGCAGCGTTGCCGGATCGGGTCCGGGCGTGATCGTGGTCACCGTGTTGGCATCGGAGCCGCTCGGGCTGTCATCGATCGTCGTGACCGTGGGAAGGGTCGGAACCGACGTCATCTGCGTCGTGACGCTGGTGTCGAGGGCCGTCCCGGAGAAGTTTTGCACGATGCTGTTCAGATTGCCGCCAGACATCTCGGCGTTCATCAACTGCTGGTTCGCGGTGATGCCGACGTCTGCGACGGCGGTGAGCGAGGTGAGCGACGCGCCCGGTGTCGTCGATGTGCCCGATACCGAGTCCAGTTTGTTGAAGACCTGAGATTCGATCTGTACCGCCGCGGTTTCCGCGCCAGCGATGTTGCTGGTGCCGGAAACGCCGGCGAAATTCTGCTGGACATTCTGATTGAACGCGGACGCGGCGCTGTTCAGGAATGACGGATCATCGATGTTGATCGTTCCGGGATTGGCCGCCTCGCTGGCCGTTATGGTGTTGGTCAGCGCCGTGATCGCCGCCTGGGTGGCGCTGTCGATCGACAGGCTGCCCTGGGTCGCGCCGGTCGCGACGCTGTCCTGGTTCATGATGAAGGATTCGATCTTCAGATCGGCCTTCTCGCACAGCGTGCCGGTGGCGGTGAGGGTTGGATCGCTGCCCTGGATCGCGGCGATCGGATCGAAGTTGAGCGGGTCGATCCCCGCCGGCAGGTTCAGCGCCTGATCGATCTGCTGCACCGCCTTGGTGAGGTCGGTGCCGCTGGCGACGGCAGACTGGATCAGGGTCGAGAGCGGGCTGACCACCTCGGCGCCGACCGGCGCCGACAGGGTCGCGGTGACCGGCTTGCCGGTCAGCGCGTCGGTGCCGCCGGTCGACACGACCTGCCCGATCGCCGGGTTGTCGTTGCCGTCGAACGACGCGTTCGTCAGGTCGATGTTGTAGGATCCGTCCGCCGCGGTCGTAACGGTCGGGTCGCCGCTGTGGAACTTGCCGTCGCCGACGAGGTCGACGAAGACCGTGGCGCCCGACACCGGCCCATCGCTGACGCGGCCTTTCACGCTCCGGGTGAGCGTGGCCGGCGTGGTGCTTGAAGGCAGCGCGCCGGCGCGCTTCTCGGCCGCGCCGGTGTGGATGAAGTGGTCGAGCGCGCTTCTGACCGTGCCTTTGGTGATCGCCGCGGCGATGTCCGGGTTCTTGGCGAGGTAGGCCGCGGCGTTGAACTGCTGCTGGAACGCCGTGCTGGGCGATCGCGACTCCCGCGCCCCCGTAGTGTAGAAATGTCCGAAGGCCGTGGTCGTGCCCGCCGCGACGGCTTTGGCGACGTCGGGATTGCGCTGCAGATAGCCCTTGGTGTCGAAGAATGCCGACGGATCCCGCTTCTCCTTCATCCCTTGATTATTGAAATGATCCAAGGGATTGACGCCAGCCTTGGCGACATCCGGATTTCGTGACAAGTAAAAGCTGGTATTGAACAGCGCGTTGGGGTTGCGGCCTTCCTTGAAACCTTGGGTCTGCCAATGGGCCAGCGCCGTCGTCTTGCCGGCGGCGACAGCGGCGGCGACATCCGGGTTGTTCGCAAGGTAGAATTTGGCGTCGAATGGAATGGTTGCCGACATGCGTGCCTCCCTTGGGCTCGCGGTATGTGAGTACCAGATCTCCTAATAATCGCTTACCATTTGTCACGAACGGAGCGCGCGGCCGGCGGCGGGAACCGGCCGGAGGGCAGGGACGCCGCGGCTTTGGGCAGCGTGCTTGCGACAGTTCGTCGTCGCTCACGCCGGCGCTTACCGCCGGCTCGGGATCATCGGGTTGGGGGGCGGCGGCCGCAACAGCAACAGGAGCAGCAGGGCGGCCACGGTCACCCAGGCGATGACCCAATAGGCGTCGATATAGGCCAGTACATAGGCTTCGCGCTGGACCAGGCGCGCGATCGTCGCCACGCCCTGCGCGGTGGCGTCGCCGCGATCCGCGAAGGGGGCTGAGAACTGGGCGATTGCGCGCTCGGTCCCGCCCGATCCCGTAGCCAGCTGCAGCCCGACCAGGTTGGAGTGCACCTGCTCGCGCACCCGCACGAAGGTCTGGACGAACGCGCTGCCGATCTCGTTGCCGAACAGCCGGGCGATCTGGATCGTCGCCGCGATGGCGGCGGCCTGCGGCGGCGCGATGTTGGCGACGCTGAAGGTGATCAGCGCCGTGATCGCCAGCGCCAGCCCGAGCGCCTCGACCACCTGGGACGGCAGGAAGTCGGCATAGGCCCAGTCGTGGGTGAGACCGGTGTCGAGCCAGCTGCCCAGCCCGATCAGCGCGAAGCCGGCGGCCAGCAGCAGCCGGGCGTCGACGACCCGCAGCAGCAGGGCGACCAGTGGCACCACCACGATCTGCGGCAGCGCGATCCAATTCAGAACATCGCCGATCTGCAGGGCGCGCAGGCCCTGCACCCGGGTCAGGTAGTCGGGCAGCACATAGGCCGTGGCGGTGACGCCGACGCCATAGAGCGCGATCAGCACCGCCGGGACCAGGATGTTCACCGATGCCACATGCGGCAGGCGGATCAGCGGCGTCGCCGCCAGCGTCTCGTTGACCAGGAAGGCCGCGACCAGCAGCCCGCCGCCCAGCAGCAGGCCCGAGACCAGCCCGGAATTCAGCCAGTCCAGCCGGTTGCCCTGGTCGAGGCCGGCGAACATCAGGGCAAAGCCCAGCCCGCTGAAGGCGATGCCGCTCCAGTCGGTGCGGCGCAGCAGGGCGCGGTCGATCGGATCGCGCGGCATGCCGAACCAGATCAGCACCATCATGACCGGCGTCAGCACGGCGTTCTGCCAGAAGATCCACTGCCAGGCCCCGGCTTCGCCGTACCAGGCCTCCAGCGAGCCGGCGATGTTCTGCGAGAACACGAAGCGGAACGAATAGGCGGCCAGCCCCCAGATCCACCAGCGCGGCGGCAGGCCGCTGAGAATGAAGCCGAGGGTCGCCGGGATGAAGGCGCCGACCGACAGCCCGCGCAGCGTCTGCAGGACGACGAGGCTGTCGTAGCTGCGGCTGAACGGCAGCAGCAGCGACGTCACCGCGAAGACCAGGCTCGCCCACAGCAGGAAGCGGCGCGGCCGGAACACCGTGCCCAGCCAAGCCGCGGCCGGTGCGATCGCCATCTGCGCCGCCGAGAACAGGGTTGGCAGCCAGGACCCCTCGTCGACGCCCAGCCCCAGGCCGCCGCGGATGTCGGACAAGCCGAGGCTGGTGACCCGGGTGTTGATGGTCGAGATGAAGGCGCCGATCAGCACCGCCGCCACCCCCAGCATGGGGTGATGGGTCAGCGCCGCCGGCCGGGCGGGTGGCGCGACGGCGACCGCCGCGGTCACGGCTGGGCGGTGCGGTCGGTCAGGACGGTGGCGATCGCCGACATGCCGGGCCGGAGCCGGCCGGCCAGCGCCTGTCCCGGATCGATCGTGATCTTGACCGGGATCCGCTGCACCACCTTGGTGAAGTTGCCGGTGGCGTTGTCGGGTGCCAGCAGGCTGAACTGCGAGCCGCTGGCCGGCGCGACGCTGTCGACCCGGCCGGTCAGCACCACGCCCGGGAAGCTGTCGACCCGCACTTCGGCGCGCTGGCCCAGCTGGACATTGGTGAGCTGCGTCTCCTTGTAGTTCGCCACCACCCAGACCGTGTCCAGCGGCACCACCGCGATCACCTGGGTGCCGACATGGGCGTACTGGCCGACCCGCACGTCGCGCTCGCCGACCATGCCGTCGACCGGGGCCCGGATCTGCGCGTAGCCGAGGTCGATCTGCGCCAGGTCCAGGGCCGCTTTTTTGGCCTTGAGCTCGGCGCGCAGCTGCGATTCCTGGGTATCGAGCACCGCCATCGCGCGGCGCTGGCTGTCGAGTTCGGCCTGGTTGCGCGCCAGCGTCGCCGCGAAGCGCCGCTGCTCGGCGACCGCCTGTTCCAGCCTCTGCTGGGTTCCGAACGTGGTGGCGACCAGCGCGCGCTGCCGGTCGGCCTCCAGGCGCGTGCGCTCGACGTCGGCCTGGGTCGCCAGGATCGCCTGTTCGGCCTCGGCGATCAGGGCATGCTGCTGGGCCTTGTGTGCCTTCAGGTTCTCGACCGCCGCCGTGGCGCCCAGCAGGTTGGCCTCGGCCTGGGCGACCCGGGCCTGATAGTCGGCGTCCTCGATCCGGACCAGCAGGTCGCCGGCATGCACGCGCTGGTAGTCGGTGACCGGCACCTCGCGGACGATGCCCTCGACCTTGGCGCTGAGCGGCGTGATGTCGGCGCGCACATAGGCGTCGTCGGTGGTCTGGCGGCTGCTGGCGCCGACCCAGCTGTCCCAGCGCACCACGAACAGGGCGATCAGGCCAAGTGCGATCGCCAGGATGGCGAAGGGGACGGCACCGGCCAGGTACCGGCGCGGCGGCGCGGTCGCCGCGCGCAGGGTAGTCGTGGCGGCGGGCGGCTCCGAGGCCGTCGTCGGCGTATCCATCGGGCGGCCTCCGATCTGGCGCTGCGCCGGAAGGCCTTACCCTGCCTCGGGTCCAGGGGCAAGGCCAGGGCCGCGGCCGTCATTCGGGCCCGACATAGCGCGCCCGCGGCCGGATCAGCCGGCCCTGGCGGCGCTGCTCCAGGGCATGGGCGATCCAGCCGACGGTGCGGCCGGCGGCGAACAGGGTGAGCGGCGCGCCAGGCGGCAGGCCCAGGCGGCGCGCCAGCGCGACCAGCGCCCAGTCGAGGGTCGGCTCCTGGCCCAGCAGCGCCCGCGCCGCCTGGATCTCGGGCTGGTCGCCGCCCATCAGCCGGAACAGCGCGCGGGCGCGCGGGTCGCCATCGGGATAGAGCGGATGGCCGAGGCCGGGGATCGGCGCGCCGCGCGCGATCCGCGCCGCCAGGCCGTCGGCCGGCGCGGGATGGCGCGCGAGGTCGTCCAGCAGCGCTTCGACGCGCGCGGTCAGGCCGCCGTGACGCGGTCCGGTCAGCGCCGCCAGCCCGCCCAGGATGCAGCCATGGAGCGGGGCGCCGGTCGAGGCGATGCAGCGGACGGTGAAGGTCGAGGCGTTGAGCTCGTGGTCGGCGCACAGCACCAGCGCCGCCCGGACCAGCCCGGCACCTGACTCATCGAGGCCCCACAGCTCGGCGAACCGAAGATGGGCCGGCGGCGGCGCCGACGCGCGGCCGGTCAGCGCCGCGATCACCTGGGCCAGCAGGCGGAAGCCGCGGCGGGCGGCGCGTCCGGGCTCGGCCGCCGGCGGATCGGGCTCGGCGGCGAACGGCAGCAACGCCTGGCAGCGTTCGATCGGCGGCAAGTGGCGAGTGGCCGCCAGGGCCGCCTCGGGCAGGGCCGGCGGCTGACCGTCCGGCGGCGGCGCGCCGAACAGCAGCGTGGCCACGTCTTCCAGCGTGGCGCTTGCGGCCAGCTCGACGGCGTCCTGGCCGCGGTAGCGCAGGGCGTCGGGCGTGATCCGGGTCAGCGCCGACTCCAGAACCGGCCGGCCGAAGTCCAGCGTCGCACCGGCCACGTTGTCGGGCCGGCGGCCGACCGCCTTGGCCGCGGCCAGCCGCGCCACGTCGTCGGCGCGATAGCGCCGGCGCCGCCCGTCCGGCCCGGGCGCCGAGCGCACCAGCCCGCGGCTGACATAGGCGTAGAGCGTGGCCAGGCTGATGCCCAGCGCCGCGGCCGCGTCCTTCGCCGAGAGGTCGGTGGCCATGGCCGATTTTGCTCGAGCGCCGTGCCATAGTCGACGCCGCAACGGACGGAGGCTGAAATGGGCGGCAGGATCGCGACGGCAGCAGCGGCGCTCGGTTTTGCGGTCGCAGCCCATGCGGCGGCGGCAGAGCCGCCCGACCTGGCCAAGGCGTTCGCGGCCTCGCTGGCGCCGATGCCCGAGGCGGTCCAGCTGACCCAGCATGGCGCGGTCTATGTCCCGGCCTATGCGTCGATCCGCGCGGGCCGCGGCCGGACCCGGATCGACCTGGCGGTCACCCTCAGCGTCCACAACCCCTCGGAAACGGCGCCCTTGGTCCTGGAGGCGATCGACTATTTCGACACCGGCGGCAACCGGGTCGAGCGGCCGCTGGACAAGCCGCTGGCGCTGCGCCCGTTCGGCACGATCGAAGTGTTCGTACCGGCCGACGACAGCCGCGGCGGCAGCGGCGCCAATTTCCTGCTGCGCTGGGCGGCGCCGGCGGCGGGGGCGGCGCCGGTGGCCGAGGCCGTGATGGTCGGCACCGTCGGCACGACCAGCTATTCGTTCGTCAGCCAGGGACGGGTCGTGGCGCCGGGCCGGTGAACCTCGCCATCCGGCCGGCGTTGGACATCGACGCCTGCTGATGGGAGATCCCATGCCCAAGCCCGATGGCGCTGCCCCGCCCGAAGTCGCGGACGTGCTGCGCGCAGCCGAATTCCCGCTGATGAAGGAAGACCTGCTCGACATCGCCCGCGGCCAGGGTGCCGAGGCGCCGGTGATGTCGGCCCTGGAGGCGCTGCCCGACCGCGAGTTCGGCAGCCCGGACGAGGTGGTGAGCGCGCTGCACTAACGGGGTTCGGCGGCGCTCATCGCCGCACGGGGTCGCTCCGGCCGCGGTCGTACAGGTCCAGGAACTTTGCCTTGACTTGAGCGAAGAGGCGCGGCGGGACGAAGCCGTAGCTGAAGATGCCCGGCCGCCCGGGGATCGGCGCTACGCCCGCGTTCGGCCATTGGTCGACGTTGTGTTCCGATACGATCACCCAGCTTGGAGCGTCGTCGAGACCGAGCGCGGCGCGAACCTTGGGCGGCATCTCGACGCCGATCGTGCCGGTGTCCGGCCGCGTGTGCGTGATTGGCAGAATGACCACGAACCGCGGGAAGACGAGCGGGTCGGTCGCCGCCACGAGGCACGCCGGCCGCTCCTTGCCCTGGTCCCGGCCGGACGCGCGCTCTCGGTGCCACAGATAATCATAGCGGATGACGAGGCCCGGCTTGGGATCCGGAAGCTGCACAGGCGCCGGTCAGGTCAGCAGATCGTCGAGGTCCGCGTGCGCAGCGTCCATTTCGGCGCGCCGCACGGCATCGATCACGACGGACGGGGCCTCGACGGTTCGATGCGTCCGTTGCGCCGCTGCGACCAGCCAGTCGTAATGGTCAGCCGACATCAGCACCAGCTCGCGGCGGCCATGCCGGGTGATCTCCACGGGCTCACGTTGGGCTTGGTGTTGGAATTGGCCGAACTTGCGCTGGAACTCCAGGGCGGTCGTTTGCGCCATCGCGGCCTCCAATGAGCAGACTGCGAATTTTACGTATTGTCTGTGTAATGGTCAAGTTGTCGACACCGGCCTAGACTGCCCGTCCACCGCCCGGGAGGCTCCCCGTGACGACCGTCGATGCCCGGCCCACCCTCGCTGCTCCCGACGACGATCCGTATCTCTGGCTGGAGGACATCGAGGGCGAACGGGCGCTCGCCTGGGTCGAGCGCCAGACCGCGGCGACGCTCGCGCGCTACGACGACCCCCGCAGCCGCACCGACCGCGACGCGGTCAAGGCGATGCTCGACCGGCCCGACAACATTCCCTTCGTCACCCGCCGCGGCAACCAGCTGTACAATTTCTGGCGGGACGCGGCGCATCCGCGCGGGCTGTGGCGGCGCACCAGCCTCGACGGCTACCGGGCCGCCGAGCCGGCCTGGGAGACCGTGCTCGACCTCGACGTGCTGGCTGCCACCGAGGGCGAGGACTGGGTCTGGGGCGGCGCCGACAGCCTGCCCGGGACCCATGACCGGGCGATCCTGCGCCTATCGCGCGGCGGCGGCGACGCGGTCGTCCTGCGCGAGTTCGACATCCTGGGCGGGCGTTTCGTGGCCGACGGCTTCGCGGTGCCCGAGGCCAAGGGCGGGATCGCCTGGCTCGATCGCGACACCCTGCTGCTGGCGACGGCGCTGGGCGACGGCATGGCGACGGAATCAGGTTATCCGCGCACGGTCCGGCTCTGGCGGCGCGGAACCGATCCGCTGGCCGCCCCGGTGCTGTTCGAGACCGAGCCCAGCCGCATGTCGGTGTGGGCCGCGAAGGACTGGGACGCCCCGGACGAGCGGCTGGTGTTCCTGGAGCGCACGGGGTTCTTCGATAGCGTGGTGTGGATCGGCGACCGCAGCGGCCCCCGGCAGCGCGTCGACCTGCCGACCGACGCCTGGGTCCTGTGGCACGGCGATTGGCTGGCGGTGCGGCCGCGCACGCCCTGGACCGTTGGCGGGCAGACCTTCGGCCCCGATGCCGTGGTCGGCATCCGGCTCTCGGCGTTCCTGGACGGCGACCGTCGCTTCGCGCGGCTGTTCGAGCCGAGCCCGCGCCAGGCGGTCCAGGGCTTCTTCTGGAGCCACGGCCGCCTGATCCTGTCGATCCTGGACGAGCTCAAGCCGGTGTTCACGGCCTATACGCCGGGTCCCCAGGGCTGGACGGCAGCGCCGCTGGGCGGGCTGCCCGACATCGGCGTCGTCTCGGTGTGGCCGCTCGACGCCGAGGAACACGAGTCCAACGGCGACCTGCTGGTGAGCGCCCAGGATCCGGTGACCCCGGCCACCCTGTCGCTGCTGAGGCCTGACGTCGCCGCGCCCGAGATCCTGAAACAGGCGCCGCGCGTGTTCGACGCCGCCGGCCTCGCGGTGACCCAGCACGAGGCCGTGTCGGTCGACGGCGAGCGCATCCCCTATGTCCAGATCGGGCCGGCGGGGGAGACCGGCGACGCCCCGGTGCGCCTGACCGGCTATGGCGGCTTCCGCGTGTCGGTCCTGCCCAACTACCAGTCGCTGACCGGCAAGCTATGGCTGGAGAAGGGCGGCACGGCGGTGATCGCCAACATCCGCGGCGGCGGCGAGTTCGGTACGCGCTGGCACGAGGCCGGCCGGCGCAAGGGCAAGCGCCTGGCCCATGACGACTTCGCCGCGGTCGCCACCGACCTGGTGCGGCGCGGCGTGACCCGGCCCGAGCGGATCGCCGCCGAGGGCGGCTCCAACGGCGGGCTGCTGATCGCCAACATGCTGACCCGATACCCCGAGCGCTTCGGCGCCCTGTTCTGCACCATCCCGCTGATCGACATG
>CAZEFK010000202.1:0-13042 GCA_964511405.1 uncultured Comamonadaceae bacterium | reverse complement strand
CCGGCCGCGCCGGCATCACGGCCTTCGACCATGGCATCGGCCGCTCCGCCCGCGGCCGAGCCGCCGCTACCGCCGATCACGACCATCCAGCCGCCGGTGCTGGCGGCGCCCGCGCCGGCTCAGCCCGCTGCGCCGCCGCCGTCGACAGTGGCCCGCCCGGCGCCGCCACGGGCGGCGGCGCCACCGACCCAGACCGCCAGCCTGGCCGTGCCCAGCGGCATGGTTGCCCGCCTGACCTTCGCGCCGGGATCGACCGACCTGCCGCCGCAGGCGGACGGCCAGATCGCCGCCGCCGTCGACCGCATGGCCAAGGATCCCAACCTGCGCCTGGACCTGCGCGCCTATGCCCCCGAGACCGAGGAGACCAAGTCGCAGGCGCGGCGGACGTCGCTCAGCCGCCTCTCGAGCCTGCGCAACCTGCTGATCAGCCGCGGCGTGGACACGGCCCGGCTGATCCCGCGCGTGCTTGGCACCGACCCCGACGATCCCAAGGCCGAGCATATCGACGTGGTGACCCTGCCGTGACCGCGCCAAGGGTGAGACGGTCGTGAGCCAGGCTCAGGCGACCGGCTGGTTTCCGGCCATGACCGGGACCCGGCGCTTCCTGACCCGGATGGCCATCTTCCTGGTGGGCGTGGCGGCGGTAGCGGTCGTCACCCTGCCGGTCCTGCGCGTCGCCTTCAAGCACTCGCCGGCGCTGAACGCGATGATCCTGACGGTGCTGCTCATTGGCATCGTGTTCATCATCCGGCAGGTCACGATGCTGACCAACGAGATCCAGTGGCTCGACCGCTACCGTCGCGGCGAGGCCGCGGGGTCGAGCCGCGGGCCGCGGCTGCTGGCGCCCATGGCGACCATGCTGGGCGACCGGCGCGGCCGGATCAGCCTGTCGACGACCGCGACCCGGACCCTGCTCGACACCATCGGCAGCCGCATGGACGAGGGCCGCGAGATCGCGCGCTACATGATCGGCCTGCTGATCCTGCTGGGCCTGCTCGGCACCTTCTGGGGCCTGATGCAGACCGTGAGCTCGGTCGGCGACGTGGTCGGGAGCCTGAGCTTCGGCGGCTCCGATCCGTCCAGCGCCTTCGAAAGCCTGAAGGCCGGCCTGGCGACGCCGCTGTCGGCCATGGGCCGCGCCTTCTCCAGCTCGCTGTTCGGACTGGCCGGATCGCTGGTCCTGGGCTTTCTGGACCTGCAGGCCGGCCAGGCCCAGAACCGCTTCTACAACGAGCTGGAGGAGTGGCTGTCGGGCCTGACCCGACTGGGCGGCGCCGGCCCGGTCGCGGACGGCGAGCAGTCGGTGCCGGCCTACATCCAGGCGCTCCTGGAGCAGACCGCCGACAGCCTCGAGAACCTGCAGCGCATCATGGCGCGCGGCGAGGAGAGCCGCATCACCAGCAGCAACAACCTGATGGCGCTGGTCGACAAGCTGGGCGTGCTGACCGACCAGATGCGCGCCGAGCAGACCCTGATGGTGCGCCTGGCCGAGAACCAGCTTGAGCTGAAGCCCCTGCTGACCCGGCTGTCGGACACCATCGGCCGCGTCGCCGGCGGGTCGGACGACGCCGTGCGCGGGCTGCTGCGCAGCCTGGACCTGCATGTGTCGCGTCTGGCCGAGGATGCGGTCGCCGGCCGCACCCAGGTGATCCAGGAAATCCGCAGCGAGATCCGCCTGCTCGCGCGCACCATCGCGGCGTTGGCCGAAGAGGCCGAGCGCCAGTAGCTCCCCCGGCCGGCCCCGTGCGCCGGCCGGCTGGATGACCCGAGGATCATAGCCCATGCGGTCATCGAGCCGCAGATCGAAAGTCGCCGTCGAATTCTGGCCCGGCTTCGTCGACGCCCTGTCGACGCTGCTGATCGTGATCATGTTCATGATCCTGGTGTTCGTCCTGGCCCAGTTCTTCCTGAACCAGGCGATCAGCAACAAGGACGACGCGCTGGCCCGGCTCAACAGCCAGATCAATCAGCTGTCGGACCTCTTGGCGCTGGAGCGGGCGAACTCTGCCGACCTGCGGGTCAGCGTCGGCCAGCTGACCGCCGACCTGCAGGCCTCGGCCAAGGCCCGGGACGAGGCGCTGGCCAGGGTTGCGGGGCTGGCCAGCGAACGCGACGCGCTGGTCGCGCGCCTGAACGAAGTGACCAACCGGATCAACGAGGCCAATGCCCGGGCGGCCCAGTCGGCGGCCCAGGCCAACAAGGCCTCGCGCGACCTGGAGGAGGCCAACCGGGTCGTCGACGCCGACCGCGAGAAGATTACGCTGCAGCTGGCGGACCTCGAGCAGTTGCGCCGCGATATCGAGGCGCTGAAGACGGTGCGGGCGGATCTGGAGAAGCAGGTCGCCGGCCTCAATCTGGCGCTCGCCCAGCGCGACAGCGATCTGGGGGCCCTGCGCGACCACTCCAAGGAGCTGGAGGCGAAGCTCGCCAGCGAGCAGGAGCGCACGCAGCTGGCGCAGAAGGACGTCAGCCAGAACCAGATCCGGCTGGCGGAGCTGCTGACCGAGAGCAGCACGGCCAAGGCGGCACTGGACAAGGAGAAGCAGGTCTCGTCCGAGGCGCGCGCCCAGATCGATCTGCTGAACCAGCAGATCGCGGCGCTGCGGCAGCAGCTCCAGCAGGTCTCGGCGGCGCTCGACCTGGCCGAGACCAAGAACCGCGACCAGGACGTGCAGATCCTGGACCTCGGCAAGCGGCTCAACGCCGCCCTGGCCACCAAGGTCCAGGAGCTGGCGCGCTACCGCTCGGAGTTCTTCGGCAAGCTGCGCGAGGTGCTGGGCGACCGGCCCGACGTGCGCATCGTCGGCGACCGCTTCGTGTTCCAGTCCGAGGTGCTGTTCCAGCCCGGCTCGGCCGACCTGGGCGACGCCGGGCGCGAGCAGCTGGGCCGCCTGGCGCAGACCCTGCGCGAGCTGCTCCCGCAGATCCCGTCCGATCTCCAATGGGTGCTGCGGGTCGACGGCCACACCGACAACAAGCCGATCCACACCGCTCAGTTCCCGTCGAACTGGGAACTGTCGACCGAGCGCGCGATCTCGGTCGTGCGCTTCCTGATGGACCAGGGCGTCCCGGCCGACCGCCTGGCGGCCACCGGCTTTGCCGAGTACCAGCCGATCGACCGCGGCGACGACGACGCCGCGCTGCGGCGAAACCGCCGCATCGAGCTGAAGCTGACCGATCGATGACGGCACCGAATCCGGCGCCCCCGAATCCGGCTCCGATGGGACGCCAGGGGTCGTCCTTTCCGCCGCCGCCGCCACCGCGACGCGGCGGCCGCGGATCCGGCCGCCTGCCCGAAGGGCGACGGTCGGCGCTGCCCCTGCGCTGGGACCGCGTCGGGCCGTGGCTGGGGCTGATGGCCCTGTGCCTGGCGCTGTTCGTGCCGGGCATCGCCAGCCTGCCGCCGATCGACCGCGACGAGGCGCGCTTCGCCCAGGCCAGCCGGCAGATGCTGGAGAGCGGCGACTTCATCGCCATCCATTTCCAGGACGAACAGCGCAACAAGAAGCCGATCGGCATCTACTGGGCACAGGCCGCCTCGGCCAGCCTGTTCGGTGGGGCCGCTGCGCCGATCTGGGCCTATCGCCTGCCCTCGATCCTGGGGGCGCTGGCGGCGGTTCTGCTGGTTCACGGCCTGGGCCGGCGCCTCTTCGATCCCTCGACCGGATTCCTGGCCGCGTCGCTCCTGGCGGCCAGCTTCCAGCTGGTGTTCGAGGCGCACAACGCCAAGACCGACGCACTGCTGCTGGCGGCCACGGTCGCGGCCCAGGCCTGCCTGGCCGTGATCTATGTCCAGGCGCGCGCCCACAAGCCGACCGACTGGCCATGGGCGTTGGGCTTCTGGGCGGCGATCGGCGCCGGCATCCTGATCAAGGGGCCGATCACGCCGCTGGTCTCCGGGCTGACCGCCTTGACCCTGGCGGTTGCCGACCGCAACGGCCGCTGGCTGGGGCGGCTGCGACCGCTGATCGGTGTGCCCCTGGCCGCGGTGATCGTGGCGCCCTGGGTGGTCGCGGTGCAGCGCGCGACCGCCGGCGCGTTCCTGCAGCAATCGGTGGGCAATGATCTGTTGCCCAAGCTGATCGCCGGCGACGCCGGCCACGCCCTGCCCCCAGGCTTCCACCTGGCGTTCCTGATGCTGGGGTTCTTTCCCGGATCGCTGCTGGTGGTGCCGGGGCTGCTGCGCAGCTGGCGCGAACGCGGCCAGCCGGTGGAGCGCTTCCTGCTGGCCTGGCTGCTGCCGGCCTGGCTGGTGTTCGAGCTGGTGCCGAACAAGCTGCCCCATTACGTGCTGCCGCTCTATCCGGCGTTGGCCTTGCTGATCGCCCGGGTCGCCGTGGTCGGGCATGTCGAGCGGTTCCGGCGCCTGGGTGCGCGCCTGAGCTACCTGCTGTGGGCGGTGGTGCCGATCGCGCTCGCCGCTCTGGCGGTGGCGGGGCCATGGCTGCTGGAGGGCCGCGTCGATGCCAGCGCTGCCGTGGCCGTGCTGGCGGCCCTGGCCGCGCTCGCGATCGTGGTGTCCCGGGTGTGGGCCGGCCGCACCGGCAATGCCCTGGCGGCGGCGATCGCCGTGGCGGGCGTGCTGTACGCCACGCTGTTCCAGAGCATCCTGCCGCGGCTTGACGCTTTCTGGCCCAGCCGCAACGCGGCGCTGCTGGTCGACGCGGCGTTCCCCGGACGGTCGCATCCGGCGATCGCCGCGGCCGGCTATGCCGAGCCGTCGCTGGTCTTCCTGCTCGGCACCGGCACGCTTCTGACCACCGGAGCGGGCGCCGCCGACCGCCTGATCGAGGATCGCCGGGCCGCGGCCCTGGTCGCCCTCGACCAGGAGGGCGCCTTCCAGGGCCGCCTTGCCGGCGCCGGAATCGTCGTCCGGCAGCTGGGCGAGACCCGGGGCTACAACTATTCCAAGGGACGATGGACGAGTCTGCGCCTTTACGCCCGGGCCGATCGGGGCGAGCCGTGAGCCGGATGCTTCGGGGCTGGTTCACGCCCAGGACCTACTGGACGGCGATGGCGCTGGCGGCGCTGCTGTTCACGCTGTTTCCCGGCATCGACCTGACCGTGTCGGGCTGGTTCTTCACGCCGGGCATCCCGCTGGGCTTCACGCTTGCCCATACGGCCGGCTTCATGCACCTGAAGCGCGCGGTGCCGTGGGTCATCACGCTGACCGTGCTTGCCACCGTGCTGCTGGCGGCGCGCCGGGCCGCCGGCCGCGGCCGTGGGCCGTCGCTGCGCGCGGCGCTGTTCGTCCTGCTCAGTATCGCCGTGGCGCCCGGGCTGGTCGCCAATGTCATGCTCAAGGACAATTGGGGGCGGGCCCGGCCCAATCAGCTGGCGCTGTTCAACGGCAGCGCGGGGGCGCGGTTCACGACGCCGCTGGTGCCGACCGACCAGTGCGACAGCAACTGCTCGTTCGTGGCCGGCGACGGCGCGGCCGGGTTCAGCCTGCTGGCGCCAGCCCTGGTCGCGCCCGCACCGGTGCGGCCGCTGGCGATCGCGGGCGCGGTCGCGGTCGGCGTGCTGTTCGGCGCCAACCGCATCGCCATGGGCGGGCATTTTCTGTCCGACGTGGTGTTCTCGGGCCTCATCACCTGGGGGGTGATCTGGCTGCTGTACCGGCTGATCATGGTCCCGGGCGGCTGGGACCGGATGCGGGCCTGGATCGCCGAGGCCGCGGCCTGGGCCACGGCACCGCGCCACCGGCTCGGCCGCCGTCTGACAGGGGCGGCGGCGATGCTGCTGGCGCTGGTCGCCCTGGTCGACGAGCCGGTGGCGCGCTGGGCGCACGGCTTCGATCCCGGCGTCACGCGGCTGTTCGGGCGGATCAGCCAGCTCGGGCTGGGCACCGGCTGGCTGATCGGATTCGCGTTGGTCGGGGCGGCATGCTGGCTGATCGGCCGGATCATGGACGGTGTGCCGGGGGCGGCGCGTCCCTGGCGCAGCCTGATGCTGGCCGCCTGGTTCGGTTTGGCTGCGACCGCGGCGGCCGGCCTGGCCAACGACACCCTGAAGCTGCTGGTCGGCCGGACCCGTCCGAAGCTGTTCTTCGAGCACGGCCCGACCGGGCTGATGCCGGGGAACCTCGGTGCCGAGTTCCAGTCGTTCCCGTCCGGCCATTCGGCCATGGCCTTTGCCGTGGCCACGGTGTTGTGGACGCTGTGGCCGCGCCATGTCGCGGCCTATTACCTGGTGGCCCTGCTGGTCGCCGCCGCCCGCGTCCTGGGCGGCGCCCATTGGCCGAGCGATGCCGTGGCCGGCGCCGCCCTGGGCGTCGCCGTGGCGCTGGGCGTGCGCCGGTTCTGGTGCGCCTGTGGCGCCGATCCGGCCGAGGCGGTGGCCGGGCGGGCGGTCTGGATCGGCCTGCCGGCGCGGGTCATGGCGGCGCTCGCGGCCGCGCGATCTTGTGTGGGGCCGGGGCGGTGGCTAGGGTTCAGGTCTTATGACAGCAGTAGGGTCCGCAATGGCCGCCTTCCCGCCGAGTGACAGTCGCCATACCCGCGTCCTGATCATCGGCTCCGGCCCGGCCGGTTACACCGCCGCCATCTATGCCGCCCGGGCGAATCTCAAGCCGCTGATGGTCATGGGCCTGCAGCCCGGCGGCCAGCTGACGATCACGACCGACGTCGAGAACTATCCGGGCTTCGCCGACGTGATCCAGGGGCCCTGGCTGATGGACCAGATGAAGGCCCAGGCCGAGCATGTCGGCACCGAGATCCTGTTCGACATCATCACGTCGGTGGACCTGTCGCGCCGGCCGTTCGCGGCGGTCGGCGACAGCGGCACCACCTATACCGCCGACAGCGTGATCATCTGCACCGGTGCCCAGGCGCGCTGGCTGGGCCTGCCGTCGGAGGAGCGATTCCGCGGATTCGGGGTCTCGGCCTGCGCGACCTGCGACGGCTTCTTCTTCCGCGGCAAGGCCGTGGCCGTGGTCGGCGGCGGCAATACCGCGGTCGAGGAAGCCTTGTACTTGACCAATCACGCTGCCAAGGTGACTTTGATCCATCGCAGGAATCGGCTGCGTGCCGAAAAGATCCTGCAAGACCGCTTGTTCGCGAACCCGAAGGTGGACGTGATCTGGAATAGCGTCGTCGAGGACGTGCTGGGCACCGAGGGGCCGCCCCCCGGGTTGACCGGCCTGCGCCTGCGCGACACGGGATCGGGCGCCAGCCGGGAGCTGGCGGTCGACGGCTTGTTCATCGCCATCGGCCACGATCCGGCCACGGCCCTGTTCAAGGGCCAGCTGGACCTGGACGCCGAGGGCTATGTGATCACGGCGCCTGATTCGACGGCGACCAGCATCCCGGGCGTGTTCGCCGCGGGCGACGTGAAGGATCGGGTATTCCGCCAGGCCGTGACGGCGGCCGGCATGGGCTGCATGGCAGCGCTGGAGGCCGAAAAGTTCCTGGCCGGCCACGCCGAGCAGCCCGGGGCCGGGCTGTCCACGGCGGCGGCCGATTAACCACAGTGATCGACTGGGACAAACTTCGGGTCTTCCTGGCCGTCGCCGACGCGGGCAGCTTCACCCATGCCGGCGAGAGCCTGAACCTCAGCCAGTCGGCGGTCAGCCGGCAGATCAGCGGCCTGGAAGAATCGCTGAGCGTGCCGCTGTTCCATCGCCACGCCCGCGGCCTGATCCTGACCGAGCAGGGCGAGCTGCTGTTCCGCACGACCAAGGAGATCTTCGCCAAGCTGGCGATGACCGAGGCCATGCTGAACGAGAGCAAGGAGCGCCCCAAGGGCCCGCTCCGGGTCACCACCACGGTGGCGTTCGGCACCATGTGGCTGACCCCGCGGCTGCACGAGTTCCTGGACCTCTATCCCGAGATCAAGCTGTCGCTGCTGGTCGACGACCACGAGCTCGACCTGTCGATGCGCGCGGCCGATGTCGCGATCCGGTTGCAGGTGCCGCGCCAGGCCGACCTGATCCAGCGCCATCTGCTGACCTTCCACTTCCATCTCTATGCCTCGCCGGCCTATCTGCGCCGCCAGGGCATGCCGCGGACCGTGGAGGAGCTGCAGGAGCACCGGCTGGTCGCCTACAGCGAGGACATGCACCCGCCGTTCCCCGAGGTGAACTGGCTGCTTCATCCCAACGGGCTGGACCTGAGCGCCCGCGCGGTGTTCCGGGTGAACAACTTCTTCGCGATCCTGCGCGCCGTGCAGTCGGGCATGGGCATCGCGGCCCTGCCTGACTTCCTGGTGCGCGAGGACACCGGGCTGCAGCGCCTGCTGCCCGAGGTCGAGGCGCCGCCAGTGCCGGCTTACTTCGTCTATCCGGAAGAGCTGCGGAACTCCAAGCGCATCACCGTTCTGCGCGACTTCCTGCTGCGCAAGGTCGCCGAGGAAGAGTTCTAGGAGTCCGATAACCGCCAGACCGGCCGGCGGCCGCCGGCCATGCTGCGGCCATGACCGACCTGACGTTCTCTCGCATCGACACCGGGATCGACCCGCTGGGCACGCTGCTGCTGGTGAGCGGCGGCGGCCGGCTTCTTGCCCTCGATTTCGAGGGCTACGAGGCGCGCATGCGGGCGCTCCTCGCCCGCCGCTTCGGCCGCCCGCCGGCCTTGGCCGAGGGGCCGGCGCCGGCGGATGCCGCGGCCCGGCTGCAGGACTACCTGGCCGGAGACCATGCCGCGGTCGACGGCATCGCGGTCGACACCGGCGGCAGCGAGTTCCGCCGCGCCGTGTGGGCGGCGCTGCGCACGATTCCGCACGGCCGGACCATGACCTACGGCGCGCTGGCGGCCCGCCTGGGCCGGCCGACCGCCAGCCGCGCCGTCGGCCACGCCAACTCTCTCAATCCCGTGGCGATCGTGGTGCCCTGCCACCGGGTGATCGGCGCCGACGCCAGCCTGACCGGCTACGCCGGGGGCCTTGCGCGCAAGCGCTGGCTGCTGGCCCACGAAGGGGTCGCGGTCTAACTCGCCGACTGCGGCAAACCGGCGGTCCGGGCCTTGGCCAGGGCCTCGCGCAGCTTGCGGGCGCCGATGCGCACGCCGGTGCGGGCGGCGTCCAACGTGCCGAGGCTGGCGGTGACGTCCAGCGCATCGGGCGTCTGCCGCGTCACATAGGCGTAGACCAGCGCGCCGGTGACGGCATCCGACAGCTCGACCGCGTAGCTGACCGAGCCGAAGAAGGTGCCGTTGCCGCCGGCCGCCTCCAGCCCGGTGTTCAGCACCAGCCCGAACGGGGCCAGGTGGGTGAGCGTCGAGACCACGGGGGTGCTCGCCTCGAGCCCGGTCAGCACCAGATGCAGGCGCAGGGTCCCCGGTCCGGGCTTGTCGACGACGGGCAGAACCGAGGCCAGGGCGGTCGCGAAGGTTTGACCGAGATAGGCCGCGATGGCGCGGCGGTCCGCCGCCGAGGTCGATCCGAACTGCGCATCCGGGCCGGCATACACCGCGACCGGATCGATGATCAGCGACGTGTAGCTGCCGAGCGCCGCCGTCGGGCTCCGGTACTGGAACGGCGCGTCGTCGTCGCGCGCCGGCTGCAGCTGCGGCGCCGACGCCAGGTCGCGATAGGCCACCGGGCTGGACGCGGCGCAGCCGGCTGCGGTCAGGGCGACCAGGCTGACCAGAAAGGGACGGGCGGGTAGGGCCATGGGGTGTCTCCCGAGGTTTCTGATCACTGAAATATGAGCATTGATCAGTTATCGTTGGTAAGCTATGACACCCCGGTCTCGACGCCGTCAAGGAGGACCTGACCCATGCTGACCCGACGCGACTCGCTGATGCTGGCCGGTGCCGCGGTGCTGGCGGGGTGCGCGCCCGGCCTCGGCGGGGACGTGGCGGCGGCGCCGCCGCTGCCGCCGGATCGCCAATGGCTGGCGCGGCTGGGGCAGGGCCTGCCGGCCGAGGTCGATTACCCGGCGGTCGTCGAGGGCCGGCTCCCCGATCGCCTGGCCGGGACGCTGTACCGCAACGGGCCCGGGCTGTTCGAGCGCGACGGCTTCCGAAAATGGACGCTGCTGGACGGCGACGGCTTGATCCGCGCGACCCGTCTATCGGGTGGCCGCGCCCAGTTCACGGCCCGCTTCGTCCGGACCGAGAAATTCCGGGCCGAGGACCGTGCCGGCCGCTTCCTGTATCCGACCTGGACCACCCCGGCGCCTGGTTTCTTCGACAACATCCCGGGGATCCCCGGCCAGAGCCAGGCCGGCGTGACGCCTGTCGTCCGCAACGGCCAGCTCTATGCCTTCGACGAGGTCGGGCTACCCTATGTCCTCGACCCCCGGACCCTGGAGACGGTGGGCTCCGTCGACCCCGCCGGCGCGCCCGACGGCGCCGGGCCGCTGACCTACAAGGCGCACACCAAGATCGACGCGGCGACCGGCAATTGGATCCTGGTCGGCAGCAGCGACCGGATGTCGATGCTGCACGCGGTCGTGCAGGATCCGAGCGGCCGGCGGATCGCCCACACCGCCGTGCGCAGCCCGCGCAGCTGCTATTTCCACGATGTGTTCTGGACCGGACGGCGGGTCGTCTTCCATCTGCAGCCGGCCCTGTTCCCGCAGCTGCCGCTGGGCCTGCTGACCGGCGCCAGCACCTATGCCGACAGCCTCGACTGGCGTCCCGAGGCGGGCAGCGTGCTGCTGGTGGTCGACCCGATGGGCGCCGAGCCGCCTGTTCCGGTCGAGGCGAACGCCGGCTGGATGTGGCACACCCTCAACGCCTGCGAACAGGACGGCGAGATCGTCGCCGACTATGTCGGCTACGATACGCCCGACCATTTCCTGGGGCCGCAGGCGGTGCTGCGCACCGTCATGCAGGGGCGGGCCGGCGTCGCCACGTCGCCCGGCACCCTACGCCGCCTGGTGATCAACACCGGCCGGCGCCGGGCCCGGGTCGAGACCGTCGCCGATGGCCATTTCGAGTTCCCGATCATCCATCCGGCGCGGGCCGGCCGCCGTCACCGCTTCGGCTACATGGCCTCGGGGCGAATCGCCGACTCCTGGTTCCACGACGGCGTCGCCCGCATCGACACCGCATCCGGCAGCCGGGCCGAGTTCCGCTTCGGGCCGCAGCACTATGTCGGCGAGCCGGTGTTCGCCCGGGACCCGGCCGGCGACGGCGAAGACCAGGGCTGGCTGCTGTGCGAGGTGCTGGACGGCGCCGTCGGCACCAGTTTTATCGCGGTCTTCGACGCCGCCCAGGTCGCCGACGGGCCGGTGGCGCAGGTCCGGCTGCGCCACCATCTGCCCTTCAGCTTCCACGGCTGGTGGCAGGCGTGATCTGAGCGCTGCTCAGGATCAAGCTGGTCGATCAGGATCGGGCGAGCACGCCGGTCAGCAGCACCTCGACCTGTGCCGCCGCCAGGCGGTCGCGGTCTTCCCACGGAAAATGGGTCCGGGCGATCAGCAGGGCGACCAGGCCGTGCAGCGAGGCCCACAGCACCTGGGCGATGGCTTTGGGACCGCCGAGGTCGTGCCGCACGACGCCCTGGTCCATGGCGGCGGCGACTTGGCGTTCGAAGCCCTGGAACACCGCCTCACCGATCCGCTGCCGCGCCTCGGGCTCGCCCTCGGGGGCGGCGTTGTAGGGCTTGGCGTAGGGCTTGATGACCATGAAGGCGAGCCGGTACTCGTCCGGGTGCTCCAATCCGAAGCCGATATAGGCGGCACCGGCGCGCACCAGACCGTCGCGGGCGTCCGCCGCCAGGCGCTCGGCCTCGGCCAGCCGCTGGCCGAGGATGCCGAACGCCTCCTCGATCAGCCGCTGCAGGATCTCGTCGCGCGACTTGTAATAGGTGAACAGCGCGGTCTGCGAGATGCCCACGCGCTGCGCGATCTGCCGGGTCGAGACGTTCTCGATGCCATGCTCCAGCAGCAGGGCGCGGGCAGCCGCCAGGATCTCGCCCCGGCGCTCATGCCCGAGGCCGCGCGGCTTCCGGTTGGCCAGCGAGATGGTATAGGTGCGGTCGGGTTTCGCGTTGGGTTGCGCGTTGGGTTTTGGGGGCGCCATGGACCCGCGCCATATCACGCGGCCGGCGCCCCGCCAAGGCTTCGGCCCGAGCCATGCGCAGGCCGCATGGCCGATCCGAGGAATTTCGCCTGGCAGCAACGCATATCTCGGCCTACCTAATATTCGTGAGTTGTTGCGACGCAGCAACTCATTCCGGGCATACCCTCGCCCGGAGAGGTCCCTGCGGGGACCTCGCCTCCCAGACGTGAAGCCTCCCTGTTCAACTTGCCGGGCCTTTTGGCCCGGCAGTTTTGTTTCTGGGTTTCGCTTCGGCGGCGCGTCTACATGTACAGCTTGGGATCGGTGTTTCCGGCATAGAGGCCGGCGACGAAGTCGCCATAGCCGTTGAACAGCAGCGTCGGCACGCGCTCGTCGGTGCCGATCACGCGCTCGTTCGCCTGGCTCCAGCGCGGATGCGCCACCTTGGGATTGACGTTGGCCCAGAAGCCGTACTCGTCCGGGGCCAAGGCCTCCCACAGGGTCTTGGGCCGCTGGTCGGTGAAGGTGAACTTGGCGATCGCCTTGACCGACTTGAAGCCGTACTTCCAGGGGACGGTCAGGCGCAGCGGCGCGCCCATGGACTTGGCCAGCGGCTTGCCGTAGGCGCCGAAGCTGAGGAACGCCAGCTCGTTGGTCGCCTCCTCGATGGTCAGGCCCTCGACATAGGGCCAGGGATACCAGAACTGGCGCTGGCCCGGCGCCTGGGCCGGGTCCATGAAGGTCTCCATGCGCAGGTACTTGGCCGAGGCCAGGGGCTTGGCGAGCTTGACCAGCTCGGCCAGCGGCGCGCCGTCCCAGGGCACGGTGATCGACCACGCCTCGACGCAGCGGTGGCGGTACACGCGCTGCTCGCGCGGCAGCTTGGCCATCAGCTCCTGGGCGTCGATGGTGATCGGCGTTTCGACCATGCCGTCGATGGTCACCGGCCATGGGCTGACCTTCAGGCGATCGGCCAGACTGGCCAGGTCCTTGCTGGTGCTGAACTCGTAATAGTTGTTGTAGGTGGTGGTGATCGCCTCCCGGGTCACCGGCCGGTCGATCGGATATTTGGTGTCGGCCGGGAACGGGAAGGC
>CAZEFK010000201.1:0-13107 GCA_964511405.1 uncultured Comamonadaceae bacterium | reverse complement strand
ACCGGCCCGCCCGTCGGCAGGATCACGACGCCGCCCGGATCGCGCGGATCAGCGCAGTCGGCCGGCCTCGATCGGGTTGAGGTCGTCGACCAGGAACAGGAAGACGTCCCGATCGGAGGCATAGAGCGTCGTTGTATCCTTGGTGATGTCGACGCACGGGTTGTAGACGCCGGTCGACCAATCGAGCACGCCAGGCACCTTCCAGCGTGTATCGCCGGTTCCGTTGCCCGCGATGCGCTGCACGGCCTCGACCAGTTCATGGTCGAAAATGCGGCCGTAGTCGGGGCCGGTGACCGCGCGCAGTTCAGCCCGGCCGGCTTCGATCTCCAGCGTCTTCACCTGTTCGGCGCGGTGCGAGGTCAGTCCGTATTGCAGGTTGATGCCGGCCAGCGGTGCCGGCAACTGGCGCAGATACGCCGCCGGCGCCCCGACCAGGCCCGCGAGTTGGCCGAAGCTCCAATGCGTCGGCGCGACTGGCGCCTCGGATCCAGGCAGGATCAGCGCCAACCGCTCGGCGTCGTCCCGGCTGGCCTCCACCCGGATCGCTGCGCTTTCCACGGTTCGGGTCCGACTGCGCTCAGTCCGGCCGCGCACCGCGGCATAGAGGTCCGACAGGGACAAGTAGCGCTCGTCCGCCGGCCGGGCGAACCATTCCGAGGATACGCGGCCGACCCGCTCGCCCCGGGTCACATCAACTTTGTAGCCGCCCGTGCGGCCGTGAACGGCGTCCGCTCCTTCGATGTGAGGCATCGGATATCTCCACGACGGACACCGGGAGCCTCTCTCCCGAACCCTATTCCGTCGGGGAAAACCCGGCCTCCCTCTCACTCTCAGGGCGTTGTTAGCGAAGTGGGGGCATGATCGACCCATCGATGATGGTAGTCAGGAGCAACTAACAAGCACCGGTCCCGCGGGCTTTCCATCATTTGGCGCACAAAAGCGTAAAAGCCTGGCCATAGTAGTGTGCACCAGCTCGAGACCAGTGCGGAGAACGCGGCCACGAGCCGCCATGTCCCCCGGACGCTGCATCGGCCTTCAAGTTGGACCTTGTAAGGCCAATGCAACGAAAGGGCAACTCCGTGATGAACGGTGTCTCGACCACACTCGACAATTTGCTCCGCCTGGCTCTAACGGGCCAGCATTACAATCAACAACGCCTTGGCGATCAGGCTTATCGCTACGCTCGGCGAATTACGAACCACCGCTGCAGAGACCTGCCCGAGGACTTGCATGAGGAGATCTTCCACGAGGCCTTCGCGGAATTGTTTGCTGCGGGCCCTTTGGCGATTCAGACTCAATCGCCGAAACAAGCCTTTCGCAGGGCCATTTATGCTGCGATCCGGATTGTGCGTGCGAGCTATGCCCCTCCTGGTCAGCGAACCCGCCACAATTCGACTGAGGCTCGGGTTGCCAAGGTCGCCGCTGAGGACATCGGGCGGGTGATTGGTCCTCGGGAGATCGAGCAGATCCTGGTGAAAGACGGGCCATCGGTGAGGCTGGACTTCGGCCGCGTGTCGAGCCTGGCAGCGGAAAACGAGGTCAAGCTTGTCGAGGATCGTCTCGCGATCGAAGCCATCCTTGACAGCGCGACGCCGGAGACGGCACTCGCGCTGCGCCTGATCCACATCGATGGCGAGCCGGTCGGCGCGGTTGCTACCCTCCTGGGTATCAGCCGCTTCAGCCTCACTCGGCGGATTGCCGCCTTCGCCGCGACCTGGCGCGCGGCCGCCTAGCCATGACGACGATCTATCCTCAACGGAGGCCCACTAAGCGTCCTTAGCAGTCCCCGCGCTCTCATGCAGTAAAGCGGCGATTGAATGCGCCGGCACCTCCTTGTCCGATGCGCCGGCCGACACGTCAAAAGGCCGGGACGCCTAGCCGTCCCGGCCTCTTTACTAGCGTGGCGTGAGGCCGGCCATGGACGTCGTCATCTACCACAACCCGGATTGCGGCACGTCGCGCAACACGCTCGCCATGATCCGCAACGCCGGCATTGAGCCGCACGTGATCGAGTACCTGAAGACGCCGCCCGCCCGCGACCTGCTGGTCGAGCTGATCAGCCGCATGGGCATCTCGGTCCGCGCCCTGCTGCGCGAGAAGGGCACGCCCTACCACGACCTCCGCCTCGGCGACCCGGCCCTCACCGACGCGCAGCTGCTCGACGCCATGATGGCCCATCGGATCCTGATCAACCGGCCGATCGTCGCTCGCCCCTCGGGGTCAAGCTGTGCCGGCCGTCGGAGGCCGTGCTCGACCTGCTGGACCGGCCGCAGCAGGGCGCCTTCGCCAAGGAGGACGGCGAGCGGGTGATTGACGAGCACGGTCGCCGGGTCGGCCCGGGCGCGTCGCCGTGACCGCCGCTGCGGCGCGGGTCGCCCGGCCCGGCGAGGGCCGGGCGGTGTCGTTCACCCTGTCGCGGCGCCTCGCGGCCGAGGCGCTGGGCACCGGCCTGCTGGTCGCGACGGTGGTCGGCTGCGGCATCATGACCGCCGCGCTGACCGCCGACGTGGCGCTGCAACTGCTGGGCAACACGCTGCCGACCGGCGCCATCCTGATCGTGCTCATCACCATCCTGGGGCCGATCTCCGGCGCCCATTTCAACCCGGCCGTCTCGCTGGTGATGGCGCTCCGCCGCGAGTTGGCGCCCCGCGAAGTCGCAGCCTACGGCCTGGCGCAGGTCCTGGGCGGCGTCGCCGCGACCGTGGCCGCCCACGCAATGTTTGCTCGCCGCCGGGCTCGCTGGCCTGGCGCTGGCGCCCGGCCTCCCGACCTATCTCGCCGCCTGGGTGGTGATGGGGCTCGGCAATGCGCGGCGGGCTCTATGACGCGACGTTCGGCGCGCTCGGCCGGATCTACGGCCGGGGCGCGCGCTCGGCGATCACCACCCTGACGCTGTTCGGCGGCTTCGCCAGCACCGCCTGCCGGCCACTATCGGCGCTGCTGGTGAGCGAGTTGGGCTGGCGCGGCGCCTGCCTCGCCTATGCCGGCATCCACATCGCCCTGGTCCTGCCGCTCTACCTGGCGGCGCTGCCGGCCGTCGCGGGCGATGCGCCTTCGGCGGCGGAGGGCCCGGCCGACAACCCCGTCACCGGCCGCCCGGCCGCCCCTGCTGCTCGGGCTGCTCGCCGGGTCGCTCACCCTGGCGTCCGGCGTCTCGGCGGTGATCTCGGTCCACCTGCTGACGCTGCTGCAGGCCCGCGACCTGACGCTCGCCGCCGCCGTGTCGCTGGGCGCCGTGGTCGGCCCGTCGCAGGTCGGTGCCCGGGCGATCGAGATGGCGGTCGGCCGGTTCCTTCACCCGATCTGGACCAAGGCGGCCTCGACCACGCTCGTCCTGCTCGGCCTGTCGGCGCTCGTCAGCGGCCAGCCGGTGCTGGTCCCGGCACTGATCCTCTACGGCGCCGGCATCGGGCTGGAGTCGATCGCACGGGGGACGCTGCCGCTCGCCCTGTTCGGGCCCGCCTGCTACGCCGCCCTGATGGGGCGGCTGGCCATGCCGAGCCTGATCGTGCAGGCGGCGGCGCCCTCGATCGGGTCGCTGCTGGTGGTCTGGAGCGGCGCTGCCGGCGCGCTGGACTGGATCTGCGTCGCTGCGCTCGCCAACCTGACGCTGGCCCTGACCTTGCTCGCCGCGGTCCGGCGGCCCGCGGCGTAACCTGTCGCCGGAGGGACGTCATGCTGACAACGCGCCCCGCGACCGGGGCCGACATCGAGGCCATCTGCCGGATCGACAATCAGGGCATCGAGGACCGTATCGCGACCTTCCAGACGAGCCACGCCAGCCGGCGGACATCGCGCCCTGGCTCCAGCGCGGCCTGCCGCTGGTCGTGGTTGAGGACAGCGGGGAGGTCATTGCCTGGGCCTCGGCATCAGCCTAACGGTCCACGGCTTGGTATGCCGGTATCGCCGAGTTCTCGGTCTATGTCCCGCGCGATGGGCGGCGAAGTAGCGCCGGCCGCGTGGCGATGCAGGCACTGATCGTGGCGTCGGAAGCTGCCGGACTCTGGAAGCTGATATCGCGGATCTTCGTGGAGAACGCCGCCAGCCGGGGGCTGATGCGCAGCCTGGGCTTCCGGGAGGTCGGCATCTATGAGCGCCACGGCCGGCTCGATGGGCAGTGGCGCGACTGCGTCATTGTCGAACGGTTGCTGGCAGCGGCCCTTACCAACTGATGCTCCGCCGCAGGCCAGCGATTAGCGCGGTTCGATCGGCAACAGGAATTGCCCATCCGTGTCGGCATGAAGGATGGCTCGGATGCTGGTAGACCCAAGAGCCCGAAGGGCGTCAAGGGTTTGAGGGCGCCGGACTCGATTGGAAAGCCAGCGCCGACGCCAAGCAGCTGCAATATCGCGAACACCACAGGCGCTGTCCATGCGCGTAGAGCCGACACCCATCAGTGATGCTCGCGCCTCAGGAATGAGTTCGCATCCGTAGAATATACGTGGTGTGGCATGGTGCAAGACAGCGTCGCTTTTTAGCCCCAGAGCATCAAGACCTTCGCGTATTTGTCGAAGTCGAGGGCTTGTGCCTTCGCCGAAGCGATTATTTACCCGTCGAGCATCATGTCGCAGCAATGCCATGCTCCGCAACGCATGTGCCGTGACTGTGCTCAGATGTAGCGTACCGAATCCACCGGTCAAGCTCTCCCCGATTTTGGTGTATCCGAGGTCGTGATCAAGCTCGTGATGCTGAGAGGCGCGCAATGTCAGACGATTGTATTGACTAGAGCCTACACCATAGAGGCTCGTAGTCGTTAGTATTTTCAGATCTGCTGGTTTCGTAATCGCGCGGCCAGCCATTTGGGAGGCAATGACACTGACCTGCTGGCCGTATCGCTTCGCATAAGCATCATGAATTTCCCGGGACGTGAGCAAGAGTGCAACGAGCTTCCCGCCCAGGATTTCGTTATATGGATGAACAGCCCCGCAGATGCTGAGATCAACGATCTCACTGGAAAGTCCGGCTTTGCGGAACTCAGCGAGAACAATATTGATTGTTCGTTGACCGGCGCGACTGGCAAGGAGTTGCTGAAGTGCTTTTGCCGGGTCGCGGCGCAGGTCACAGGCTTGGAATGTCTGCTTTGCAAAGCATAACTGCGCCAGGCCTGCCGCGCGTTTTTGCAAAAATAGAATGTCTTCGGAGGCTGTGCGCCAGTCAGTGTCTGGCTCTGCACATTTCACCTCGCCGCGGAATGGAGGGACCTGCTCCTCACCTCGATGCACCTCAAAATGGGCTCGCAATTGCGCTTCGCGGGCTGCTGCAGCGCCGGCAGCTCGCTGCTCCAGTCGAAGCGCCAGCCTTTCGGACGGGGCAGCGATCTCGTCAGCGCTGGCGAGATCGTCCCATCGAATTGCCGCAATGGAAGTGTCTAGGCGATCCAGCATCGCTGCGCTGAAAGCGCCGGGGTCCAACTCGCCGCTGCGAAGTCGCGCAGCGACGACGTCAAGCCGCCAGCCAATCCATTCATCCCGAGCGCTCAGGCGCATCACCGGACTTGCCAACATCGCAATCCCAATGACAGGCCTGCGAGGCCTTGCCTTGTTGCGAACAAGGACCATCATCTGGCGTCCGGGAATCGAACGATATTCGTGGGCCCACGTATGCCGGAAATAGCGCCAAATATCGATCAAGGGCAGTCCGGTCTCAGAACATTTCGCACCGGGCTCACAGATTTCGAGGACGGGATCGACCAGTTGTGCGAGAGCTGCTTCGCGCTCCGAATCGGGCAGCCCATTGATAGCGCGAAAACGTCGCGCAAGGTCGGCACCGTCGTCGATAACGTCGAGCACCGACCAACGACCCTGTGCCCGCTTCGTGCGCCGCTCCATCCGGGCCAGAAACGACCGAACCGACGGCTCTCTTAGTTGGCGATCGCGGGCGGACTGGAGTGCAGACCGAACCCGCGCTTTAACCTCGTCGACACTCTCCTCACCGTCGCGAGCGATGCCCGGAGGGCCGAAGGTGATTCCGGCGCTGCTGACATCGACGCGCCACCCCTGTTCGCAGAGGTCGGCAACGAGCAAGCAGATCGTTCTCAGTTTCAGGCTATCGCCGTCGTCGATATAGCGACGTGCGAGCGCCCGGAGTTCCTCCGCAAAAGCCGGAGGAACGGCTGCCCCGGCGCTCAGGACCGAATGCAGCTTCTTTCGTTCGCGCGGCGCGAGGTATGGAGCAAACGACCGTTGCCGCCCAGGGCCGAAAAGCTTGTCGTCTGCGTCCACCATAGCCCCCATCGGGCGGGTCACCCCGCGATCGGGCGCATTCTACCCCAAAGTTGGGGGCGGTCGACTAGCTATTGTGGTCGTCCCCCTCTTCGCCCTCATCATCTGCCCGAAGATGCGCCGCCAATGCGGTCAGCGCATCCTCCAGGCGATGCGACCAAGCCGTGAGGCGGGTCTCGTGTTGCCGCCGCTGAGCCTCGGGTAGTTCAAGAGTGATGTCTCCCATGCAAAACAGGAGAATTTCCAGGGCCGTTCGAACATCGGGAGTTGATCTGGGGCCATCATAGATGTCCCGAAAGAATCGATGCGCAGAATTCAACTTGAGCGTTTGCGCGCCGCCCTCTCGCTCGACCGCAAAAAACTCGCCGCCAGGCTCGTGCTGAAAGGCAAGGCGATAGGGTGCGGCGCGAAAGCCCATGTCAAGTTGAAGGGGTTTGGCACCTTCTCCGGGGAATGGGGCCGCGTCGCTCATCGCGCGCTCCGAGGCGCGTTCACCTGGCGCGGTCTTGACGAGGCTATCCACCCGGCGAACGAGTTTCGCATCCCGAACCCTGGCGCGCAGTTGCTCAATCGCCTTAGGCAGCCCCGCTTGGCGCAAGAGGTCCCAAATCAATGGCGAGACGGTTACTTGTTGCTTTGATGTTGTGACTCCGAATAACTCATCAAGCGTGGCCGAGAATTCAATCTCAACTTTGATATAACGGTCATTGTTAATAAACGCAGTCCATGGCGTCCGTGTTTGAACGTCGATCAAGCGGCCGTTTCGGCTGTAAATCACCCCATGATAATCTTTTAGGATCGAGAAGCGCGCATTTGCGTTCAATCCGACGGCATCACGCGCCTTATCGATGGAACCAAAGCTGGGAGGAAGCCACGCATAGCGCAGCGTCATGGCTCCTCGATAAGCCTTGCTTTCGGGATCGCGAACCTCAACACGCACGGGATCGAAGCGCTCTGCCCGGTCATCATCCAAATCGAAGAGGTTAAAGCCGGGGGTCAGGAAAAGAGGGTCAACAGGTTCCACGTAAGCGCCGTCGACGAAGATGGCGGCCTGCCCTCGGAGCTTGTGATACGTCACACCGAAATGACGGAAAAGATTTTCCCTCAGCCCTTGGCTGGTGGACCACTCAAGCCGATCCAACTTGTCAATGAGGATCACCGTTCCCGAAACCCACCCCTCTGGAAAGCCGCGCTCTATCGCTTCGGCAACAAACGCGGGAAGTTCGGCCGGTGCCGCAGGCGGTACGGTAATGTCACCCTTAGCGTCGGTGTAGGCGCCGGCCGTGATTGCATCGAGATCCAGATTGACAGCATGCAGGCGACCTCCTGTCACCTGCGAGAACACCGTAAACCGGCGCCCCAGGCTGACCGATGAACAAGGAAGGCCATAGCCGTACCGGCCTAGGCCGCTACGGTCATTCTCGCGGTGAGTTCCGCCCCACATGACCGCCATTCGGATCATGTCGGGCTCCATCCCGTGGCCATTGTCTAGGACAGCGAGTTGCGCCGGCTTTTTGGCCGAAGACGTGCCATCGTAGCCAAATAGGACGTCGATGCGGTCTGCATACGCTTGGATCGCATTGTCGATCAATTCAGCAACGGCATCACCATTGCCGCGGTAACCAAGGTCCCGAATTCCACGAACGAACGCTTCGGGAACGAGGAGGCCAAAACTTGTACGGCTCGCAGCACTTTCCTGAACGTATGCGCGCTGGGCAGCGAGGACCGGGCCAAAACCCGCTCCTCGCAGCGACTGATGGGACATCGACATACTATGCGACCAAACGCCAGGTCCCCAAGAAGGCGGTGATCCGCCGATTCAGGCTGAAACGGCTAATGCCCATGCGGGTAGCAACAGACTCGACCGACTCGTCGTCAATATGGATCGAACGTAATGCCAAAGCCACCTCCGACGGCGCCCTAGCCATGACGACTTCGACCGTCAGGCGGTCCTCTATCTGTTTGATGACGTTCGCCGCTGCCGGACTGGCGACGCGATCGAAGTCGAGCACCACAGAGCCTCTATCCCGCAGGATGCACTGTTCCAATTCCCGGGATCCGATCACTCGCCCCACGTCCTCAGCAGCGACCTTCGCATCGCAAACCTCGGACGAGCGGTAGCGGGTGCGGCGTCCTGGAGGGGCATAGCTCGCGCGCACCGCGCGGATCGCTGTATAGATGGCCCGGCGGAAGGCCTGCTTCGGCGACTGTGTCTGGATCCCCGCAGACCCGGCGCCCAAAAATTCCGCGAAGGCTTGATGGAAAATGTCGACGTGCAGGTCGTCGGGTAAATCGCTGCAGCGGGTCCCTGAGATCCGCCGCGCGTATCGATAGGCCTCGTTGCCGAGCCGCTGCTGGTTGTAAGGCTGGCCCGTTAGGGCCAGGCGAAGCAAGTCGTCAAGCGTGATCGAGACACCGCTCATCGCAGAGTCCTCCTTTCGTTGCACGGCCCTACAAGGTCAGCTTGAAGGCCGATGCAGCGTCCGGAGGACATGGCGGCTCATGGCCGCGTTCTCTACACTGGTCTCGAGCTGGTACGCACTTCCCACGGCCAGGATATCACCAGTTCGTGCGCCAGGCCAGATGGAGAGAGGGGCCGCGCGATGCGGCCCCTCCCCCTAGTCTACCCCCCTGTCATTCAGCAGCGTCGGGATGCGCTTCGCCCGGGTTATCACCGTCGGCCGTGTCCTGGTCGACCATGTCCTCATCGACCACGTCGGCGGCGGCCACGTCTTCGTCGGCGGGCAAGTCGTCGGCTTCCTCCGCCGCTTCTTCGTCCGTGGGAGCCATCGCTTGCTGCAGCGTATGATAGGCATCCGCGAGGAAGGGGCTCCACACACGCTCGCGCTGGGCCACGTACCAGAGCGCCGCCTGCTCGTTGTCAATGATCAGTTCGGCACGAGCAATCGCGATCAGAAGCACGTCGAGAGCCTGCTTGGCTTGGGCGGCGTTGCTTAGCTTGAGCAACGGCCCATAGAAGGTCTGGAAGAAAGGATGCTGGCGGTTGATCAACACTACCACCTGACCTGCCTTCTCCCAGTCCGGCTTGTAGAAGGGCCCCCTCGGCTCATCGTAGAAGTCCACGACATAGGGTCGGCGCTTTGCCTCGTCCTCAAGCGCTTTTCGGGCGAGTTCCAGGGATGTCCGATCCACCTTCGCCCGCTTTTTCGCCTCCACTTCGAACTTCTCGCGCACCTCGGCCTTTGAGCGATCGGCCACTCGGGGTTTCTGGCCGACGATCGTGTCGGCAGCGGCGGCGGCATTCTCGGCCAGTGTTGCAGCCGCACTCTTTTTGGCATCCGCATGCTTCTGCTTCAACCGTTCCTCGCTGCGCATCTTTCGCTGGTATGCCTGTTCACGGCCCAACTGCTTATCGACTGCAATGTCTTTTAGGGCGAGGAGGCGCCAGAAATCTTCGATCGGACGGACTGTCTGCTTGTCGTTGGTGATGCCGAAGATCTCGTCGAGAGCCGGGTCGAAGCGCACCTCGACACCCCAGTGATAGGCATAGGACTGGAGCAGCGGCCAGTCGCCTAGCCCGCCAGCTTGCTCACGCATCGACTTCGGAAAGACGTCCACCGTCTCGATCTCGCGGCCTGCCCGGACGAACGACATCCCTCGACGTGTCTTGCGGATCTCGAAACGGCGCTGTGGGATGGTTTCGGCCTTGCCGGTCCCCGCCTCAACGAAGCCATAGGGGAACCGGCTGACCCGCACATAGATCGCGCCGGCTGCAACCAAGTTGGAGTCATTCTCGTCGAGGTCCGACATGCTCTCTACCTTGGAGAGCTGCATTTGACCGGATTCCGGGTCAAGTGCGTACTTGACCGGAATGTTCCATTCTGCGGTCTTTTGCGCGCCGCCCTTGGTCGGATCAAGGAAGTAGCGGCCATCTGGCTCCAGGAAGAGCGGGTCGACCGGCTCGACCTTGGTGCCCTCAACATAGAGCTCCGACTTTTTTAGCAGGTATCGATATGTCACCCCAAAGTCATCAACGAGATGACCGCGCATAACCGCCGGCGTTCTGTAGGTGATGCGATCTGGTTCAACCCAAACCACCACGGTGCCATGATTAAATTCGAAGCCTCTCTTATCGAGGTAGCTCTGAACGAATTCCGGGAGTTTTGCTTCAACTGTCTCAGGAATCGTTTGTAGGCCATGCTCTTTTACCTGACGAACGTCAAGGCAAGCCTTGGTGATCGTCTGCGCATCCGCCGTCTTGGTGTACACCTCGACAAGCCGAGTTTGATTGATAGAGGCGTTTGGCAGTCCGAAGCCGAATTTGCCGATGAAGGCAGGCTCGTCGAAATGGGTGCTTGCCCCCCAAGACAACGCGTACTGCGCCATCTTCGGAATCATGCCCGACCCGTTATCGATAAACGCGATCGCATTGATCGATTCGGCGCGTTGGTGAGCCCTCAGTTGCTTCGGTCGCCCAAAGCAGATGTCGACGCGGGTCGCGCCGGCCTCAAGGGCATTGTCCACGATCTCACGCGCCGCGGCCGCAGTATTGCGGTACCCGCTACGCCGCTGGGATTCCAGCGCCTGGGCAGCGTTGAACAACGGGAAGGTGTAGTCCGCTGGCAGACGGTCGAGATATTTCTGCTGGCGTTCCACCTCGGTGAGAAGGCGATCGCTGGTCGTTTCGAGATTGGTGCTCGTGGTCATATCGTCCTCCGGGATCACGGCTCATGGCCGCTGGCGACACCCCTACTAAGGCCAGCGTTCCAGCCACTCGTGCGCCCTGCGTGAAAAATAATTTCCGGCAGGGAGAAAGGTCCATCAAGCCATGGCGACTGAACATCCGGCGAAGTAGCAGCTTGCGGTCGGAAGCTGGCGGCCGGGGCCGCTGACGGTCGGCAGCGCGCTCGTAGCGGCACGACCAAACCCAGCGAGGTTAGCTTTGCGTACCATCGGATTTGGCAATAGACATTCCGTTATATACTCGTGATTTTCATACCCTCATGCCTTCATCGAATAGCTGGATGATCAAATATAGAGACGCCCCTTTGTATCCGATGTTGGCGCGGACTTTACTAGGAAGTAGGGTGATGCCTGGATTTTATTGTTGACGATTTACCCTCCAAGCCCCTGTGTTTCCTGATCGACTTCCCATGGGACATCGACGATGATCAGGGAAACCGAGGTTGATCGGGATTCAGTGTCGGCCGCCGCGAACGACGAGACTGCCGAAGCGCGAGCCCGCGTGGGCGCCGTCGTGTTGCGGATTGCGCGGCTGATTGGTCGCCAGATGGCGCGGGAAGCGTTCGAGGCGGCTAGCCCCGCTAACGACAACGAGGCCCAAACCGGGTCCGGGCCGGAATAGGAGGACAAGCAGTATGCCAAGGGTCGCGCTCTACGCCCGCTACTCCTCTGATAACCAGAGCGCTACGTCGATCGCGGACCAGTTCGTCGTCTGCCGTGACCACGCCGATCGGTCAGGCTGGCAGGTCGCCGGCACCTATCACGATGCGGCGATCTCCGGATCCAGCATGATCCTGCGGCCCGGCATACAGGCGCTGCTGACCGATGCCCAGCGAGGCCTGTTCGATTTGGTCGTGGCCGAAGCCTTGGACAGGCTCAGCCGCGACCAGGCCGACGTGGCGACCCTGTTCAAGCACCTTCGCTTTGCCGGCGTCCAGATCGTCACCTTGGCCGAAGGCGAGATCTCCGAGCTGCACGTAGGCCTCAAAGGCACCATGAACGCCTTGTTCCTGAAAGACCTTGCCGCAAAGACCCATCGCGGTCTGCGCGGCCGCGTCGAGAAGGGCAAATCCGGCGGCGGCCTCTGCTACGGGTATGACGTCGTGAAGGACCTGGGGCGAGACGGAGAGCTGATCCGCGGCGATCGCCGGATCAACCTGGCCGAGGCTGAGGTCGTCCGACGCATCTTCCGAGAGTTCGCCGCCGGCGTCAGTCCGCAAGCCCTGGCCCGCCGTCTCAATGCGGAAGGCGTGCCGGGCCCCGAGGGTGCCCTCTGGTCCGACTCAACCCTGCGCGGGCATGCCGCCCGTGGGACCGGACTGATCAACAACGAGCTCTATATCGGCAAGCTGGTCTGGAACCGGCTCCGCTATGTGAAGGACCCGACGACCGGCAAGCGCGTTTCGCGGATCAATCCGCGCCAGGCGTGGATCATCACCGATGTGCCGGAGCTTCGGATCGTCGACGACGCGCTGTGGCAAGCCGTCAAGGCCCGACAGGGTGAACTGTCAACCAAATACGCCTCGATGATCGCTGCAACCAAGGCCGCCCACGCGAACCGTCTTAACGGCACGCGTCGGCCTCGGTCGCTGCTGTCCGGCTTGTTGGTCTGCGGTATCTGCGGCGGCCCTTATGCGCTGCGGGGACAGGACCGCTTTGGCTGCTCCAACCACGTCATGTATGGCAGTTGCACCAACAACCACGGTATCGCCCGCGAAGCCTTGGAAAGGCGCGTGCTCGACGGACTGCGCGACCGCCTGATGGCGCCGGAGGTCGCAGCGGAGGCGATGCGAGCCTACGCTGAGGAGACCAATCGCCTCAATCGAGAGCGCCGCGCGGCGGGCGAAGCCGACCGCAGGGCTCTCGCCGCCGTCGAGAAGAAGGCGAAGGAGCTGCTCACCATCATGGAAGATGGCGGCTACACGCGGGGAATGACCGATCGGCTCCGGGATCTGGAGGCGAAGCAGGACGAATTGACGGCACGAATCCGACAGACTGCGGTCGATATCCCCGACCTTCACCCGAACACCGCAGGCATCTACAGGGCCAAGGTCGAGCGTCTGACAGCGGCCTTGCAGCAGCCACAGGAGCGTGATGAAGCCGCCGACGCGATCCGGGCCTTGATCGAGCGTAAGCGCTGTTCTGCGCCCACCTTTGGCTGGGTGGTGTGATCGGCGAGGCT
>CAZEFK010000200.1:0-13142 GCA_964511405.1 uncultured Comamonadaceae bacterium | reverse complement strand
CGCCTGACCAATTGCGCTTGCGCGCGCACGATCCCCGCTTTCGCGGGAATGACGACGTGTGAGCGGAAAGGGGTGCCCCGACTCTTGCCCCTCCTACCACGCGATCAGGCCAGGGGCGGCGGCCAGGACAGCCCGCTGCCTTCCTGCTTGGGTCCGGTCGCGGCCGCCGGCTCGCCCAGCCCCAGCTCGCGCAGGACGTCGACCGTGCGATCGGCCAGGTCGACCGGGCGGGCGGCCGCCGGCGTGCGGCCGAAGCGCGGCACGGCGGGCACCTGGGCCGGACCGCCGTCGGGATGGCGGGCCGCCACCTGCGGCTCGGTCCAGACTTCGTCGGGGTCGAGAACCGGGGTGACACAGGCGTCGCCACCTACGAACAGCCGGCCCCAGTCGTCGCGCGGACGGGCGGCGAAGGCGTCGGCCAGCGACCGCTCGATCCGTGGCCACTCGGCCCGCTGCATCGGGTCCGGCGGCTCGCCCAGGCCGAGCGTCGACCACAACGTCCGGAAGAACGCCGTCTCCAGCGCGCCGACGGCGACATAGCGGCCGTCGGCGCAGCGATAAGTCCGGTAGAACGGCGCGTCGCCGGCCAGCAGCCCCTCGCCGCGGCCCGGCCACAGCGCCGTCCGCCACAGCGGCCAATGCATGGCCATGAGCGACAGGCTGCCGTCGATCATCGCCGCATCGATGAACTGGCCCGTGCCTGATTTGCGGGCCTCCAGCAGCGCGGCCACGATGCCGAGCGCTGCAACCAGGCTGCCGGCCGCGAAATCGGCCACCAGGTTGAGCGGCGGATAGGGCCGGCGGTCGGCCGGCCCAAGCGCGCCGAGCACCCCGGTCAGCGCCAGGTAGTTGATGTCGTGGCCGGCCTCGCCGGCGCGCGGCCCGTCCTGGCCGTAGCCGGTGATCGAGCAGTAGACCAGCCGCGGATTGAGCGCCGACAGCTCGGCATAGCCGGCGCCGAGCCGGCCGGCGACCCCGGGCCGGAAGCCCTCGACCACGACGTCGGCGGTGCGGACCAGGGCGTGCAGGGCGTCACGGCCGGCGGCCGATTTGAGATCCAGGCTCACGAACCGCTTGCCGCGGGCGAAGGCGGGGATCGCCACGCCGGCCCGGCCGCCGCCGACCGCGACGACGTCGGCGCCCATGTCGGCCAGCAGCATGGTGCAATAGGGCCCGGGCGCCAGCCGCGACAAGTCGACCACCCGGATACCCGCCAGCGGGCCGCCGGCGGCTTCGGCCGGCCGGCTCATGGCAGCCCGCGCGCGATCACGATGCGCTGGACGTCGCTGGTGCCCTCGTAGATCTGGCAGACCCGCACGTCGCGATAGATCCGCTCGACCGGATAGTCGGCCAGGTAACCGTAGCCGCCATGGACCTGGATGGCGTCGGAGCACACCCGCTCGGCGGCCTCCGACGCGAACAGCTTGGCCATCGAGGCCTCGGTCAGGCAGGGCTGGCCGGCATCGCGCAGGGAGGCCGCGTGCAGCACCAGCTGGCGCGCCGCCGCGATCCGGGTGGCCATGTCGGCCAGGCGGAAGGCCACCGCCTGATGCTCGACGATCGGCTTGCCGAAGGCCTCGCGCTGGCGGGCATAGTCGCGCGCCGCCTCATAGGCGGCCCGCGCCATGCCCACGGCCTGGGCGGCGATGCCGATGCGCCCACCCTCGAGGTTGGCGAGCGCGATGCGATAGCCCTCGCCCTCGGCGCCGAGCCGGAGGTCGGCCGGTAGATCCACCCCATCGAGCGCGATCTGGCAGGTATCCGACGCGTGCTGGCCGAGCTTTCGTTCGACCCGCAGCACCGAGTAGCCGGGCCGGTCGGTCGGCACCAGGAAGGCGGTGATGCCCTTCTTGCCGGCCGCAGGGTCGGTGACCGCAAACACGATCGCCACATCGGCGAGCTGGCCCGAGGTGATGAACTGCTTGGTGCCGGTCAGCACATAGCCGTCGCCCCGGCGCTCGGCCCGGGTCTTGAGGGCGCTGGCGTCGGAGCCCGCCTGCGGCTCGGTCAGGCAGAAGGCGGCGATCTTGGCGCCGGTCGCCAGCGGCCGCAGCCAGGCCTCCTTCTGCGCCTCGGTGCCGAAGCGCAGGATCGGCATGCAGCCGACCGAGTTGTGCACGCTCATGATGGTCGACACCGCGCCGTTGCCGGCGGCGATCTCTTCGATCGCCAGGGCATAGGCGACATGGTCGGCCTCGGCGCCGCCATAGGCCGCCGGCACCAGCATGCCCAGGAGGCCCAGCGCGCCCATCTCGGCCAGCACCGGGCGCGGCACGGCGCCCCGGCGCTCCCAGTCGGCGGCGAACGGCGCCAGCCGCTCGGCCGCGAAGCGCCGCGCCATGTCGCGGACCATGACCTGCTCGTCGGTGGGGATCACGGACGGCGTCCTCCCGGCTATTGTCCTTGGCCGACATCTTAGCGAGGAGACGCGCCGCATGCCGATGCCCGATCTGTTCCGGGACCTCGCCATCCCGGCGATCGCCGCGCCGATGTTCCTGGCCTCGGGCCCGGACCTGGTGGTCGAGGTCTGCCGCAGCGGCCTGGTCGGCACCTTCCCCGCCCTCAACCCGCGCAGCAGCGACGGCTATTCGGCCTGGCTGGACGAGATCGCCGAGCGGCTGGCCGGCAGCAGCCGGTCGGCGCCGTTCGGGGTCAACCTGATCGTGCACCGCTCGAACCCGCGCCTGGCCGCCGACCTCGAGGTCACGGTCCGGCACCGGGTGCCGCTGGTGATCACGTCGCTGGGCGCAGTGCGCGACGTGGTCGACGCCGTGCATGGCTATGGCGGCCTGGTTTTCCATGACGTCATCGGCCTGCGCCACGCCGAGAAGGCCGCGGCCGCCGGGGTCGACGGCATCATCGCCGTGTGCGCGGGCGCCGGCGGCCATGCCGGGACGCTCAGCCCGTTCGCGCTGGTGCCCGAGATCCGGGCGATGTTCGGCGGCACCATCGTGCTGTCGGGCGCGCTCAGCACCGGCCGCCACATCGCCGCCGCGCGCCTGCTCGGCGCCGACCTCGCCTATCTCGGCACGCGCTTCCTGGCCACCCGCGAGTCGCTGGCGAGCGACGGCCACAAGGCCATGATCGTCGGCGGCGCGGCCGCCGACATCGTCTACACGCCCAAGATCAGCGGCGTCGCCGCCAACTTCCTGCGCGCCAGCATCCAGGCGACGGGGCTCGACCTCGACGCCCTGGCCCATGAGGGCGGCCTGGACATGAAAAACGAGGCGCGGGCCTGGAAGACCGTGTGGTCGGCCGGCCAGGGCGTGGGCTCGATCGCCGACTGCCCGCCGGCGGCCGAGCTGTGCGCCCGGCTGATCGCCGAGTACCGCCAGGCCTGGGCTGCGACGGTGCCGTGATCTCAGGCGATCATCCCATCATTTCCTCGGAGGCACGGCGCATCGCGCTGCTCGGAACATATCCGGGCAGCTCGTTCCCGGTGGGGCGGATCAGGCGAAACAGCGCCTGGCGGGTCTTCTTGGCTCCCAACTGCCCCTTCCGGCTTGCGAAAATGAAGGATCGCGCCGGCTCAGGAATGGACCCGAGCGCCAGGCCGATCTCCTTGTCGGTCGCTGTGGCCCAGCGGGCAGTCTCGGCCTCGACGGCAGCGATGATCGGGTCCATCTGCGCCTGCAGCAGCCGGCCGATCTGGTCGAAATCGTCCCAGAACTCCTCCGGGAGCTCGCGCCTCATCGACTGGGCGTCGCCGGCAGCCATCGCCTCCCAGACCGACAGGGGCGACAGGCCGCTGATCAGCGCGTGGAGCCGGCGGTATTCATCCCCCTTCAGCTTCAGCCGGGTGCCGTCGGCGAAGCGCAGGACATAGCCTTCCTCGCCCACGGGGAGGGTCGTCGCACGCGCGACGAGCTCGGCGAGCGAGCTGGCCGCGACCGTCTTCGCCAGCGCCATGCCACCAAGGTCGAGTGCTTCCAGCTCTGCTCGCGCGAGCTCCCTGCCATCGGCGGCATAGGCGCCGAGCAGCCGGCACTCGTCGCTGGGATACCGGACCACAATCTTGTTCGACGGCCCGACCAACTCGGCCAAATAGGTCATGCCGGGGTCCATGCGATCCAGGGGTAACAGCGCGAGGCCGGCCCTGGCCTGATCCGACTCGAAGTCGCCCTTGGTTGCCGTCCGCCACGAGCCACCATGCCAGAACGCGATGATCAGCGAGCCATCCAGCTTTTCGAAGGCTTCGAAGGCGCCGGCGGGCGCATCGCGCCCCCCTTCGCCGTAGTTGAAGAACTTCGGGAATGGCGTGGCAGCGACCCGACGCCTGATCCGGTCGATGACCAAGCCGCGGGCAATCGTCGTGAACGGCGTCCAGGCCTGGTCGTACACGGTGCGGCTCGTGTAGCAGAACAGCGACAGGTCACCATCGCGACGCTCGTAGGCGAGGCCGTCCGCAACGGCGGCGCCGAGACCAGCCATCAGGCTGTCATAGTCCATGAGATGGGCGGGATGGAGGACCATGTAGACCATCACGTTCCTATCGATTGCGGCCGAGACCGGCGCTGGTCATTCCATCGGCTGGGCAAAGCCCTGCACCAGATGCTCGATACCGTCGGGCAGGGCTGCGAGCCGCGGGCGTAGCACGGCAGGCCGCAAATCGAGGGTCTCAAGCTCCGACAGGCCGAACCAGCGCAGCTGCAGATGCCCCTCTGTACCAGCGAATTCGCCGGGGCGTAGCGGGCACGCCGCCGCCGGCAGCGCGACGCAGTAATAGAAGCCGATCTCGTGAACGCGTCGGCCACCATGGTCGAAATGGTTCTCGATGATCCAGATCAGGCGGCCGAGCTCGGCTGGCGTCCCAATCTCCTCGGCAATCTCGCGCAACACCGCGTGTCCCGATGGTTCGCCGGGCTCGACGCCGCCGCCGGGCAGCGCCCAGAACGCGTCGGCGGCCTCCCGTTGCAGCAGGACGTGGCCTGCGCGCAGCACGATCGCGCCCGCGCGGGCCCGCAGCGTCGCTACCGGCTGACTCACTAACCCCTCACACGAGCCCGACACTGTCGCCGGTAGACGGTCACGCCGCGGTCCGGAGCGGGTATTCCCGCACCAGGACGTCAGCCGGGATGTCCAACAGCGCCGACAGCGCCCGTATCATCGGCAGCGTCAGAGCGCGCTTGCGCCCCAGCACTTCGGAGACGCGGCCACGGCCGCCGATCGCCGGCTCCAGGTCGCAGCGGCGCAACCCCTTCTGCTCCATCATGAACTCGATCGCGGCGATGGGATCGGGCGCCTCGATCGGATGATGCTCCGCCTCGTAGGCCTCGATCAGGGTCGCCCGGATATCGAGGCGATCGCCCTCGGGCGTCCCGGCTTCGGCATCCATCGATGCCGCAGCAGCGACCAGGGCCAGCTGGTAGTCGCTTTCGGTCCGGATCGGACGGATGTCCATCGCTGACTCCTGTGTCGATCGCCGATGCCGGTCACGGCGACGCGCGGCGCGACAGGTCGTTTGGATCGGCCCGGTAATCCTCGGTTTGCTGTTCGCAGGTCAGCTCCTGCGGGCGACTCCAGGCCTTGTCCACATAGATCTGCCAGTGGGCGCGATCCGCGGGATAGCTCTCCTGCCCGGCGGGATCCTGGCAGGTCTGCGCCGAGACCGACTGGCCCGGGCCGATCGCCACCACGGCCCCCTTCTTCAGGGTGCAGCGCGCCACCCAGGTGAGCGCGTTCCAAGCCCGGCAGATCTCGTAGTCCGCCCGGTAGGCGCTGGCGGTGCCCTGGGGCGAGCCGGGCGTCCACCAGCCGCCGATGCGGTTGGTGTGGCCGCCGGCGTCGACCACGGCCGGGCCGCTCCACAGCCGATAGACGGGAATGTCGGCCAGGGCGCGCACCACGAGCCCCTCGGAGACGCCGCCCTGCCCCGGCGGCTTGACGGCGGCCGGCAGCGCGGCTCGGCCATAGTCCGGATCGGCCGGCGCGACGATCGCAACTTCGCCGTTCAGGGGCGCAGGCAGGCTGGGCCCCTGGGCGCAGCCTGCGAGGACAAGGACGAGCGCTACGGCGGCGCCCAGCGTCGAAATCCGGATCCTGTCGATCGCCACCGGCGCTCCCCCTGTCATGCCTGCCCGTCCATTCCAGCAAACCCGTGCCGGAAGAAGCAATCGCGCCGTCGCGATTTATCCCCCGGCGCCGTCGACCGCCGCCCGCACCCAGTCGAGCCGGGCCGCCGGGATCAGGCCGTAGTTGTAGAAATTGAGCGCATCGGCGCCGGCCCGGCGCGCCGCGGCGGCGCGGGCGGCGAGGTCGGCTGGGCCGGCCATCTCGGGATGGAACACCCGGAAGCCGGCCGAGACATGGCGGTCGGGGCCGAGCGCCGCCCGGACCGCGGCGACGGCGTCGGCGGTCGCCGCGGCGTCCATGTCGTAGGCGCACACGACCATGCCGTCCGAGACCCGGCCCAGCGCCGCGGCGTCGGCACCGCCCAGCCAGCCCTCGCGGATGTCGATGACGTAGATCCGGCTGTCCGGGTGGGCGCGCGCGCGCACCTCGGCCACCAGGCTGGTGACCGGCTCGGCGCGCCAGCGCGCATAGGCGGCCAGCGCCGGATGGCCGGCCAGGGCGTCGAGCCCGGCGGCGGGAAAGTCGGGCCAGCGCGGCGCGGGCACGGCCCGGGCCAGCGACTCCACGATCAGCGTCCGGGCCGTCGCCTGCGCCCGGACGCCGTCGACCCCGGCCTTGGCGGCGCCGGCCAGGCAGGACGCGCAGAAGCACAGGGACAGCAGGAAATCGTCCTCGGCGGTCAGGCCGACGCCGTCCTTCTCATGGTGGTAGCCATGGGCGAAGGGCAGGAAGCCGGGGGTCTCCAGCTCGACCGCGTCGGGGCGGTAGCCGTGGGTCAGGTCCTCGACCAGCGCCGTGACATAGGCCCTGGCATCGGGATGCGACGGGCACAGGGCGAACGGCGCCGACTCGCCGAAGGCGTTGCGCACCGTGGCCTCGGGATGAAGGGTGCCCAGCCGCATGTTGTGCAGGCACACGGTCCAGGCCGAGACCGCCAGGCCGGTCCGCTCGCGCGCCTCGACGAACTGGCGCAGCACGTCGCCGCGCTCGACGATCGCCGCCATCCGGGGCTTGAGGCGCGAGCCGTCCCACCGCTTGGGGTCGGGGCGGAAATAAACCGTGCCGTCCTCGGGGAAATAGGTGGTCCGGACCGGGCTGCGCGGCTGCAGGAAGCGGCCGGCATGGTAAGACGCGGCCAGGCTGACCCCGGTCAGGCCGGCGCGGTCCCGCAGCTCCGCGGCCACCGTCTCGAAGCCCAGGTCCTGGACGTCCCAGGGATAGGTCCACATCGTCGCCTGCATGTCCTCTCCTTACCCGACCTGGAGCGCCCCATGGCCCGGCCCTATGACGGCCCGATCATCGACGCCCACCATCATCTGTGGGACCTGAGCCTCGGCCGCCATCCATGGCTGGCGCCGGAGGCCGGCGCCCGCGGCAGTCTGGGCGACCTCGCGCCGCTCCGGCGCAGCTACCTCCCGGCCGACTATCGGCGCGATGCCCGCAACCAGCCGGTCGTGGCGACGGTGCATGTCGAGGCCGGCTGGCGGCGCGACGACGCGCTGGCCGAGACGCGCTGGCTCGACAGCCTGGACAAGGCCGGCGGCGTCGCCGCGCGCTATGTGGTCCAAGTGCCGCTGGATGCGCCCGACGCCGCGGCGCAGATCGAAACCCAGGCCGCCAACCCGCGGGTGGTCGGGGTCCGCGACGCGCTGGCCTGGGATGCCGATCCGGCGCGGCGCTTCGCGGCGCGCGCCGACCTGATGGACGACCGCGCCTGGCGCGCCGGCCTGGCCCGGCTGTCGCGCCATGGCCTGGTCTTCGACCTGCTGCTGTTCCCGAGCCAACTCGCCGACGCCGCGCGCCTGGCCGACGCCGTCCCGGACCAGCTTTTCGTGCTGGAGCATTGCGGCAGCCCGGCCGACCGCGATGCCGACGGGCTCGCCCGCTGGCGCGCCGGCCTGCGCGCGCTGGCGCAGCGCCCGAACGTCGCGATCAAGATCTCCGATCCGGTCGCCTACGACCACGGCTGGACGCTCGACAGCCTGGCCAAGGTCGTCCGCCCCTGCCTGGACTGTTTCGGCCCGGCGCGCGCGATGATCGGCAGCGACTTCCCGGTGGCCGGGCTGCATGCGGGCTTCGACCGGCTGTTCGACGCCTTCCGGGCGCTCACCGCCGACCTCTCGGCCGACGAACAGGCGCTGCTGTTCGCCGGCACCGCGGCCCGGATCTACCGGCTGGCCGACGCCCTGTCACCGCCGCGCGGACTCGCGCCCGGACAGCAGCAGCAGGCCCAGGATCAGTGAGCCGAACAGGATGCTGCGCCAGCCGGCCGAGGCGTTGACCACCGTGATCAGCGCCGTGATCGTGACCAGCAGGATCGCGCCCGGCATGGTGCCGGCATAGCTGCCGCTGCCGCCCAGGATCGACGTGCCGCCCAGCACCACCGCCGCGATCGAGGCCAGCAGGTAGGGATCGCCGATGCCGACATAGCCCTGGCCGTTCATGCCCAGGGCGAGAAGGCCGGCGAGCCCGGCCGTGAAGCCGCTCAGGCCATAGAGCGCCAGGGTAGTGCGCGGCAGGCTGATGCCGGCCAGCTCGGCCGCCAGCGGATTGGCGCCGAGCGCGAAGACGCGGGCGCCGAACGGCGTGCCGTGGAGCAGGCCCAGGGCCGCGGCCGACACCGCCAGCCACAGCAGGATGCCGGCCGGAACGCCGGCCGGCCGCGCCGAGCCCAGCCATGCCACGATCGGGTTCTGCACCGACACCGCGCTGCCGCCGGCGATCAGGATCAGTAGGCCCTGCAGCAGGGTCGCCATGGCCAGGGTCATGATCATGGGATGGACGCGCAGGCCCGCGATCGCGGCGCCATTGACCAGCCCGAGCCCGGTCGCGAGCGCCAGGATACCGGCGACCGCGCCGGCGCCGCCCAGCCGGGCGTCCAGCAGCGGCAGGCCCATGGCGCTGATCGTCACCAGCGCCCCGACCGACAGGTCGATGCCGCCGCCGATCACCACGAAGCTCTGGCCGACCGCAACAAGCCCGATCACCGACGCCAGCTCGACCAGGTAGCGCAGATGGCCGTAGCTGCCGAAGCCGCGGCTGACCAGGCCGGCCGCCACCCACAGCAGGGCCACGGTCAGAAGCGCGAGGAGCGGCCGGCTGACCAGGATCCGCGTCATGCCCGGCCCCCGAGCGCCGGGATCGCCACCGCGACCACAATGATCAGCCCTTGCGCCACATATTGCGCCATCGGCGGCAGGCCCAGGAAGAACATGACGTTGATCATGACGCTCAGCAGCAGGCTGCCGGCCAGCACGCCACGCAGGGTGCCCCGCCCGCCCAGGAACCCGACGCCGCCCAGCACCGCCGCGGCGATCGAGTTGAGGGTGAAAGCCTGGCCGATCACCGGGTCGCCCGAGCCGGTCCGGGCCGCCACGAACAGGCCGGCCAGCGCCGCCAGCAGACCGCTCAGCGCATAGGCGGCGATCCGGGCGGCATCGACCGGCACGCCCGAGCGGTAGGCCCCGACCGGGTTCTCGCCGGCGGCATAGAGGCTGAGGCCGAGCGGCGTCGCCAGATACAGCTTCCAGGCGCCGGCGACCAGCACCAGCAGCGCGAAGGCGACGGGGCGGTCGCCGGCCAGCAAGTCCGACAGCCAGTCCGGCATGGCGCCGCCCGGGCGCGGCAGCAGCACCAGGGCGATGCCGCCGATGATGAACGAGCCGGCGAGGGTGACCACGATCGCCGGCAGGCGCAGCCGCACCACCACCAGCCCGGTCAAAGCACCGCTGGCCAGGCCCACGGCTGCAACCGCCGCGATCCCGGCGGCGACGCCGTCCGGGACCATGGTGGTGGCGGCGATCACCGCGCCCAGGCTGACCGTCGGTCCGATCGCCAGGCTGATGCCGCCGGCCAGCATCAGGATCGCCTGGGCCATGCCGACCAGCGCCAGCGGGAACCAGCTCTGGGTGAACTTGGCGAAGCCGGCGCCGCTCAGCAGGCCGGGGAACAGCACGGCATAGGCGGCCAGAAAGGCCGCGACCACCGCGAACAGGCCCAGCAGGCCGCGGTTGCGCCTGACCTGCACCGGCCAGTAGAGCGCCGCATCGGTCATGCCGGGACGTGCTCGGCTTCGCCCATGGCCAGGGCGACGATCGCCGCCTCGCTGACCTCGGCGCGCTCCAGCACCGCGACGATGCGGCTCTCGCGCATCACGGCGACGCGGTCGCACAGATGAACCAGCTCGGGCGTGTCGGAGCTCGACAGCAGCAGCGCCCGGCCCTCGGCGGCGAAGCCGCGCAGCAGGCCGTAGATCTCGCGCTTGGTCTCGACGTCGACGCCGCGGGTCGGGTCGTTGAGCAGCAGCACCTTGGGATCGAGCGGCAGCCACTTGGCCAGCGCCACCTTCTGCTGATTGCCGCCCGACAGCGCCTGCACCGGCCGGCCAAGGTCGCCCTTGATCGCCAGCAGGCGGGCCAGGGTCGCGACGGTCCCGCGCTCGCGCGCCGGCCGGCGCGGCGCCAGGGCCGGGGCGCGGGCCAGGCTCGGCAGCATCAGATTGCGCGCGATGGTGTGGATCAGGTGCAGGCCCTCGCGCTTGCGGTCGGCCGGGACATAGGCCAGGCCCAGGGCGTTGGCCCGCGGCACCCGGCGCGGCAGGCCGGGCACCCCGCCGACGCTCGCCGCGCGCGCGGTCGCCGGCCGGGCGCCGTAGAGCCCGAGCAGCAGGTCCTCCTGCCCCTGCCCGACCAGTCCGCCCAGTCCCAGGATCTCGCCGGCGCGGATCTCCAGGTCGACGTCGCGGACCCGGCCGCTGGCGAAGCCGGCGAGACTGACCAGCGGCCGGCGCTCGGCGGTCGGCCGCCAGGCTGGAAACAGGTCCCCCGGATCGCGCCCGACCATCAGCCGGACCAGGGCCTGGGCGTCGATGCCGGCGAGCGGCCGGTCGGCGGTCACGACCCCGTCCTTGAGCACGGTGACCTGGTCCGCCAGCGCCATCACTTCGGCCAGGCGGTGCGAGATGTAGAGCACGGCCGTGCCCTGGTCGCGCAGCCGGCGGACCAGCCGGGTGAGCGTCGCGGTCTCGTGCGCGGACAGGGACGACGTCGGCTCGTCCAGGATCAGGATCCGGGGCGTCCGATAGAGCGCTTTGGCGATCTCGACCATCTGCCGCTGGCCGAGCGGCAGGGCGCCGACCGGCAGCGACAGCGGCGCGTCGAGCCCGACCAGGTCCAGGGCCGCCTGCGCCCGCCGCGCGAGCTGCCGGTAGTCGATCAGGCCCCAGCGGCGCGGATAGGCGCCGAGGCCGATGTTCTCGGCGACCGACAGCTCGGCGGCCAGGCTCAGCTCCTGCTGGACCACGGCGATGCCGGCGCGCCGCGCCTCGGGCGGGGTCAGCCGGGCGACGCGGCGGCCGTCGACCACCAGGGCGCCGTCATCGGGGCCGAGCGCGCCCGACAGCAGGTTGATCAGCGTCGACTTGCCGGCACCGTTCTCGCCCAGCAGGGCATGGACCCGGCCCGGCGCCAGCGCGATCGACACGGCGCGCAGGACGGGGTTGCCGAAGAACGCCTTCGACACCCCGTCGGCCGCGAGGACGGCCGTCACTTCTGCGCGAGCAGCCGGTCGAACAGTGCCTGGTCGTAAGGCGAGTAGATGTAGCCGTCGGCCGGGAAATCGGCGGCGCGGGCCAGGTACTGGTCGATCGTGCCGTTGTCGATGACCGGCAGCGGCACCTTGACGAAGGCCGGCACCTCCTTGCCCTGCAGCGCCTGCACGGCAGCATAGGCGGCGAGCGCGCCCAGCCAGTTGGGTTGCATGGTCGCCCAGGCCTTCAGCTTGTCCTTCTTCCACAGCTCCAGGAACTGCCGGTAGTTCTCGCCGGTGATCGGCACGAACGGCCGGCCCTGCTTGTCCATGGCCAGCACGGCACCGGCCGAGAGTGCGCCGCCCAGCGACAGCACGCCGTCGATGTCGGGATGGCTGAACAGCAGGTTGGTCACGGCCTCCTGGGCCGGGGCGACATTGTACTCGGTGTTGGTCTCGGCCAGGATCTTGATGTCGGGATGGGCCTTCAGCACCGGCTCGGCGCCCTTGCGCCGGTCGTCGCTGACCGAGACCCCGGCCGGGCCGTTCAGCACCAGGATCTTGCCCTTGCCGCCCAGGGCGCCGGCCAGCCACTCGGCTGCCTGCTGGCCCCAGGCCGCGGAGTCGGTGTTGATCTTGGCGGTCAACTGGTCGGTGTCGACCAGGCTGTCGAAGTTGAGGACCGCGATGCCCTTGGCGCAGGCGTCGGCGATGACGCGGTTGAGCGCGGTCGACGAGCCGGCCTCGACCAGGATCGCATCCAGGTTGGCGTCGATCATCGACTGGATCTGCTGGATCTGGGTGCTGGCGTTGCCCTGCGCGTCGGTCGTGACCAGCTTCGAGACCAGCCCGGCCTTCTTGAGCTGGTCGACTTCCGCTTCGATGGTGCCCTGGGTTTGCTTCATCCAGGTCGGCACCGAGTAAATGTTGGCCCAGCCGATCGCGAACGGCGCCTTGCGGTCGCCCTTGATGCACTTGGCCGCGGCCGCGGCGGGCGCGGCCAGCCCCGCGCTCAGGACCAGACCGGCACAGGCGGCCGCAGCGACCGCAAGAACAGACGGCACCCTCATCTCCAATTTCCCCCATCCCTTGCCGCCCATGGGCGGCCGTTGATCCGCCGAACCCTTGTGCCGGTCGTTGCCGGCGATGTCCGAAATATCGGATACATGACCCGTATCTCGGACAAAGGATGCTAGATCGAGGCTGCACAACCTGGCAAGCGTCCGAACCGCAGCCATAGGGCATAGCCCCGGACGTCCGCGGCCCCTACGATGGGGCGCCCACGCTTGGGAGAGCCGCCGTGCCCGAACCCGGACCGCTGTCGCGCTTCACTGTTCTCGATCTGACCCGGGTCCGGTCGGGCCCGACCTGTGTGCGCCAGCTGGCCGATTGGGGCGCCCGCGTGATCAAGGTCGAAATGCCCGAGGAGCCGGGCCAGGAGCTGCCCGGCGGCCCGCGCCACGGCCCCGACTTCCAGAACCTGCACCGCAACAAGCGCAGCCTGTCGCTGAACCTGAAGGCGCCCGAGGGCCGCGACATCTTCC
>CAZEFK010000199.1:0-13155 GCA_964511405.1 uncultured Comamonadaceae bacterium | reverse complement strand
GACTGCCGCCGCGGGCGCCGCGCCGCGCCCAACCATGCGGGCCGCCTCGCCGGCCGCCAGGGCGTCCAGCGCCGCCCGCACCTGGTACAGCGCCAACACGCGCGCGCCGCTGATCGGCGCCACGATCAGCCCGCGCTTGCCGTGCTCCTCGACCAGCCGCTGGCGCTTGAGCAGCTGCAGCGCATGGCTGACCGGCTGGCGCGAGACGCCCAGCCGCTCGGCCAGGGCGTCCTGGCGGATGCGCTGCCCAGGCGCCAGGCTGCCGTCGGCAATGGCCGCCAGCAGCTGCTCATAGACCTGGTCGATGAGGACGGGCGCTGATCCGATCGGCTGCATCGCACCCCTATTGAATTCGGAATTCCGAATTCAATAGATGCCGGCCGCGGCGCCGTCAAGCCGCAGCCGGAATGCGGCCGCATCCCAGCCGTCGACCGGCTGCCCGGCGTCGACCAGCGTCAGGCCGCAGGCGGCGCCGAACGCCTTGAGCTCCGCACGGTCGGCGCCTGACTCGGTGCCGTAGGCGTAGTTGAAGATCACCAGGCTGCCGCCGGGCGCCAGAACCCGGGCGGCCTCCTCGACATGGCGGCGGGCGAGCGCCCGGCCGGCCTGGACGATGTAGGGGAAGCTGTCGATCGCCAGCGCCAGGTCGATGCTGGCATCGGCGATCCCGGCCAGCGAGCGGCCGTCGGTGTGCCGCAGGCGGACATTGGCGAGGCCGGCGCAGCGCGCCCGCGCCTCGTCGACCATGCGCGGCGACAGGTCCAGCCCGACCACCGACGCCACCCGCGGCGCCAGCGCCGCGGCAAAGCGGCCGATGCCGCAGCCGATGTCCAGCACGCGCGTCCCGGGACCGATCAGCGCCCAGCGGTCGAGCACCGCAACCACCGCGGCGGTCGCCTGGGCCAGCCGATCGGGATCGCCCAGCGACAGCAGCGCGACCGCGGTTTCGGGCGAACGCGCCGCCGCGGCGTCGAACAGCGCCTGCGCCGCGGCAAGGCCTTCGGCTTCGTCGGCATAGGCCGCGTCGTGCCGGACCAGCGCCAGGATCGCCGCCGCCTTGCCGAGCCCGCAGGCATGGCGGTCGGCCAGGTCCAGCAGCGCCCGGCAGCGGGCCGCCGCGGCGGCGTTCCGGGCCGCCGCCTGCTCGGCCGCCAGGGCCGCGCGCAATGCCTGTATCGAGCCTGCCGCGATCAGCCGCCGCAACAGGGCCGCGATCAGGTCGCCGGCCACCGCCGCACCGCCGTCAGCCGATCCGTGGCGCCCCAGCTGTACTTGTAGGGCTCGCGGCCGCGCAGGAAATGAAACTCGCGAGCACCGTCCCGGCGCGCGTCCTCCAGCGCGTGCAGCAGCACCAGCGAGGCCGCGCCCTCGCGCGAAAACGCCGGGTCGAAGCCGCCCAGATACGCGTAGGCGCGACCCTTGGCGGCCATGCCGTAATAGACGGCGGCCGGCCGGCCGGCGATGGTCAGCAGGAACAGCCGCAGCAGACCCGAGGCGAGCAGGCGCGGCAGGGCCAGCCGATGAAAGCGCTCCGCATCGGCGTCGCCGAACACCCCGCCCGCCTCCCAGCGCGCGCCATGCAGCCGGACCAGGGCGTCGACCATCGCCGGCAGGGTTCCGGCCTCGGCGCTGCGCAGCTCGACCGGTCCCAGCGCCTCGGCCCGGCGCCGGCCCTGCAGGACCGTGCGCAGCTTGGCCTTGGGCACCGGCGCCGCCATATCGATCACCGGCGCGCAGTCGTGGTCGGCCGCCGGCTGCCAGCCCGGCGCCGCGGCGGTGCGCAGCGGCGAGCCGGCCGGCAGGCCGGGCACCGCGCAAGGCCGGCGGCCCGCCGCCTGCCCCAGGCTTTCCAGCAGCGCCGCCGCCACGCCGTCGACGCCGGGCCGGACCAGGGCGTCCAGGTAGTCGCTGACGCCGACGCCGACCGGCAGCAGGGTCGAGCCGCAGGGATAGACCGGCAGCAGGCCGGCCAGCCGGCCGTCCTGGCGGGCCTCGACCACCAGCAGCGGCTCCTGCCCGAAGACGGCCCACCAGGGGATCAGCCAGTCCGGGCTGTTGAACGGGGTCGCGCCCGGGTCGGCGGCCCACAGCGCCCACCACTCCGGCTCGGGCGGGAAGCCGTCGCGCAGCGCGACCTGCAGCGCCGTCATGCCGCGGCGGCGCCCCGATCCAGGACGGCCTGGTAGAGGCCGAGATAGCGGCGCGCCATGGCCGCGGTCGACAACGGCTGGGCAGCGGCCCGGCACGCGGCCGGGTCGAGCGCCTCAGCCGTGCCGATGGCGTCGGCCATGGTGTCGACGTCGTCGACCAGGAACCCGGTGACGCCCGAGCGCACCGCCTCCGGCAGGGCGCCGCGGGCGAAGCCGATCACCGGCGTGCCCGAGGCCAGCGCCTCCCACGCCGCCAGGCAGCAGGTCTCGTCGACCAGGCTCGGCACCACCAGGCAGCGCGCCCAGGCCAGCAGCCGGCGCTTGGCCGCGAACCCGACCGGGCCCAGATAGCGCCGCCACCGGTCGAGGCGCGGCAGGATTTCCTGGGCGAAATAGGCCTGATGGGCCGGATAGCCGAACACCGGCCCGGCCAGCAGCAACGGCACATCGGCGCGCCGAGCCGCATCGAGCGCGAGATGGAAGCCCTTCTCGGGACAGATCCGTCCGAGCGCCAGGGCGAAGCCGCGTTTGGACCGCGCCGGCCCGAAGCGGTCGACCGGGATGCCGTTGGAAACCACGGCATCGATCCGCGTGCCCGGCGGGCAGGCGGCGCGCTGGGCGGCCGAGACGCAGACCCGGCAGAGCCCGGGATCGGCGAGGATCGAGGCCCGATACCAGGACGGCGGCAGGTGCAGGGTCAAGAGGCGCGGCACCTGCCCCGCGGGCAGGTAGCGATGGCAGTCGATGCCATGCAGGTGGATCAGGTCGACCGGCTCGCGCGCCAGGGTCTCGGCGATCAGCCGCCGCCAGGCCGCCGCCGCCGCCGCACCGTCGGCCGGACCGATCGCCGCGCCAGGCGCCGGGCCGGCGATCAGCCGGCCGGCGACGCGCGACCCGGCACAGGCGATCACCAGCGAGCGGTGCCCCGATGCCGCCAGCTCGGCGTCCAGCCAGTACAGCACCTGCTCGGCGCCGCCCGCGGCATCGGGACCGACCGGCGCCAGAGGATAGGCGACCTGCAGGATCGTGAGGCGTCGGGATTCCCCCTCCACCCGGCCTCCTCCCACAAGGGGAGGAGGAGCGAAGCTGCGGCGACGGAGCTTCTCCTCCCCTGGCATCACGCCCCCGACGCCGCGGTCCGCTCGGCCGCCAGGCTGAAGGCGGCGTCGGGCAGCGCCCGGTCGGGCGCGTAGCGCCGGACCATGGCGGCGCAGAACGCCGCGTACTCCCGCGCGTCCTGGGGCGGGCTGGTGTGGTGGGGCAGGATCCCGCACTGCTCGGGCGTGAAGCAGAAGGTCAGGGTGACCTCGAATTCCTCCAGCGCCGCCATCTGGCGGTCGAACCAGCGCTCGGCGCCGGGCCGCAGGCTGTCGGCCCAGCTCAGGCCGGTGCGCAGGTGGCGCACGCCCAGCCGGCGCAGCCAGGCGACGGCATCGTCCAGCCGGTGGTCCTCGAAATGGAACCACTGGCAGATGCCGAGGTCGGGGGTGAGGCTCGCGAAGCGCTCGGCCGCCGGCTTGGGCGAGCCGTCCTCGCGCAGCAGGCCCATGTGGAAATGCCGGTAGTAGGACGAGCCCTCGGCCTCCTTGTGCCGGGTAGTGGCGGGCCATGTCCGCGGCAGGTCGTACAGGCTGTACCAGTGGATGCGCGGGGCGCGGCCGCGCAGCAGCTCGGCGGTGCGGGCCAGGCCCCAGTCCTGGATCTCCTCGGCGCCGAAGCTCGAGGCGCCTGCTTCGGTCACCCAGATCGGCAGGTCGGTGACGGCGCGGATCTCGTCCAGCTTGGCCGGCCAGTCGTGGATCGGCCACAGGTTCCAGTCGAGCGGGAAGCCGTGCACGGCCACCGCATCGACCTGGTCCAGCACGCCCTGGGCCTGGAGCAGCCGCAGGAACTCGGGATCGATCGGCGAGATGCCGCCCAGCACCCGGGTCAGGCCGGGGTTCGCCTCCGCCACCGCCGCGCCGGCCAGCCTGGCCATGCGCGCGAAGGCCACCCAGCCGGGATCGGCGGCCAGGTCCCAGTGCGACTTGTTGTTGGGCTCGTTCCACAGCTTGACCGCTTCGATCATGGCGCCTCCCCCAGGGCGGGGCCGGTTGCCGGATAGACCGCGCCGTCGCGCCCTGGGCGCTCGGCGCGGCGGCACAGATAGACTTCGGGCTCGGGGTGCGCCTCGACGGCGAAGCCGGCGGCGCGCAGCAGCGCTTCGCTGCAGGCGCGGTTGGGCACCCACCAGTTGGTCGGGTCGTCGGCATAGCGATGCTCGACGAAATGCAGCTTCGGCCAGCCCGGCCGGTCGAACACGGCGGTTTCGGCGAAGGGATAGGTCTCGGCCACCGGCTCGACCGCGGGCGAGCCGCGCTGCATCGACTGGAACAGCAGCCGGTCGCCGACGACATGCTCGTGGATCAGGTCGAGCGCCAGCAGCGGATGGCGCAGGTGGTAGAGCACACCCAGGAACAGCACCAAGTCGAAGCGGGAGCCCAGGCGGCCGACGTCATAGACCGAGAGATGCCGGAACTCGATCGCGCAGCCCATGACGTCGGCGGCGAAGCGGGCCTGGGCCAGGTAGCCCTCGTCGGAATCGATGGCGACCACGCGGTCGGCGCCGCGCCGCTTCATCTCGATCGCGTAGAAGCCGCCGTTGCAGCCGATGTCCAGCACCGTGGCACCGCTGAGGTCGGGCGGCACGACATGGGCGAAGCCCTGCCACTTGGCCCGCGGATAGTCGCCCAGGAAATGTTCCGGCGCGGTCGCCACGCCGCCCAGCTCCATGTTGTGGAACCAGGGCCCCAGCTCGCGGACCCGGCGGGCGATGGCGGCCTGGCGGTCCGGGCCGCTCATGCCGCGGCACCGCCGCGCGGGCGGCCGCCATGGGCCAGGCGGTGGGGCGACGGGGCGGCGGTTTCGGGCCCGCGGTCGAGCAGCCGCAGCGCATTGCGATAGCCGTGCAGCGTGCCGACGTCGACATAGGCGCGGCCGGCGCGCACGGCCGACGCCGTCCCTCCGGCCGCCAGATAGGCGTTGACCAGGCTGCCCAGATACTCGTCGCGCCGGCCCCGGGCCTCCCACAGGGCGTGCAGCGCCAGCAGCTCGCGGCCCGGCAGCTTGAACGCGCCCCAGATCCAGTTCGAGCCGGCGTCGGGCTGCTTGACCTGGATCTCGCGCACCCGGCCGTCCGGGTCGGTGACCACGGCGTCGAAGTGGCGGGGCTCGTCGACCGGGAACAGCAGGAACGACAGGCGGTCGTCGGGCACCTGCGCCAGCGCGTCGGCCGGGAACCAGATGGTGTCGGGCAGCCCGACCACCACGGTCTGGTCGGGCGGGATCACCGGGCAGGCGCGGAACAGCGCGTCGCACAGGCCGCGCGGCTCCGGCTGCACGGCATAGACCAGGTCGGCCGGACCGATCCGGCCGCCGTAATATTCCAGGATGTCCGATTTGCCCGGCGCGATGACCAGGCAGATGCGCGTGACCCCTGTTGCGATCATGCGCTCGACCAGATATTCGCTGACCGCGCGCGGCCGCTCGGTGCCGCCCTCGATCCGGCTGCCGACCGGCAGCAGCTCCTTCGAGAAGGCCAGCGGCTGGATCCGGGTGCCGCTGCCCGCGGCCGGGATGATGCCCCACATCGGGTGATCCTTGTTATTGGGCGGGGATGGCTCCCAGGGCCTCGACCATCGCGACCAGCTCGGCGGCGCGATGGCCGGCGGTGTGCTCGGCGAGCACGCGCTCGCGCGCGGCATAGGCGATGGCGCGGCGATCGCCCTCGTCGAGCGCCAGCGCCGCCAGCACGTCGTCGGGACCGTCGACGACCAGGATCTCGCGGCCGGGCTCGAACAGCGTGTCGAGGCCGGCCCAGGCGTCGGTCAGGATCGGCGTGCCGCAGGCCGCGGCCTCGAACAGCCGGCCGGACGGGCACCAGCCCATGGCCGCCATCGCCGCGCGCGTGACGTTGAGGGTGAAGCGGGCGCCGGCGAAGAACGCCGGGTGCTCGCTGGGGGGCAAATGGCGCACGAAGGCGATGTTCGGCGACCACGGGAACGCCGCCGGATACTGGGCGCCGCCGATGACGAAGCGGGCATCCGGCCGGCGCCGCGCCGGCTCGACCAGCAGCCGCACCAGCGCCGCTTGGCGGTCCTCGGCATAGGTGCCGAGATAGGACAGGTCGGCGCGGTATTGGGGCCGCGTCGGCATCGGCCGATGCACCGCGGGATCGACGCTGCCATAGAGCGGCGCCACGCGGCGCGCGCCGAGCTCGCGGCGCAGGGCGTCGAGCGCGGCGCCGCCGGTGAAGCTCAGCACCAGGTCGAAACCGGCCAGACCGCGCGGCCCGATATAGGCGACGGGCTCGCCCGCGCGCAGCCGCGCCAGGGTGACCGGCGCGTCGAGGTCGTAGAACAGCCGGGCCGGAACCCGCGAGCCGAGCACCAGGTCGCCGGCGGCCAGGGCGTCGGGGCAGTAGCTGGTGACGATGCCGACGTCGGCGCCCTTGAGCTCGGCCGCCGCCTCGGCCGCGACCTCGGCCCACTCGCCATAGAGGCGCAGCCGGCCGCCCGTGAGCTCGGTCAGGTCGCGATGGGCGGCGTAGTAGGGCGTGTCGCGCTCGTAGAAGCTGACGCGGTGGCCGCGCCGGCCGAGGGCGGCGATCAGGCCGCGCCACAGGGTGGCGTGGCCGTTGCCCCAGGACGAGCTGACGCTCAGGCCGAAGATGACGAAGTGAATGGCGCCGCTCCGCTGGCTGACATGGGAACCCTCAGGGGTTCCGAAGCAGCCAGGGAACGGGAGCCGGTAAGTACCTGTTCCGCGCCTAACCCGCGGCCTTGGGGGCCAAGTCTGTGGTCGCCGCGATGGTGCAGATCGCGGTCGGCTCGTCGACGCGCAGGACCAGGCTTTCGGTCACGAACAGATGGTGATGGACGCCATCCTGGTTGATGTAGCCGGTCATCAGGTCCTGGCCGACGATCAGCACGCCGGCGCGGGCGTCGACCAGGACGGCGCCGTCGATCGCCGCCTTGTGGATGCCGAGCGTGGCCAGGCGGCGCAGATGCTCCAGCTGCAGCACGTCGGTGCCGGGATAGAGGCGGAACAGGCCGTTATAGAGCGGCGGCGACAGCGCCAGCGCATAGGGCCCGCGGAAGCCGGCCTGGTCGAGGCGGGTGGCGGCCGCCAGCGCGTCGGCCAGGGCGCGGTCGATATCGGCCCAGTTGCCGCCCGCCAGGTGCTGGCGGCCGTGGGCGTTGGTGAGGCCGACCAGCCCGAAGTCGGGCTGGCCGCGATAGAGATAGTCTTCCTCGCGGTCGGCCACGGCCTCGGCCGCGTCCTCGACCGGGCTGAGGTCCAGGGGCTGGCCGTTCTGGTCGAAGGCGGCGACGCGGCGGACGCTGAGCCGGAAGCTGCGCCGCAGCATGGGCACCGGCACCACCCGGCTCAGGATGCCGCCGGCCTCGTCGGCGCCCGGCTGCCGGCAATAATCGTCGTTGCCGACCTCGATGGCGGTCAGGCCGACCCCGAACGGGCCCTCGACATCGAGATAGCGGCGGACGGTGAGCCGCCGCCGCGCCGCCTCGACGGCGGCATGGTCGACGGCCTGCCACAGCTTGGCCGAGAACGGCGCCTGGCCGCGGTTGAGCGTGTCCATGGCGCTTATCCCTTCAGGCTGCCGATGGTGAAGCGGCAGCACGGATCGTCGCCGGCCTCCGCCGGGGGCGCGGCGGGGGCGCCGCCGCCCTCGGCCGCGGCCTCGATCTCGGTCAGGGCGCCCTGGGTAAACAGATAGGTCTTGAGCCGGCCGCCGAAGTCGGTGCTGTTGCGGCGCAGCCATTCGATCAGCATGGCCGCATGCTCCATCTCCTCGCGCATGTTGTGCAGCAGGATGGCGCGCAGCTCGCCGTCTTCGGTGTCGTCGGCGCGCTGGCGGTACCAGTCGACGGCATCCAGCTCCTCGCGCAGCGAGGTGATGGCGTAATGCAGCAGCCGCGCCTCGTCCGACAGCCGCGCCGGCGGCACATGCAGGGATTCGCTGGACATCGGCATGGGCTCGCGACAGAGGGTGGGCGCCGGTCAGAACGGGCTGGCGCGCGCGGGGTTCCTCAAGCGGCGAGGTCCGGAGGCAGGATGACGGAGATCGGGCAGACGGCGATCGAACAGACGGCGATCGAACAGACGGCGGCGTTCGCCGCGTGGTTCGGGGACCTGGTGGACCGGCGAACGCGGATCGCGGTGCTGATCGCGCTGGACCGGCTGGCGCTGGGCGGCGGCGCCGAGCCGGCCGCCGACGCCGTCCATGTTACGCCGGCCGGGGATGCGGCCCGCCTCTACCTCGCGCGCGACGGCGGCCGAACCGTGGTGCTGGTGGCCGGCACCGACCCCCGCACCCGCGGCCAGGACCTGCGCACCGCCCAGAAGCTGGCGCGCGGCCTCGACTGCGGACCGGTGCTGCCGTTCGACGGCGCCACGGCGCTGCGGACCCCGGCCGACGTCGCCGCCTACCTGACGGCCGCGTTCGGTGCGGCCGACCCGGCGCTGGCCGAGCGGGCGCTCGACACCGTCGCCCGCTGCCCCGGTCTGGGCGGCGCTGAGCTGAGCCCCGACCACCAGCGCACGCTGGCGTCGGCCGCCGCGCTCGTCCAGGCCCTGGGACTGCGGCTGGCAGTGACGGGCGGGTAGCGTGGGTTGGTGCGGATCCCTCGTGCGGCGCTGCTGGCTGCTCCGGCAGCGGTGCTGTGTGTCAGGCGGCGGTGCTCTCGATCAGGGTCGATATGAATTTATGAGCTCTTCTCCAGATTTGACTTCCGACTCTGTCATTCTATGAGAGAGCTGATTGAGGCGATCAATTATCAACACACGTTTATTCGGCTCCGCAGCCTTTGCCGCACGACTAAACCACATATATGCGTACGCATTATTTTGCGGCACTGGCGATCCCTGCTCATACATTTCACCAAGACGAAATGCCGCATCTGCATCTCCGTTTGAAGCTGCCCGACGAAACCAAACCTGAGCGAGGGTCATATTCTTTTGTACCGAGATGCCATGTTCGTAGAATTCTCCCATCTGGAATTGGGCTTTCGGATATCCTTGGTCGGCACTCAACTTGATATAATGAATCGCTTTTGACGGGTCTTTTTCTATGGAGGCTCCGTGAAGATATGCCCATCCAATGTAATATTGAGCCTGCCTATCTCCGCCATCGGCAGCACGAGCAAACAATCCTACTGCAGCTTGCTCGTTTTTCGACACACCCTTTTCCAGTATGTACAAACGCCCGAGGTTCCGTTCTGCCGTTATTTCACCTTGTTCCGACGATCTTTCATACCATTCTGCGGCGCGACTATAATTTTGAATCACACCTTCACCGCGTTCGTACATCTCGCCCAATCGGTTTTGCGCTTTCGCATATCCCTTATTGGCCGCTTGATTATACCAGAACGCAGCTATCTCTTTGTCAACCCGCTCTCCCTTGCCATAATCGTACATCTGGCCCAGCGCGTACTGTGCGCCGGCATGTCCTGCCCGCGCCGCCTGTTCGTACCAAAGCTTCGCGACGAAAAGATCTTGTGGTACCAATGCGCCGCTTTCATATATTCTCCCCAATGTATATTGAGCAGCAACATCTCCAGAGTCGGCGGCTTGTTTATTATGTTCTATAAGTCTATCGCTAAGTTCTGAATGCCAAAAGTCTGCACTGTCGGCCGTAGACGCTCGACTATATAGAAATATTACTGAAAATAGCACGAAAGCAAATTTCAGGTATGTTATATTCTTCATCCCCGCCCTCCTTCGCATTCGCTGCTTTTCAGCATAACTTCAGGGCCGCCATCGCGCGCGCCGTCCAATGGGTGACCACATGCGGCGAGCAGGTCATCGCCGGATCCCGGCCGCCGTCTCGACCCGAATAGGTCGGTGCCGCCACAGGATGCGCCTCATCCCGGAGCAGCCCATCGCACCGCCTCCTCCGCGAATTGCCGTTGACGACGGTATGCCGCCGAACCGGCGCCAGTACGATCGGCAGTACCGCCAGCCCCCGTCTTATAGCAGAATGATCCGAGTCCACAGCACAACCCTGCGCGGGCGATTGGGGGTCGCCGACGATCGCGGTCAACCGCACACGATCGCCGGCTCCGAGCCCGATGCTCATCGGTCGCGCCGTCGCAGCAGATTCTCGCTTCGGCGCCTCGGTGAATCTCGTGTAGGACAGCGCGCTAATATACCCCAAGACCATCCGCCTCCGCTTCGGACCGTGCTGCGGCCTCCACGGCTGCAGCTTTAGCGGCGGCATCCGCATCGACGGCTGTTTGGGAGGCCGTGCCATTTGAAAACTCCCCTGTTCTTGGCGGACCTTCCGTCGTCACGGAAAACTCAAGTTCAATGACGTTTTTCGGTTCAAACATTGGCTGCAGGTAACCCGGTATCGCATGTCCTTTCACAGAATTCGCGATGGCTTGAGTGGTTTCGACGTGAACTTGTTCCGTGGTTACCTGGCCATATGGAGACGTAGTCTTCACTTCTATGTGAGTGTCAGTCAATGTTCCCTTAAAACCACGCTCAGTAACAGTATCTTCTTGCACAACTTCTTTATAAGTTACCACATTCCCAGTTTCCAGATCTATATGCGTGTATGAGGTCGTCGTTTTGGTATGAGTGCCGCCCGTGATCGCATCGTTAAACGAAAACGTGTCCACAAAAGCATGACGCCCCTTCTCATCGGTAGATTCCGTTTTGACGTCCGCTCCTTCATATTTATCTGGGTTAGTAAACATTTCTTTAAGGTCATCCCAAGGGGAGTTGCCCTTTTTCTGTGTGCTGCCGCCGGGTTTTGACCCGCCCGGGGGCGACTTGCCGCCTGGGTTCGTTCCCCCTCCACCCCTAGCTGCTCCAGCAAGCGCCTCATCTGGTGGCAGCGTGGGATTCAATATGTCTTGGTCGAGCGACTTACCGAGGCCGGGATTCATGATAAGTAGTTCATATTTGGGATCTGTGCTGATTATTGCACCGTCTGGCAAAAGTTCTGCGTCTTGAAATGGGGTCGTATCGTTGCCCGCACGGCTTGACATTACAACAGCGTCAGCGGGTAGATCCGAGCGATCATACAAAGTCACTCCAAGTGATCCGTTGTAGTACCCGACTGGAGTATACAACTCGCTCACGTCGGCCTCACTATTGTCGCCACCCAGAGTTCGTTCAGGTTCGGAAAAAGCGAATATTACGTCCCATTCTCCGCTCGGAGACGGCCGCAGGAACGGAGCATTACTGCTGCTGGTATAATTTAAATGTTTCAAATCGGCTGCCTGCAGGCCGGCGAAGTCGCGAGATTCGGCGGCGCCGGTAATGGCAAAGTGGTCGAACGCCAAAAGCGACAGACCTGACTCGGCTACGTCTGGATAGGCCTTAAGATATTGAACTGCTGCCTGCGCCAGTGTGAATCCATTGAATGTTTCACCGGAAGCAGCAGCTCCGGCGAGCCAGGTCGCCAACGCCGATTGGTCAGCGTCGGGTGAAAATGAACCGATTCCGGCGAACATTCGACCCTCAGATTTTCCAGTACTCTTAAAATGGTCAATCGCGACTTGCCAATATGAGTCTTCAAGGCTTTGACGTACATCACTGTACTCCTTCAGGTACGCCGCACCAGCGGACTGCGCAGTAAATCCATTGTACGCGAGACCCTGCGCCGCACCTTCTTTAATCCATTCATCGAATCCGCTGAGATATTTTCCCTGACTGACATCGGCCTCTACGTTCGGGTTGGCCGCGAGGTACGCTGCATCGGCCTGCTGCGCAGAGCCCAGACCTGATGTCGTGCTGGTGACGCCGGATGTCGAGCCGGAGCCGGAACCAGAGGTGGTTGGGGGTGAAGACGAAGGGGGAGGCGGCGGAGACGCCGGAACAGATTGAGCGAGAGGTGGGCTGACGCGAAGGGTGGTGGCTGTGATGCCGGCGAAACCGCGACCTTCAGAGGCGCCGGTGCCAAGATAATGGCTGAGAGCCCTTGCCGGCCCGAACGCCGCTAGCAGATCTTGGTTCGCCACTACGTAAGCTGTTTCAGCCTGAGCCAGACTTTGGCCGTTATAGCTCACGCCGTTTGCGCCGCCTGCGTGCAGCCACTGATCCAGGCCGGATCGGTACTTGCCAGCCGCGACATCCGACGCGGCCGATGGATTCGCCAACAGGTAAGCGAGATCAGGGCTCTGGCTGTTGGTCGGGGCGGCGCCAAGGTTGACACTGGCGAAGCTGTGGCCGTCGACCCGGCCGTTAGTGTTGGCTTGCTGGAGCGCCAGCGGCCCAACGTAGGTCAGGAGCAAATCACCATTGCCTTGCAGATAGGCGAGTTGCGCCTGTTGCAGCGTATAGCCGTTGTAGGTCAGCCCCTGCGCCGCCCCTTGCGCCAACCAGTGCTGCAGTCCGCTCGCGTACTGACCCGAGGCCACCGCGGCCAGCGCTGTCGAGTTCGCTGCCAAATAGGCGACATCGGCCTTGTTCGGCGTTCCCTGTGCCACGATGCTCAACACCCCGGCCAGCGACCGATTGTCGGCCGCCCCGAACTGCTGGAAATGCCACAGCGCATAGGCATGCTCGTCGGCCTGCTTGACGTCGGGATTGGCCGCCAAATAGGCGTACTGCGCGCTGGTGCCCGTGTAGCCGTTGTAGGTGGCGCCGGTGGCGATACCCTGGTGCAGCCACTGGTCGAACGCAGTCTGGTAGGCGCCGCTGGCGACCTCGGCCGCAGCCGTTGGGTTGGCGGCCAGGTACTGCGCCTCGGCCTGCGGGGCCGCCGGCACCGACGCCAGGGTGCGGCCGGCAAAGCTGCGGCCTTCGGCGGCGCCATAGGCCTGGAAGTGGGCGATGGCGCCGCCGCCGTCGAACGCCACCTGCACGTCGGGGTTGGCCTTGAGATAGGCCGCTTCGGCTGCCTGCAGCGTATAGCCGTTGTAGGCGGCCTTCACCTGCCCGGCCGAGACCCCGGCGAAGGTCCGGTTCTCGGCGAAGCCATAGGTGAAGAAGTGGT
>CAZEFK010000198.1:0-13255 GCA_964511405.1 uncultured Comamonadaceae bacterium | reverse complement strand
CGGAGGCGTCGAAGGAACGAGTTTTCGCGCTGTTTCCGCGGCTGGCCGAGCGCCGCCGCCAGCTCGCCGGCACGCTGTCGGGCGGCGAGCAGCAGATGCTGGCGATCGGCCGCTGCCTGATGGGCCGGCCCGAGCTGGTGATGTTCGACGAGCCCTCGCTCGGCTTGGCGCCCGCCGTGGTCCAGGAGGTGTTCCGGGTCATCGGCCGGCTGAACGCCGAGGGCCTGACCGTGCTGCTGGTCGAGCAGAACGTGTCGATGTCGCTCAGGCTGGCGCACCGCGCCTATGTGCTGGAGACCGGCCGGGTCGTGCTGTCGGGCACGGGCGCGGCGCTGCTGCGCGACGACGGTGTGCGGACCGCCTATCTCGGGGCGTAGTCGGCGGTCTCAGGCGTTGCGCGCGCCGACCAGGTCGAGGACGGCGCGCCGGAGGGCGCCGATGCGCATCGGCTTGCGCAGCAGAATGGCGTCTTCGACCTTGCTGATCTCGGCGGTGTCGGAATATCCGCTGCAGAACACGACCGGCAGCCGCGGCAGCAGGGTCCGGGCGCGGCCGGCGACCTCGGCACCGTTCATCCCGGGCATGGCGAAGTCGACAACCAGCGCGTCGGGCACCTGGCGCGTCAGCACGGCGAGCCCGGACGCGCCGTCGGCGGCTTCCAGCACGTCGAAGCCTTCGACCCGCAGGCCGTCGGCCAGCACTTGGCGGACGGCGTCGTCGTCGTCGATGACGAGGACCTTGATCCGGCCCGGCTCGCCGCCGCCAGCCTCCGGGGCCGCGGCGTCGGCCACCGCTGCGACGAGCGGCGCTGCTGGCGCCGCGATCCGCGGCAGGCTGATCCGCACGGTCGTGCCGGCATCAGGCGCGCTGTCGATCGCGATGTCGCCCTTGCACTGGTGGGCGAAGCCGTAGACCTGGGTCAGGCCGAGTCCCGTCCCCCTGCCGCGCTCCTTGGTGGTGAAGAACGGCTCCACGGCGCGGCTGGCCGTATCAGGCGGCATGCCGATGCCGTGGTCGCGCAGCCAGACCAACACGGCGGAGTCGGACCGGCTGACCCCAAGCTCGACCTGCCCGCCGTCCGGCATGGCGTCGCGCGCATTGACCGCAAGGTTCACCAGCGCCAGTTCGAACTGGTCCCGATGGGTCCGGGTCCAGGCCTCGCCCGGCGTGACGTCCAGCTTGAGCGAGATCGTCGGACCCAGGGCGTGGGTGATGATCGGTGCCGCTGCGCGCAACGCCGCGCAGACCTCGATCGGCTGCAGCTCGATCCGCTGCGTGCGCGAGAAGGCCAGGAGCTGGCTCGTCACGCGCGCGCCCCGCTCGGTCGCTTCGCGGGCGCCCTGCAGGTATTTGCGGCCGAGATGGCCGGGTTCCAGGCGCTTGTCGAGAAGGTGCAAGGCGCCGTCGATGGCCATCAGCAGGTTGTTGAAATCGTGGGCGACACCGCCGGTCAGTTGGCCCAGCGCCTCCATCTTCTGCGCCTGCATCATGGCCTGCTCGGCCTTGAGCCGCTCGGCGGTCTGGCGCTCGACCTCCTGTAGCGCCGTCTCCAGCTCCGCGGTGCGCTGGCGCACGCTGCGCTCCAGCCGGGCGTTCTCGATACGCAGACCGCGCATGGTCAGCGCCCGCGACAGCACCGGCAGCAGGACGGCGAGCTTGAGCGGCTTCAGGATGTAGTCCAAGGCGCCCGTCTTCATCGCCTCCACGGCCGACGCGATGGTGCCTTCCCCGGTCATGATGACGCCGACCAGGTCCGGATCGCAGGCCTGGGCCTGGCGCAGCAGCTCGACGCCGCCCATGCCCGGCATCATCAGGTCGGCGAGCAGCAGGTCGAACCGGGCACCGGCCTTGAGCGCCGCGAGGGCGGCAAGCGGATCGGTGAAGCCCTCGCTGTCGTAGCCCTGGGGGCTGAGCGTGGCCCGCAGCGCCGTCAGGTTCGCCGCCTGGTCGTCCACGATCAGCAGGCACGGCCGACGCGGACCGGCGTCGGGCTGGGGCATGGTCAAGGCTTGGCCTCCCGGCAATGATGGGCGAGGGCCCGCCGGATTTCCCGCAGTTTGGGGGGCTTGCTCAGGAGCAGGTCGACATGCGCCGGGACGTCGGCGTCCGCGAGCAGGCCCTGACCCCAGCCGGTCAGTAGGATGACCGGGGTCAGGGGCGACAGGGCCTTGACCTCGGCGGCCACCCGGCGGCCGTCGACCTTGGGCATGCCGAGATCGGTGATCACGGCGGCGAAGCGCCTGTCGCCGCCGTTGGCCCTGCGGAAGGCGTCGACCGCGGATTGGCCGTCATTGGCGGTGGTGACGAGATGTCCGTCCGCGCTCAACGCATCGCCCAGCGCCTTGAGGAGGACCGGATCGTCGTCCACCACCAGCAGGCGCAACCGCGACAGCGTCGTCGCCTCGTCGGCAGGCTCGGCCGCGGCCATCTCGGTCTCTGCCGGCGCCGGGAAGCTCAGGCGCACGGTCGTGCCGGCGCCCGGCGCCGACCGGATGTCCAGCTCGACGCCATGGCGCTGGACGACGCCGTAGACCATCGCCAAGCCCAGCCCGGTGCCGCGGTCTCCCTTCGTCGTGTAGAAGGGCTCCAGGCAGCGGCGGCGGGTCTCCTCGTCCATGCCGATGCCGTCGTCCTGGACCTCGACCTCGACGCTTCGGGCCTGGCTGCCGGCGGTGACTGCGGCCAGCTTGGTCCGCAGCGTCAGGGTGCCGCCCTCCGGCAGGGCATCGACAGCGTTGAAGACGAGGTTGATCAGGGCTTCGCGGATCTCGCTGTCGACGCCCCCCGTCGGGGGCAGGTCCTCGGCGAGCTCGGTCCTGACGTTGATCACGACGCCGCGCTGCATCGCCATGTCGCTCCAGCGCGCCCGGGTCAGGTCGAGAACCTGGCGAACCAGGTCGTTGAGCTGGACCGGCGCCAGGCCGAGCTGGGGCTCGCGCTGGCGGTAGAACTCCTTCATGCGGGCGATGGTCTGCGACACGTCCTCGACCGCGCGCCGGATGACTTCGAGGTTGCCCCTGGCCGTGGCGCTCAGGTTCGCTTCGGCCTCCAGCATCGATTCGGTGTAGAGGGCGACCGGCGACAGGGCGTTGTTGATATCATGGGCGATGCCGCTGGCCATCTGTCCCAGCGCCCGCAGCCGTTCCTGCTGCATGATCGCCTGCTGCGACTGCCGCAGATCGTCATAGGCCGTCTGCAGCGCCAGGTGGAGCTGGGCCTGCTGGAGCGCCAGCGCCGCGTGCTCGCTCAACTGCCGCAGGAATTCGCACTCGCCGCTGACGAAGCCGCGCGGCGCGAAGCGCGCCACGATGAGCATGCCGAAAACCTTGCTTTCCACCTGCAACGGGGCCGCCACCAGCGAGCGCAGCCGGCCGCGCGCGAGCCGCTGCGGGAACGGAAAATCCAGCGTGGCCAGATCAGGCTCGTGGACGAGCTGCCCGCGCACGCAGCGCGACAGACCGTTCTGGTCGATGTCGATGCGCGCCCGCTCCGGCATCGCCAGCTCGAGCGCCAGCGCCGCGCTGTTGGCCCCGACCGCGGCGACCGTGAGCGCGCGGTCCAGGTCGTCATACAGGCACAGGCAGGCGAAATCGGCCGGCAGCTGCTCTTCCACGCTGCGGACCACGACCTGGAAGATGCTCCGGGTGTCCTGGCGTTGGCCGATGGCCCGGGTGACCTCGTCGAGCAGGGCCAGGCGCTTGAGCTGGGTCTGGAGCCTGGCTTCTGCCTGCTTGCGGTCGGTGATGTCGCGGATGAAGCCGGCGAACGCGACGCCGTCGCCCGTATGGACGGGGGCGATCGTGAGTTCGACGGGAAAGTTGTACCCGTCGCTGTGCCGGGCGGCGATCTCGATGCGCTTGTTGAGGACGCTCGATTCGCCTGTGGTCAGGTAGCGATCCAACCCCCGCCGGTGCGCGTCGCGATAGCGGTCGGGCATGATGGTCTCGGCGACCGACCGGCCCACGGCGGCCTCACGCATCAGGCCGAAGATCCGCTCCGCCTGCGGGTTCCAGTCCGTGATCAGGCCGGCGCTGTCCATGGTGACGACGGCGTCGGGCGCGGTCTCGAGGATCCGGCGCATGCGCTCTTCACTGGCGGCCAGCGCCGCCTGCGCGCGCTTGCTCTCGGTGATGTCGGTCGAGATGCCGAACACGGCGTAGGCTTGCCCGGCCTCGTCCCACAGGGGCGACTTCACCGAGACGTAGGTGTGCGGGCCGTCATCGTGGGGGGCGACCTCCTCTTCCGTCAGCGGCTGATTGGCCTGGGCGACGCGCAGGTCCATGGCGCGGAACGCATCGGCCGCCGCCCTTGGGAAGATGTCGTGGTCGGTCCGGTCGAGGACCGCATCGCGGTCGATATGGAAGATCTCGGAATAGCGGCGATTGACCATCAGGTAGCGCCCGTCGAGATCCTTGGCGTAGATGACGGCCGGCGTGTTCTCGATGATGGCTTCGAGCAGCGCCTGGCTGCGGCGGCCAGCCTTCATCTGCTGTTCCAGGGTTCTGTTCGCTGCTTCGAGCGCCGCCGTCCGCCGGTCCAGGTCCAGGTTCAGCCGCGTGAGCCGGGCTTCGGCGCGCCGGCGGTCCCGGGCGGTTCGGACGAGCAGCAGCGCCAGCATGCCCGAGACCAGCACCAGCCCGGCATCCAGACCGGTGCGGAGCTCCGGAGGGGCGCCCAGTCCGGTCGCAAGCAGCCCGGCCGCAAGCAGGGCGGTGCCGAACAGGACACCGGCGACCACCTGCCCAAGGGCGGCTCGGGGCACCGGCGCTCCCGCAGATGGTTCGTCCATGGCTCCCCGCTTTCCGAGCCGGGCGCGGGCGCAAGGCTCGACGCGGCGCTCTGTGGCCGCCCCAACCATAACACGGCCGATCCGGACCCGCATTGCCGGCCACCGACAGGGGGGCCGCGCGCCGCTGCTGGATTTGCCGACCGTTCGGGCACTATAGATCGTTGTGATCCGAAACCAGTCCGCGGCGCGTGCTGGCTGATGGTCGCAGCCTGGCCCAGGCGGTCGAGCGGTTCCTCGGCAAGGTGCGCGCCGGCTGACGCTTGGCGGCCGGTAACCATATCGTGTTTGATATGGTTACCGGCCAAGTTTGCATTTGACAGTTATAGCTGGATCGCGGACACCTGCTGCAGTGCCGTTCCGTTTGCAACCCGCCTGGAGGCGGGGCAGGGCGGCGTACAAATACAACCACCCTCGGAGGAATACTTCGTGACATTGAAGTCCCTGCTTGCAGCCCTGTCGCTCGGGGTCTTCGCGCTTGCCACCACCCAGGCCAGCGCGCAGGACAAGGGCGCCGTCGGCATCTCGATGCCCACGAAGTCGTCGGCCCGCTGGATCGCCGACGGTGACAACATGGTCAAGGAATTCAAGGCGAAGGGCTATAAGCCCGACCTGCAGTACGCCGATGACGACATCCCCAATCAGCTGGCCCAGATCGAGGACATGATCGCCAAGCACGTCAAGGTGCTGGTGATCGCGGCCATCGACGGCACCACGCTGTCGCAGGCGCTGCAGAACGCCCATGACGCCGGCATCAAGGTCTTCGCCTACGACCGGCTGATTCGCGGCTCGGCCAATGTCGACTATTACAGCACCTTCGACAACTTCCAGGTCGGCGTTCTGCAGGCCAGCTACATCGAGAAGAAGCTGGGGCTGAAGGACGGCAAGGGGCCGTTCAACATCGAGCTGTTCGGCGGTTCGCCCGACGACAACAACGCCTACTTCTTCTACAACGGCGCGATGTCGGTGCTGAAGCCCTACATCGACAGCGGCAAGCTGGTGGTCCAGAGCAAGCAGATGGGCATGGACAAGGTCGGGACCCTGCGCTGGGACGGCGCGGTCGCCCAGGCCCGCATGGACAACCTGCTGAGCGCCTTCTACACCAACAAGCATGTCGACGCCGTGCTGTCGCCCTATGACGGCCTGAGCATCGGCATCATCTCGTCGCTGAAGAGCGTCGGCTATGGCAGCAAGGACCAGCCGATGCCGGTCATCACCGGCCAGGATGCCGAGGTCCCCTCGGTCAAGTCGATCATCGCCGGCGAGCAGACCGAGACCGTGTTCAAGGATACCCGCGAGCTGGCCAAGGTCACCGTCGCCATGGTCGATGCCGTGCTCAGCGGCAAGCAGCCCGAGGTCAACGACACCAAGACCTACGAGAACGGGGTCAAGGTCGTGCCGTCCTACCTGCTGAAGCCGGTCGGCGTGGATGCGTCGAACTGGAAGGAAGTCCTGGTCGGCAGCGGCTATTATACCGAGAAGCAGGTCCAGTAACGGCGGACCTCGCCATGCCCCGGCCGCCGGCAGCCCCGGCGGCCGGGGCAATCCTGTCGATAAAGAGTTCCAGGGACGCCTCTCGCGATGACAGCCATCCTGGAGATGCAGGGCATCACCAAGTCGTTTCCCGGCGTCAAGGCGCTCAAGACCGTGAACCTGACGGTCAACGCCGGCGAGATCCATGCGCTGGTCGGCGAGAACGGCGCCGGCAAGTCGACGCTGATGAAGGTCCTGAGCGGCGTTTATCCCCACGGCTCCTATTCCGGGGAGATCCGCTTCGAGGGCAAGGTCTGCGAGTTCTCGGGCATCCGCGACAGCGAAGAGCGCGGCATCATCATCATCCACCAGGAACTGGCGCTGGTGCCGCTGCTCTCGATCGCCGAGAACATCTTCCTGGGTAACGAGCAAGCCAAGCGCGGCATCATCGATTGGGACCGCACGCGCGCCCGCACCCGTGAGCTGCTGGCCATGGTCGGCTTGCGCGAGTCGCCGGACACCCTGATCACCAATCTCGGCGTGGGCAAGCAGCAGCTGGTCGAGATCGCCAAGGCGCTGTCCAAGGAAGTCCGCCTGCTGATCCTGGACGAGCCGACGGCCAGCCTCAACGAGTCCGACAGCGCCGCCCTCCTGGATCTGTTGCTGGCGCTCAAGACCCGCGGCATCGCCTCGGTGCTGATCAGCCACAAGCTGAACGAGGTGGCGCGGGTCGCCGACTCGATCACGGTGCTGCGCGACGGCAGCGCGATCGAGACCATGGACTGCCACCGCGACCAGGTGACCGAGGACCGGATCATCCGCAACATGGTCGGCCGCGACCTGTCCGAACGCTACCCCAGGCGCACGCCCCAGATCGGCGACACCATCCTCGAGGTGCGGAACTGGCGGGTCCACCATCCGATCCACCATCACCGCGAGGTCATCCGCGGCGTCGATCTGACCTTGCGGCGCGGCGAGGTCCTGGGCATCGCAGGCCTGATGGGCGCCGGCCGCACCGAGCTCGCCATGAGCCTGTTCGGCCGCTCCTGGGGGCACCGGATCACGGGCGAGGTGCGGATGGCCGGCCGGCCGGTCGACGTCAGCACCGTGCACAGGGCGATCGCCGCCGGCATCGCCTATGTGACCGAGGACCGCAAGACCCTGGGCCTCGTGCTCAACGAGGACATCCGCTTCAACGTGCCCCTGGCCAACCTGCCGGGCGTGTCGACGCGCCACGTCATCGACGCCGAGGCCGAGATCGACGCGGCCAAGTCGTTCCGCAGCCGGCTGCAGATCCGCTCGTCGGGGGTGTTCCAGCGCACGGTCAACCTGTCGGGCGGCAACCAGCAGAAGGTGGTGCTGGCGAAATGGCTGTTCGCCAAGCCCGAGGTGCTGATCCTGGACGAGCCGACGCGCGGCATCGACGTCGGTGCGAAATACGAGATTTATTCGATCATCAATCAGCTCGCGGATTCCGGGAAGGGCGTTATCGTGATTTCGTCCGAGATGCCGGAGCTGCTGGGCATCTGCGATCGCATCCTGGTCATGAACGAGGGCCGTTTCGTCGGCGAGTTCCTGGGCCCGGAGGCGACGCAGGAGAAGATCATGGGCGCGATCGTGAGGAATGGCGAGGCAGTACATGGCTGACAATGCCCTGGGCGCGGTAAAGGTCACGACCCGCGAGGCCTATGCGGGCGCGATCCGCAACAACATGCGCGACTACGCCATGCTGTTGTCGCTGGTCGCGATCATGGCGCTGTTCCAGGTCGTGACCGACGGCACCCTGTTGATGCCGCTCAACATCACGAACCTGATCCAGCAGAACAGCTATGTCGCGATCATGGCGCTGGGCATGCTGCTGGTCATCGTGGCCGGGCATATCGACCTGTCGGTCGGCTCGCTGGTCGGCTTCGTCGGTGGCGCCGCCGCCGTCATGATGGTCCGGCTGCACCTGCCGATCCTGCCGTCGGTGCTGGCCTGCCTGGCGATCGGCGCGGCCATCGGGGCCGCCCAGGGTTACTTCGTCGCCTATGTCAAGATCCCGTCCTTCATCGTGACCCTGGCCGGGATGCTGGTGTTCAAGGGCCTGACCCTGGCGCTGCTCGCGGGCCAGTCGGTCGGGCCGTTCCCGCCGGTATTCCAGAAGCTGAGTTCGGGCTTCCTGCCCGACGTCGTCGAGGGCGGCCATCTGCGCCTGACCTCGCTGGTGCTCGGTGTCGCCGCGGCGCTGGCGCTGCTGGTGGCCGCCCTGCGCCGCCGGGCGCGGCACAGCGCCCGCGACGGCGAGGCCGAGCCGTTCTCGTTCTTCGCCGTGAAGAACGCCGTGATCGCCGGCATCATGGTCTATTTCTGCTACCTGCTGGCGTCATACAAGGGCCTACCCAACGTCCTGATCATCATGGCGGTCCTGATCGCGCTCTATACCTTCGTCGCCACCCGCACGACCATCGGCCGGCGGGTCTATGCGCTCGGCGGCAACGAGAAGGCGGCGAAGCTCTCGGGCATCAACACCGAGCGGGTCAGCTTCCTGACCTTCGTCAACATGGGCGTGCTGGCGGCGCTGGCGGGCATGATCTTCGCGGCCCGGCTCAACACCGCCACGCCCAAGGCCGGCCTCGGCTTCGAGCTCGACGTGATCGCCGCCTGCTTCATCGGCGGCGCCTCGCCCGCCGGCGGCGTGGGCAAGGTCATGGGCGCCGTGATCGGCGCCTTCATCATGGGCGTCATGAACAACGGCATGTCGATCCTGGGCATCGGCATCGACTACCAGCAGGTGATCAAGGGGCTGGTGCTGCTGATCGCGGTGTTCGTCGACGTCTATCAGCGGCAGAAATAGCCATGCCTGCCATCCGGATCGCGGTCGTCGGCATCGGCAAGATCGCCCGCGACCAGCACCTGCCGGTCCTGGCCGCGGATGCCGCCTTCCACGTGGCGGCCGCGGTCAGCCGCCACGCCCGCTTGGACGATGTTCCCGTGTTTGCCGACCTGGAGGCGCTCCGGGCGCACGGGCCGTCGGTCGACGCGGTCGCGCTGTGCACGCCCCCGCAGGGCCGCCACCAGCAGGCCCGCCAGGCGCTCGAGGCGGGCTGGCATGTGCTGCTGGAGAAGCCGCCGGCCGCCACGCTCGGCGAGTTCGAGGACCTGGTCGCCCTGGCCGCCGCCAAGGGCCGGACACTCTACGCCACCTGGCATTCCGCCCACGCGCCCGCGGTCGCCCCCGCCGCGGCGTGGGCCGGGAACCGGCGGCTGCGCCGGATCCGGATCACCTGGAAGGAGGATGTCCGGCGCTGGCATCCCGGCCAGCAATGGATCTGGCAGGCCGGCGGCCTGGGCGTGTTCGACCCCGGCATCAACGCCCTGTCGATCCTGGTTCGCCTGGTCCCGGGCAACCTGTTCGTGTGCAGCGCCGATCTCTCGTTTCCGGCCAACCGCGACACACCGATCGCCGCCCGGCTGGGCCTGGAGACCGCCGACGGCCTCGTGGTCGACGCCGACTTCGACTGGCGCCAAACCGGCGACCAGACCTGGGAGATCGTGCTGGAAGCCGAGGGTGGCGAGACCCTGAGCCTGCTTGACGGCGGCGCGCGGCTGTCGACGGGGCTGCCCGCGGGGGCCGCGCTGGTCTCGGAATATGCGTCGATCTATCGCCGCTTCGCCGAGCTGGTGCATGGCGGCCGCTGCGAGACCGACGGCCGGCCGTTCCGCATCGTCGCCGACGCCTTTCTGGCCGGGCGGCGGCTCACGGTCGCGCCATTCGAGGACTAAGCAGGCTCTGTTGAGCCTGCTTACGCCTTCAAGTCCAAGCAGCATTGATTTTCCTCGTTCCGAGGAAAATCAATCGTGGCTTCAGCCACGCAAGGCTGCTTAGCGCCTCACCGCCGGGGCGGGATGCGCGACCGGATGGCGTCGAAGCAGAGCCGCGCCGCCGGCGACAGGTCGCGGTTGGCGTGGCGGATCAGGCTGTAGGACTCGACCACCAGGGGCTCCGACAAGGCCAGCACGGCGAAGCGGGTGGGATTGCCGAACAGCTCGGCGACGCCCGCCCCGAGCGCGGTCACGGCGTCCGAGCGCGCGGCCAGCGCCAGCGACATGAAGATCGAGGGCGTGGCAATCACCCGGGCCGGCCCGGCGATGTTGTGGCGCCGGAACATGCGCTCGACCTCGCGGCGTAAGAGCGAGCCCTGGGGCTGCAACACCCAGGTCTGGTCGGCCAGGTCGGCTGGCGCCACCGCGGTCCGCGCCGCCAGCGGATGGCCGGCACGGACCAGCAGGTCGCACGGCTCCGGGCCGATCTCGATGCCCTCGAAGGGCTCGGCCGCGCCGCCGACCGGCATCCGGGCGAGGACGAAATCCAGCGCCCCGGCCTCCAACTCCTGCAGCAGCACCGGGCTGGCGTCGACATCGATCGACACCTGCACCCGCCCGGCCTTGGACCGCAGATCCTCCAACGCGTCGGCCACCAGGCCGACCGCGGGCGCCGCGGTCACCGTGCCGATGGCCACCTTGCCACCGTCGCCCGCCTTGAGCGCGCCGATCTCGGCGTCGGCCAGGTCGAGCTCGGTCAGCATCGACCGGCTGCGCCGGATCATCACCTCGCCATAGCTGGTCGGCTCGACGCCGCGCGCCAGCCGCTCGAACAGCGGCATGCCGACCAGGGCCTCGATCTCGCCCAGCATCTTGGACGCGGCCGGCTGCGACAGGTTGAGCTCGACCGCGGCCTGGCTGAGCTTGCGATGGGCATCGAGGGCAACCAGCAGGCGGGCGTGGCGCAGTTTGAGCCGCGTCCGCAACGGCGCCGGATCCCGGGCCGAACCGGGTTTGGCGGAGGTGATCACCGACCCATATCCCATATCGGATTTGATAAGCCTAACCACTCCATTAGCATTGGACGGTTATGGATTCCATGGCCTATGGTCGCACCATGACCGAACAGAAGAAACGTCGCAGCCAGGCCTGGTTCGGGCGCCAGGACAAGATGGGCTTCTACTATCGCTCGTTCCTGAAGAACACGGGCAGCCCGCAGGACCAGTTCGACGGCCGCCCGGTGATCGGGATCTGCAACAGCTGGTCGGAGCTCACCCCCTGCAACGCGCATTTCCGGGACCTGGCCCGGCATGTGCGCGACGGGATCCTGGACGCCGGCGGCTACCCGCTGGAATTCCCGGTCTCGTCCCTGGGCGAGGTGACGATGCGGCCGACGGCCATGCTGTTCCGCAATCTCGCCTCGATGGACGTCGAGGAGGCGATCCGCGCCCATCCGCTGGATGGCGTGGTGCTGCTGATGGGCTGCGACAAGACCACCCCGGCCTTGCTGATGGGGGCGGCATCGGCCGACCTGCCGACCATCGGCCTGTCGGGCGGGCCGCAGTTGCGCGGCGTCTATCGCGGCCAGGTCATCGGCTCGGGCACCAACATCATCTCGATGAGCGAGCAGCTGCGCGCCGGCGAGATCACCCTGGCGGAGTTCCACGAGGCCGAGGCGGCGATGAACCGCTCCTTCGGCAGCTGCATGACCATGGGCACGGCCTCGACCATGGCCTCCATGGTCGAAGTGATGGGCGTCGGGCTGCCCGAGAACGCCGCGATCCCGGCCGCCGACGCCCGGCGCGCGCATCTGGCGCGCATGGCCGGTCGCCGCATCGTGGCCATGGTCGACGAGGACCTGACGCTGTCGCGGATCCTGACGCGGCCGGCGTTCGAGAACGCGATCCGGACCCTGGCCGCGATCGGCGGGTCGACCAACGCCGTCGTCCATCTGTTGGCGATCGCCGGACGGATCGGGGTCGACCTCACGCTCGACGACTTCGATCGGCTCGGCCGCGAGGTCCACTGCCTGGTCGATTTGATGCCGTCGGGCCGCTTCCTGATGGAGGATTTCTATTACGCCGGCGGCCTGCCGGCGGTGCTGCGCACGCTCGGCGAGCGCGGGCTCCTCCATCGCGACGCCCAGACGGTCAACGGCCGCACCCTGTGGGACAATGTCAAGGACGCGCCCTGCTGGAACGGGCAGGTCATTACGCCCTATGACGCGCCGTTCAAGGCCGATGCCGGGATCGCCATCCTGCGCGGCAACCTGGCGCCGGACGGGGCGGTGATCAAGCCGTCGGCGGCCTCGCCGCACCTGATGAAGCACACCGGCCGCGCCGTCGTGTTCGAGTCGATCGAGGCCCTGCACCATGCCGTCGACGACGAGGACCTGGAGATCGACGAGACCTCGGTGATGGTGCTGCAGAACTGCGGCCCCAAAGGCTATCCGGGCATGGCCGAGGTCGGCAACATGCCGCTGCCGCGCAAGCTTTTGCGCCAGGGCGTGCGCGACATGGTGCGGATCTCCGACGCCCGCATGTCCGGCACCGCCTATGGCACCGTGGTGCTGCATGTGGCGCCGGAGGCGGCGGCGGGCGGGCCGCTGGCGCTGGTCCGGACCGGCGACCGGATCACCCTGGACGTGGCGGCGCGGCTGCTGCATCTGCATGTCGACGACGCCGAGCTCGCGCGCCGCCGCGAGGCCTGGACACCGCCCGCGCCGCCCAGCGACCGCGGCTACGCCCGCCTTTATGTCGAGCATGTGCTGCAGGCCGACCGCGGCGCCGACTTCGATTTCCTGGTCGGGCGCTCGGGCTCGCCGGTGCCGCGCGACAACCACTGACATCGGGAGGAACCCTGTCATGTCCAAAACCCAGCGCCCCTACCGAGGCGTGTTCCCGGTGGTCCCGACCGTCTTCGACAAGGCGGGCGAGCTTGATCTGGCCAGCCAGCGGCGCTGCGTCGACTTCATGATCGACGCCGGCTCGAATGGGCTGTGCATCCTGGCCAACTTCTCCGAGCAGTTCGTGCTGACCGACGCCGAGCGCGACCGGGTCATGGACGTGGTGCTGGAGCATGTGGCGGGGCGGGTGCCCGTGATCGTCACCACCACGCATTTCGCGACGGCGATCTGTCGCGAGCGCAGCCGGCGGGCGGAAGCCGCAGGTGCTGCCATGGTGATGATCATGC
>CAZEFK010000197.1:0-13388 GCA_964511405.1 uncultured Comamonadaceae bacterium | reverse complement strand
ACCAGCTGTCGGGCGGCCAGCCCCAGCGCGACGCGCTGGCGCGCGTGCTGGTCAAGCGGCCGCCGGTGCAGCTGCTCGACGAACCGCACGGCGCCCAGGACAAGCGGCTGCGCGAGCAGACGCAGTTCGAGCTGGTCGCCATCCAGAAGCGCACCGGCGTCACCTTCGTCATGGTCACCCATGACCAGGAGGAGGCGATGTCGATGTCGACGCGCATCGCGGTGATGGATGCAGGCCGCATCGTCCAGGTCGGCACGCCGGCCGAGATCTACGAATTTCCGCGGTCCCGCCTGGTCGCCGACTTCATCGGTTCGGTCAACCTGTTCGATGGTCGGGTGCTGCGCCACGAGCCGGCCGGCACCGTGATCGAAACCGCCGATGCCGGCGTCCTGCTGGTTCAGGGCGCGGTCGGCACGGTTGGCGGGCCGGTCACGATCGGCATCCGGCCCGAGAAGCTGCGGATCGGGCACACGGCGCCGGATCAGCTGTTCAATCGAGCCCGGGGCGCCATCGCCGAAACCGCCTATCTGGGCGGCCTGTCGCTGCTGCGGGTGGCGCTCGACGGCGGCACCGTGCTGCGCGCAACCGCCACCAACCGGGAGCGCCGCGCCGCGCCCGCCCATGGCGTGGGCGATCAGGTGTGGCTGAGCTGGGAGGCGGAGGCCGGCGTGGTGCTGCCGGAATGACCGGAATGCGCCGCCGGGGCGGGCCCGGCGGCCGGCGCTGGGTGGTCGTGCCGCCCTATGCCTGGCTGTCGGTCTTCCTGCTGGTGCCGCTGGCGATCGTGATCGGGATCAGCCTGGCGACGTCGCGGGTCGGGGTGCCGCCCTACACGCCGCTGGTCGCCTGGCTGGAGGGGGCGCGGGCCCAGGTGACGCTTGATTTCGGCAACTATGCCCAGCTGATCGCCGACGACCTGTTCCTGGCGGCCTATCTCGGCTCGCTCAAGACCGCGGCCATCGCCACGGTCGGCTGCCTGGCCCTGGGCTATCCCATCGCCTATGGCATGGCGCGCACGCCCCAGGGCCGGCAGCGCCTGATGCTGATGCTGGTGGTGCTGCCGTTCTGGACGTCGTTCCTGATCCGCGTCTACGCCTGGATCGGCCTGCTGCAGGATACCGGCCTGATCAACACGGTGCTGATCCAGCTCGGCTTGATCGACGAACCGCTGCAGCTGATGGCGACGCCCTTCGCCGTCCAGATCGGCATCATCTACACCTATCTGCCGTTCATGATCCTGCCGCTCTACGCGACGCTGGAGAAGTTGGATCCGTCGCTGCTGGAGGCGGCCGCCGACCTCGGCTGCCGGCCGTTGCGGGCGTTCCTGTCGGTGACCCTGCCGCTGTCGATGCCGGGGGTCGCCGCCGGCGCCATGCTGGTCTTCATCCCCGCGGTCGGCGAATACGTCATCCCGGAGCTGCTGGGCGGGCCCGATACCCTGATGATCGGCTCGGTGCTGTGGACCGAGTTCTTCAGCAACCGCGACTGGCCCGTGGCGTCGGCGATCGCGATCGCGATGCTGGTGGCGCTGGTCCTGCCGCTGATGCTGTTCCAGCGCCAGCTGGCCGGCACCACGCGAGGCCGCCGCTGATGGCCGGCCGGCGTTCGCCGCTGCTGCTGGCCGCGATCCTGATCGGCTACGGCTTCCTCTATCTGCCGCTGGCGGTGCTGGTGGTCTATTCGTTCAATGCGTCGCGGCTGGTCAGCGTGTGGGCGGGATGGTCGCTGCATTGGTACGGCGAGCTCCTGCGCAACGACCGGATGTTGGACGCGACCTGGCTGTCCCTGCGCATCGCGGTCGCGACGGCGACCCTGGCCACCGTGTTGGGCACGCTCGCCGGCTTCGCCCTGGCGCGCCTCAGGCGCTTCCGCGGCCGCCGCCTGTTCGCGATCCTGCTGTCGGCGCCGCTGGTCATGCCCGACGTGATCCTGGGCCTGGCGCTGCTGCTGCTGTTCGTGGCCATGGAGCAAGGGCTGGGGTGGCCGGCCGACCGCGGCGTCCTCACCATCGTCCTGTCCCATACCACCATGGCACTGGCCTTCGTGGCGGTGATCGTCCAGGCCCGCCTGGCCGATATGGACCGCAGCATCGAGGAGGCAGCGCTCGACCTCGGAGCCCCGCCCTGGAAGGTGTTCCTGGTGATCACCCTGCCGCTGGCCGCGCCCGCCCTGCTGTCGGGCTGGCTGCTGGCCTTCACCCTGTCGCTGGACGACGTGGTGATCGCCAGCTTTGTCACCGGGCCGGGCGCCACGACGCTGCCGCTGCTGGTGTTCTCGTCGGTGCGCCTGGGCCTGAGCCCGCAGATCAACGCCTTGGCGGCCCTGGTGGTGGGCGTGGTGGCGGCGGGCGTGGCGGTGGCGACCCTGGTCGCCCAGCGCCGCAGCCGGCGTCCGGCCGCACCGGCCTGAACCGGTCGGCCTCTCAGGGATCCTGGCCACTCCGCCCGGCCCGGACTATTCTGGCGATCAGCAAGGGCGACGGCCATGGGCAGTGTGATCCTCGCCTTGATCGAACAGCCGAGAACGGCACGCAGCCTGCTTGCGGCTGCGGATTGCTTGGCCGGCTTGGCCGGTGCAGCGCGCGTCAACGTCCTGGTCATCCGGACGCCGCCGGTCGACACCATCCTGCCCAGCGAGGAAGTGCTGACGAGCGGCCAGCAAGCCCGCGTCCGGGCGGCCGAGCAGGCGCGCGTCGATGCCGCCAAGGCCGTGTTCGAGCCCTGGCGCGATGCCGCGACCGGCCGCGGTTACACGACCCAGTGGATCGACGTCGAAGGGCATGCCGACGGCACGGTGGTCGAGCATGGCAGCCGCGCCGACGTCATCGTGATCAAGCGGCCCGAGCCCCGGGAGCCGGACGCCGCGCGCGCGGCCATCCATGCCGCCCTCTTCGATACCGGTCGTCCCGTCCTGCTGGTGCCGCCGGAGCGTCCCGTCGCCCCCTTTGGAGCCGACGTGGCCGTTGCCTGGCGAGAGGACGCGCGAACCGCGGGCGCCATCCTGTCGGCGCTGCGATGGATCGGCCGCGCCACGCGCGTGGACGTGCTCGCCGGGGTGCGGGCCGGCGCGCCCGGTCCCGCGCTGCCGCCCCTGTTCGAGGAGCACGGCATTGCCGCCCGGCTGCATGGTCTGACCGTCGACGGGCAGCAGGCGTTCGGCGCCGCGCTCCTGGCCCAGGCGCACGCGCTTGGGTCCGACCTGCTGATCATGGGCGCCTTCGCCCGGCATCCCTGGCGCAGCCTGATCCTGGGCGGCGTGACCCGCTACATGCTGACCCACGCCGACCTGCCGGTGCTCATGCGCCACTGACGCGGCCGGCTACTCCCGGTACTGGCCGATGGCCGCCTGGATGGCGGGATCGGCGAGATTGGCCGGGGTCACGGTGACGACGTCCACGGCGATCTGCGCCGGCACCGGCCGCCCCTGCTCGACATCGAGCAGCCTCTGGACCGCCTGGTAGCCCATGTGGAAGGCGTCCTGCACGATCAGGGCATGGAGCGTGCCGGTCTTGAGCGCGTCCTCGAACTCCGGCCGGTAGTCGAAGCCGACCAGGCGCGGGCGGCGGTCCGCGGGCAGGTCCTGGATCGCCAGCAGGGCGCCGAAGGTGGTCGACTCATTGGGGGCGAAGGCGGCGTCGATGCGGCCGCCATAGCCGGCGAGTGCCTTGGCCGCGATGCTCTGGGCATCGCGCACCCCATGGCCCAGATAGCTGTCGACCACCACCTCCCAGCCCTGCTCGCGGGCGACCGTCAGGAAGCCCTGCTCGCGCTCGGTGGTCGAGGTGACATCCTTGGCCAGGCGCAGCAGGGCGACCTTGGCGCCTTTCGGCAGCACCCCCGCCAGACTGCGGGCCGCGACCGCGCCGGCCGCGGTGTTGTCGGTCGAGATCGTCGCCGGGGCGGTGAAATCCTGGCTGCCGCGATCGACGAACAGGGTCGGGACGGAAATCGGCACGGGTGTCGGCACGCCGCTCACCGGCATCGGGGCCAGCACGATGCCTTTGGTGCCGTCCTGGATCATGTCGTGGATGATCTGGAGCTGGACATTGTTCTTCACCGCATTGACATCGTCGTCGACCGGACTGCGGACCACGACCGAGACCTCGAGATCCTTGCCCGCCTGCTGAATGCCGCGCGCCATCGCCTTCCAGAAGACGTGGCGGTTGCCGGCCAGCACGGCGCCGATTTCGGCGGCGTCGGCCACGGCTGCGGTTCCGACGAGCGCGATGGCGAAGCCCAGCACCCAAACCCTGCGCATGGATCGTCCCTCCGACCGCTGGGCACCTGGCCCATCGCCGTGCCCGGCTGTCGCAGGATCCTCCGGAAGTCTTGACCGATTGCTAAGCCGCTTGGCCTAGAGGGTATCGCTGCTGCTGGCCGCGATGCCGTTGCCGGGATCGCCCGGGAGTAGAGCCGGGGCGGCGTTGGCTTCCGCCGTGGCGGGCGGCACCAGGTCGCGGCGGGCATAGACGATCAGGTCGTAGGGCGGCTCCTCGGCCCAGGGCAGCTTCTGGAAGGCCGGCCGGATGCGGCCGATCTCCATGAATTTGCGCTGGGCGAAGGCGGCCGCGAGCGCCGGCGTGCGCGCGATGGTATCGGCGGCGTCGGCGGCGTTGACCACCACGTACTCGAAATGGCTGCCCTGGCCGGGATCGCCGAGGATCCGGCTCTGGAACACCCGCACCTGCGGCGGCGCCCAGCCGGGCATCAGCTGATGCAGCTCGCGGTCGGGATCGCGGGCGCGCAGGGCCAGCCAGGCGCGCTGATCGATGGCGACCGGGCCGTCGCCGATCAGCATGCGGTCCAGGCGGGCGCTGACCCAGCCATAGCTGCGTCCGGTGTGCTGGACCAGAACGGTGACCGCCAGCAGCAGGCCGCTGAGGGCCGCGGCCCCGGCGCCGCCGACCAGCGCCGCCCGCGCCACCGGCCGCCAGACCGGTCCGGCCTGCTCGGCCCACAGCGCCACCAGGATCAGTACCAGAGTGACCGGCACCGCGAGCAGACGCGACTGGAACGGGTAGATCAGCGCCGGCAGCGCCGTAATCGCTGCGGCATGGAACAGGGCCCGGATCAGCGGCGACTGGCGGCCGAGCCGCCACCAGCCGGCCGTGAAGAACAGGGCCAGACCCGCCAGTTCCGGCACCGCGTCCCGAGAGCCGCGCCAGAAGTCGAGGTCGAACAGGCGTGCCGGCAGCTCGAAGGTGAAATAGTTCGACTGGCCGTTCGACAGCACTTGCAGCGCGAACTCGGCCGGATGGGCTGCCACATAGGCGCCGAACAGCGCGGCCGGCACCAGGAAGCCGGCGGCCAGCGGATGCAGGGCCAGGAACTGGTCGCGGCGGCGCCAGTCGAGCCGCGCCAGCTCGACCACGACCGCGGCGATGCCGATGAACGGCGCCAGCGGGTAGTAGGCAAGCCCGGCCAAGGCCAGGCAGAAGCCGGCGATGCCGCGGTTGATGTGCGGCCGCACCGCGGTCGGCGCACTGAGCGTCGCCGCCAGGTAGCCGAGGAAGCACACCGCGACCACGGCCTCGTAGCGGATGTATAGGCCCGCGTGCAGGAACACCTGGCTGCCCAGCACCGCCACACCCGCAAGCCCGGCCCACAGGGTCGAGGCGCCGAGCCGGCGGGCGATCAGCGAGACCAGCAGCATGACGGTCAAGGGGGCGGCCACGGACTGGAAGGCCACGGCGAACGGCGTCAGCCCGAACAGCGAGAACGACAGGGCCTGCACCAGCATCACGATGGGCGGCAGGAAGTCGGCGCTGGCGCTGCCGACGGCATCGGCGTGGATCAGGCGCTGGGGGATGCCGTGATGCAGGAACTGGAAGGCTGATTCACTGAACCAGACCTCGTCGCCGGTCATGATCGCCGGATAGAAACCGGCGCGCAGCACCAGGACGAAGGCGACCGCAAGCCAGACCGCGATCAGCGCCAGCCGATGGCGCGCGACGAGTTCGGTCGTGCCGCCTGCCGTTGTAATCAGAGCACGCATGGATCTGCTCGCACTCCGCCGGTCGCGCCACTGCCTGCCCGTCGTTTTGGGTCATCCGGTTGGCGTAGTGACCGGACGGGGCAAAATAGTGGGCAGCACCGGTCCCGGCAAGGCGACTCCGATGGCCGACGGGTTAAAAATTGGTCAGGGCGGGCAAGCGCCTGAATTTTTGTCATTCGCATATCCGATAGTCGGATTCGTATTGCCGATTGCGCCGCGGCGGGTGTGTCGACACGATATCCGCACGTGGCGGCGTCCCGCCCGAAACCGCTACCCTGTCGGTTGCCACTAGCATATAACTGCCCACGCCAACGCTCGTCGGACATGACTGGAGGACCCCGTGCGGCTGCTGCATGACCTCAAGATCCCCACCAAGATCTATGCGATCATCGCGCTGCTGGGGGCCGCCTTCATCGGCGTGGCCGCGCTGCTGCTGCACAGCATGGGCACCGCCGACGACCGCTATTCGACGCTGTTGAACGAGGACGTCGCAGCGTCGGTCGAGGCCCTGCGGATCCGGGGCGACGTCGTGAACTACGGCCGGCAGGTGAACAACGTTCTGCTGATCGTGCAGCCGCCGGCCGGGTTGGAGCCGCTGACTCAATCCCTGGCCGACCTGGCCGGCCGCATGACCAAGAGCGCCGACACCCTCGAGCGGATGCATTTCCAGGGCCGGCGCGCGCTGGTCGCCGAGATCCGGGCGTCGCTGCAGCGCATCCAGGGCGCCGCGGACAAGGCGATGGATGCCAAGCGCCGGGCCATTCCGGACCACGACCAGGTTGCCCGCGCCGCGTGGGCGAGCCCGGACGGCCGCGCCGTGGTGGTGGCGCTCTATGACCGGATCAATGCCTTCGCCGAAGAGACGACCCGGCGTGTCAACCACGAGTCCGACCGCCTGACCGCCGATTTCGAACGGCTGCGGCTCCTGACCATCGTCGGGTCCTTGGCGGCCTTGGCGCTGATCGTCGGGTTGTCGGCGGTGATCGCGGTCGGTGGCATCGCGCGGCCGGTGCGCCGGCTGACCGGGGCCATGCAGCGCCTGGCCGACCGCGATCTCGCGGCCGAAATTCCCGGCCTTGGCCGGCGCGACGAGCTCGGCCAGATGGCCCAGACCGTCCAGGTGTTCAAGGACAGCCTGGTCGAGACCGAGCGCCTGCGCGCCGAGCAGGCCGCGGCCGAGGCGCGCGCCGCGGCCGAGCGCCGGCAGGCGATGCTGGACTTGGCGGCCAAGTTCGAGGCCAGCGTCGGCAGCATCGTCGGCCGCGTGGCCGATGCTGCCGGCGACCTGCAGGGGACGGCCCAGTCGATGGCCGCGGCCGCCGACCAGACCGCGCGCCAGTCGACCACGGTCGCCGCCGCGACCGAGCAGGCGACCCGCAACGTCCAGACCGTGGCCGCCGCGACCGAGCAGCTGTCGGGGTCGATCCGCGAGATCGGCCAGCAGGTGGCGCAGTCCAGCCGCATGGTTGCCGATGCGGTCGGCCAGGCCGAGGGCACCAACCGGCAAGTGCAGGTCCTGGCCCAGGCCTCGCAGCGGATCGGCGACGTGGTGCAGCTGATCCAGGACATCGCCGCCCAGACCAACCTGCTGGCGCTCAACGCCACGATCGAGGCGGCCCGCGCCGGCGAGGCGGGCAAGGGCTTCGCCGTGGTCGCGGGCGAGGTCAAGACGCTGGCCAACCAGACCGCCAAGGCGACCGAGGACATCGCCGACCAGGTCCGGACTATCCAAGACGCGACCCAGCAGTCGGTGCAGTCGATCCAGGGCATCACCGCCACCATCGGCCGGGTCAACGAGACGGCCGCCACCATCGCCTCGGCGGTCGAGGAGCAGAGTGCTGCGACCCAGGAGATCGCCCGCAACGTCGAGCAGGCGGCCATGGGCACGCACGAGGTCTCGTCGAACATCGCCGGCGTCAGCCGCGCTGCCGGCGATACCGGCAGCGCGGCGCGCGCGGTGCTGACCGCCGCCGACGCCTTGTCGCAAAGCAGCGAGGCCCTCAAGGCCGAGATGACGGGCTTCCTGCGCGAGGTGCGCGCGGCTTAGGCCGCGAGGTGCGCGCGGCTTAGGCCGCGAGGTGCGCGCGGCTTAGGCGTCGACGGCGGGCGGCGGCTGGGCTTTACTTGGCCCAGGGGAGACTTCGCCAGGATCGGCCATGGCCCGCCGCATCGCCCTGCTGGGCCTGCAGCTCGAAAGCAATGCCTTCGCGCCGGCGGTCCCGGAGTCGGAGTTCTCGGTCCTGGCGGGCGAGGCGATCCTGGTCGAAGCGGCGCGGCCGGCCCCGGCCCTGCCCATGGAGTATGTCGGGTTCCTGCGGGCGATGTTCCGGCACGGGCCGTTCCTGCCGGTGCCGATCTTCACCGCCGGCGCCCAGCCCGGCGGTCCCGCCGAGCACGCCGCCTTCGCCGGCTTCCTGGCCGAGATCGAACGCCGCCTGGCCGCCGAGGCGCCGCTCGACGCTGCCTACATCTGCAGCCACGGCGCCATGACCACGACCCGCGAGGGCGACCCCGACGGCGTGCTGTACCAGGCGGTGCGGCGCATCCTGGGGCCGGGCAAGCCGATCGTTGCCAGCGTCGACCTGCACGCCAACGTCTCCGACGCCATGGCCGGCGCCGTCGACCTGATCGTCGGCTATCGCACCAATCCCCATGTCGACCAGGCCGAGCGCGGCGCCGAGGCGGCCGACCACCTGCACGACCTCATGGCCGGCCTGCCGATCCACCAGGCCCATGTCCGGCTGCCGCTGGTGGCGCCGACGGTCAGTCTGCTGACCGCATCAGGGCCATATGCCGACCTGATCACCGATGGCCAGCGCCGCCAGGCGGCCAGCGGCGGCCGCGTCGTCAATGTCTCGGTGTTGGGCGGCTTCGCCTACAGCGACGCGCCGAAATGCGGGCTGACCGTGCTGGTCGGGGCGCGCGACCGGGCGGCGGCCGACGGCCTGGCGCAGGAGCTGGCGCGCCGGGCCTGGCTCGACCGCGAGCGCTTCCAGGCCCGCCTGACCAGCCTCGACGATGCCGTGGCGAAGGCGCGGGCGGTGTGGAGCGACCCGGGCCGGCCGCCGCTGTGCCTGGCCGACGTCGCGGACAACCCCGGCGGCGGCGGGCGGGGCAACACCACCTTCATCCTTCAGGCGCTGCAGGCGGCCGGCGCCCGCGACACCCTGCTCGGCCTGTTCTGGGACCCGCAGCTGGCCGAGGAGGCGCATCGGCGCGGGGTCGGCAAGCGCTTCCTGGCCACCTTCAACCGCGGCGGCCATCTTGGCTACACCCGCCGCTTCCAGGCCGAAGCAACCGTCGTGGCGCTGGCCCCGGGCGACGTCGTGGGCTCGCCCGACGGCATCTTCGCCGGTCGGGCGATCGCGCTGGGGCCGATGGCGGCGCTCGACCTGGAGGGCGTGACGGTCGTGCTCTCGACTCGGCGCCAGCAATGCGCCGATCCCGAGTTCTTCGGCCATCTGGGGCTGGACGTGGCGCGGGCGCGGGTCGTGGTGGTCAAGAGCCGCGGCCATTTTCGCGCCGGATTCAGGCGCTATTTCGGACCCGATCAGATCGTCGAGGTCGATGCCGCGGGCCTGACCTCCCCGATCCTGTCGCGCTTCGACTTCCACCACCTCAAGCGGCCGGTCTGGCCGCTCGATCCGGAGACCAGCTGGCCATGATCCTCACTCGTCGGCAATTCGGTCAGGGCGCGGCGGTTCTCGCGACGGCGCTGGCAGCAGGCGCGCGCCCCGTGCGGGCGGCCGACGACACCCTGGCGATCGGCTACAGCGCCGAGATCACCTCGACCGATCCGCACTATCATGCGCTGCAGCCGAACAACATGATCGGCCAGCACCTGTTCGGCTACCTGGTGCTGCAGGACGAGCGCCAGCGCCTGCATCCCGGCCTGGCGCTGTCCTGGACGCCGGTCGAGCCGGCGGTCTGGGAATTCAAGCTGCGGCCCGGCGTCACCTTCTCCGACGGCTCACCGTTCGACGCCGAGGACGTGCTGGCGTCGCTCAAGCGGGTGCCTTGGGTCCCCAACAGCCCGTCGCCGTTCACGGCCTATATCGCCTCGATCGCCGAGGCGAAGATCGTCGATCCGCTGACCATCCGCTTCCTGACCCACGGGCCGGCGCCGCTGCTGCCCAACGACATCTCCGCCATCGCGATCATCAACCGCAAGATGGTCGAGGCGCCGACTGCCGACTTCAACAGCGGCAAGGCCGTGATCGGCACCGGCCCGTTCCGCTTCGTGGACTTCGTGCCCGGCGACCGGGTAACGATGGTGCGCAACGACGGCTACTGGGGCGGCAAGCCGCCCTGGAGCAAGGTCACCTTCCGGATCATGACCAATGCCGCGGGCCGGATCTCGGCGCTGCTGGCCGGCGACGTCCAGGTCGGCGATGCGGTGCCGACCCCCGACATCGGCCGGCTGAAGACCGCGCCCGGGCTGGACATCGTCCAAGCGGTGTCGAGCCGGCTGATCTATTTCCACCTGGACCGGCAGACCCATGCCCCGCCCTACATCACGGCCAAGGACGGCTCGCCGCTGCGCGACAACCCGCTCAACGACCTGCGCGTGCGCCAGGCCCTGACCAAGGCGATCGACCGCAAGGCCATGGTCTCCCGGGTCATGGAGGGGGTCGGCACCCCGGCCAGCCAATTCCTGCCCGACGGCTTCTTCGGCACCTCGACGGAGCTCAAGGTCGAGCCCTTCGACCTGGAGGGCGCACGACGGCTGCTGCACGAGGCCGGGTTCCCGGACGGCTTCGCCATGACCATCCACGGCCCCAACGACCGCTACATCAACGACGCCAAGATCGCCCAGGCGGCCGCCCAGATGTTCAACCGCGTCGGCATCCAGACCAAGGTCGACACCATGCCGTGGGCGACCTATGCGGTGCGCGCCTCGAAGCCGGAGTTCAGCGTATTCCTGCTCGGCTGGGGCTCGCCCACCGGCGAGACCTCGTCCTGCCTGCGGCCGTTGGTCCAGACCTACGACAAGGCAAAGGGCGCCGGCACCGCCAATCGCGGACGCTATTCCAACCCCGAGCTGGACAAGGTGATCGGGCAGGCCATGGGCACGGTCGACGACACCGAACGCGGCAAGCTGCTGGCGAAGGCCAGCGAGATCGCGATCCGCGACGTGGCGGTGATCCCGATGCACTACGAAGTCTCGACCTGGGCGCTGCGCAAGGGCCTGTCCATGGCCGGCCGCGCCGACCAGGAGACCCTGGCCATGGACATCCACCCGTCGGCCTGACCATCGGACCTCCGCGTCGTCGTCCCGGTTGACTCCGGCGCGGCTCCTATGGCCGCTTCATCGGGCGCCGCCGCCGGGCGGCGCCGCTCTCTCGTAGAGGATCGATGGTCGTTTTCCTGATCCGCCGGCTGCTGCAGAGCGTGGTGGTCCTGGCCGTGATGTCGCTGATCGTGTTCCTGGGCGTGTTCGCCGTCGGCGATCCGGTCGAGATCCTGGTGTCGCCGGACGCCACCCAGATCGAGCGCGAGCAGGTGCGCCATTCCTTCGGCCTCGACCAGCCGCTGTGGGTCCAGTACGGCCACTTCCTGGGCAATGCCGTGCACGGCGACCTCGGCCGCTCGTTCGTGTTCAACGAGCCGTCGCTGCAGGTGATCTTCCAGCGCTTCCCGGCGACCTTCGAGCTCACTTGCGTGGCGATGCTGCTGACCATCGTGATCGGCATCCCGCTGGGCCTGTGGGCGGGCTTGAAGCCGCGCTCGATCTCGGGCCGCACGATCATGGCCGGATCGATCCTGGGCTTCAGCCTGCCGTCGTTCTGGGTCGGGCTGATGCTGATCATGCTGTTCGCGGTCGAGCTGGGCCTGCTGCCGTCGACCGGGCGCGGCGCGGTCGGCAGCGTGCTCGGCATCCGGTCCAGCCTGTGGACCGGCAGCGGCTGGTCCCACGTCATCCTGCCCGCGGTCAATCTGGCGCTGGGCCAGATCGCGCTGGTGATCCGGCTGGTGCGCGCCGGGGTCAGCGAGGCGATGCTGGCCGACTACGTGAAGTTCGCGCGGGCCAAAGGCCTGACCCAGCGCCGCGTGGTGCTGGTCCATGTCATGAAGAACATCATGATCCCGGTGGTGACCGTGCTGGGCCTGGAGTTCGGCGCGCTGATCGCCTTCGCCGTGGTGACCGAATCGATCTTCGCCTGGCCGGGCATGGGCAAGCTCATCATCGACTCCATCAATCTCCTCGACCGCCCGATCGTGGTGGCATACCTGATGATGACGGTGTTCCTGGTGATCCTGATCAACCTGGCGGTGGACATCCTGTATTCGGTGCTCGATCCGCGCGTCCGGCTGAAGGACGCCGAGGCATGACCGCCGTCGTCGAGACCGAGACTGCGGCCCTGCCGCCCGCGCCGTCGCCGGCGCGGCTCCTGGTTCAGGAGTTCTTCAGCAACTGGATTGCCGTCGCGGCCCTGGTCGTCCTGGTCGCGATCGTCGTCGTGGCGGTGCTGGCACCCTGGATCTCGCCGCAGGATCCCTATGACCTGACCCAGCTGGACATCATGGACGGCCGGCTGCCGCCGCTCGGCCAGAGCATGGACGGCATGACCTTCTGGCTCGGCACCGACGACCAGGGCCGCGATATGCTGAGCGCGATCTTCTATGGTCTGCGGACCAGCCTGGCGGTCGGCATCATCGCCGGCGTGCTGGCGCTCGCCTTGGGTGCCGTGATGGGCCTGTTGGCCGCCTTCTTCGGCGGCCGCATCGACAGCCTGATCATGCGCGTGGTCGACATCCAGCTGAGCTTCCCGGCGATCCTGATCGCGCTGATCCTGATCGCGGTGCTGGGCGGCGGCATCGGCAACGTGATCCTGGCGCTGGTGGCGGTGCAGTGGGCCTATTACGCCCGCACGCTGCGCGGTTCGGCCCTGGTCGAGCGGCGCAAGGAATATATCGAGGCGGCCCAGTGCCTGGGCCTGTCCAAGCCGCGCATCCTGTTCCGGCATCTGCTGCCCAACTGCCTGCCGCCGCTGATCGTGCTGGCGACGGTGCAGGTGGCGCGCGCCATCCTGCTGGAGGCGACCCTGTCGTTCCTGGGCCTGGGCCTGCCGATCACCCAGCCGTCGCTGGGCCTGCTGATCGCCAACGGCCACGAATACATGATGAGCGGCAAGTACTGGATCAGCCTGTTCCCCGGGGTGGCGCTGCTGATCACGATCATGGCGATCAACCTGGTCGGCGATCATCTTCGCGACGTGCTCAACCCGAGGCTGAAGTCATGAGCGCGGATCCGGCACTGGCCGTCGACGGGCTGCAGACGCACTTCTTCACCAAGCTGGGCGTGATCAAGGCGGTCGAGGGCGTCAGCTTCCAGGTCGGCCGCGGCCGTATCCTGGCGCTCGTCGGCGAGAGCGGCTCGGGCAAGACCGTGA
>CAZEFK010000196.1:0-13562 GCA_964511405.1 uncultured Comamonadaceae bacterium | reverse complement strand
CGGCTCGAAGCTGAGCCAGCCGCTGTCGGCCCAGGCCCTGGCCGACGACGCCGAGGAGGCCCAGGAGGTCGCCGAGGCGCTGGCCCAGGCCCCGGCCGCGGCCAAGGCCGGCTTGGCCGCCGAGCGTGTCATCGAGCGGGTGATCGAGCGGGTCGTCGAACGCACCGCCCAGCGCGAGGACCTGCCGGCGCGGCGCAAGGGCTACACTCAGAAGGCGCGGGTGGGCGGCCACAAGGTCTATCTGCGCACCGGCGAATACGCCGACGGCCGGCTGGGCGAGATCTTCATCGACATGCACAAGGAAGGTGCCGCCTTCCGCAGCCTGATGAACAACTTCGCCATCGCGATCTCGATCGGGCTGCAGTACGGCGTGCCGCTGGAGAACTTCGTCAACGCCTTCACCTTCACCCGCTTCGAGCCCTCGGGCATGGTCGAGGGCAACGACACCATCAAGATGGCGTCGTCGATCCTGGACTATGTGTTCCGCGAGCTGGCGATCAGCTATCTGGGCCGCGACGACCTGGCCCATGTCGGCCCCGACGACCTGCAGCCCGACACCGTCGGCCGCGGCCAGACCGGCGACAAGCTGCCGCCCAACCCGGTGCTGGCCGACGTGGTCAAGCGCGTGACCTCGACCGGCTATGTCCGCAACCGCTTCACCGTGCACCAGGGCGGCGTCGCGCTGCAGGCGGAAAGCCACGGCGCGGTGGCGCTGCAGGCCGGGACCGCGGTCGAGGCGCACAGCCAGTTCCACGCCGAAGCGATCGTGGCCGTGGCCGAGACCGACCAGCGCCTGAGCCGGATCCGCGAGGCCCGGCTCAAGGGCTACGAGGGCGACGCCTGCGGCACCTGCGGCAACTTCACCCTGATCCGCAGCGGCACCTGCATGCGCTGCGACAACTGCGGCTCGACGACGGGCTGTTCGTAAGCAAGCCGGAGCCCGGGCGGTCACCCGCCCGGGCCCACCCCGACATCCGGGTTGTGCGAATCCCGTGGGCGAAGAGTGAAGCGGACATCTGGTTTTTTCCTGGGGACCGGGCAAAGCTGGAGGTTGCTTAGCGGACCGGAGTACGCCGCAGAGTTAGTGGGACGAACGCGGATCGTGCTGATAGCGCCGGATCGTCACGAGACGAGGGCGATTGCTCCGGCCGTGGTCAAAAGCAAGCCGGTCTGGCTCCGGCCCCCGGCGCTATAGTCCCGAGCGCATCTCGCCCAGACGATGCGATCCGGTCGACGGCGAGCCCAGCATGTTGGCCAATATGGTATCGGCGAGGTTGGTGTCGTCGATGCGCAGGCCGTCGAGCACGGTGCGCAATGTGCGCGGCGCCGCGTCCGGTTCGGCCGACAGCTCCAGGTCTTCGAACCGGGCGCCGGCGAAGTTGGCGCCGGCCAGATTGGCCCCGCGCAGATTGGCGCCGCGCAGGTCGGCATGCTCGGCGCGCACATGGGACAGGTCGGCCTCGGCCAGGCGCGCGGCGATCAGCTTGGAGCCGACCAGGCTGGCGCGCGACAGCGTGGCGCCGGTGAGATTGGCGCAGCTCAGGTTCAAGCGGCTCAAATTGGCGCCGGCGAGGTCGTGATGGGCGAAATCGGCGCAGGCGCCGCTGCCGCCGCCGAAGCACAGCCAGCGCAGATGGGCCATCAGCGGCCCCTGCAGCGACACATCGACCGTCGGCAGGTGGCCGCGGAAGGCGCCTGACAGGTCGGTCCCCTCGGTCCGGGCTTGGTGCAGCGCCACGCCGACCAGGGTGGCGTCGCGCAGGTCGGCGTGGCGGAGGTCGGCACCGTCGAGCGTCGCGCCGGTCAGGTTGGCGCCGCGCAGGCGGGCGCCGGCCAGGTTGGCGCCGTCCAGTCGGCAGAACGACAGATCGGCGCCGACCAGCTCGGCCCCGGCGGCGCCATCGGCGACCACGGCCGCCAGCACCGATTGGGCCAAGGAGTCCGGTCGGCGCGCCGCGCTTCGGCCCGCCGCACGCCGGGGCGGGCCGCCGTCCAGCACCCGGCCGGCGCGCAGGTCGGCATGGGTCAGCACGGCGCCGGTGAGGTCGGCACCGCGCAAGCGGGCGCCGCGCAGGTCGGCGCTGTCCAGCACGGCCGCGCGCAGCGACGCCTCGTCCAGAATCGCGGCGAACAGGTCGGCCCGGGTGAAATCCACCGCATCCAGCACGGCCCGCGTAAGGTCGGCTCCGGACAGGATGATCTCGCGCAGATTGACGTTGGGCAGGTTGAGCCCGGCAAGATCGGCGAAGCGCAGGTTGGCGCGCAGGCCGCCGCTGCGCCGGCCCGTGAACCGAAGGTGGGCGGCCAGCGCGTCCTTGAGCGCCGCCGCCGCCAGCTTGCGGCGCCCGGGAGCCTCGGGCGGGCTCATCGTGGCAGCCGCTGCGCGAGATCGAGCACCGACATTATGCCCATCCGCTGCAATCGGCGCATCCGACTCGAACCCTAGTAGCATCAGGCCGGTGCCGACCCTATGCCATTCTGGGCGAGGCGTAAATAAATCAAATTGCTCCTAGCAACTTTCTCCGTATTCGAACCAATAATCAGATAAATTGGATTTAGCGTCTCTCCTGCGCCGGCACGATCCGGTCGCCGGCGAGCCCAGCATGTGTGTCGTCACTTGGTGCAGATCAGGCTCAAGTTGATGTCGGGCGAGCGAAGTCGACGCAGGCGCCGAAGCACAGCGAACTCAGATTGCGGTGCCGGCCGGGAAAGGCTCGGAACAGATCGAGATCTGGACTGAAGGTTGATCGAGATTCATTGCGAAGCGCGCGCACCATGTCTTTAATCGATTGGTAATGCTGCCGGGGAACCATCAGCCCATCCGCGTTCGATCGCCGACGGGAGGCAGACGGCTTCATGTTCAACCACGCCGGTTCGACCATGCCCGCCACGGGCGCGCGCAGGCTTTCGGTCATCGCCGTGGCAGCCTTGGTTGCCGCGTTTGCCGCAGCCCCGGCGATGGCGCAAGGCAAGCCGGTCACCGTCTATTGCGCGGACTTTCCGCCCGCCTGCAACGCGCCAGGCAACCCCAGGGCGGGGATGATGGTCGATGTCGGCACGGCCGTTCTGGCCCGGGCCGGGTTTTCATCGACGGTGCAGATCCTGCCGTGGAAGCGCGCCCAGGAGGTGGTTCGCGCCGGGACGAACGGCGTCATCGTCTATTTCGCCCGCACGCCGGACCGCGCCGCGGCCTATCGCTGGCTCGGGATCACCAACGAGATCGGCTTCAGCTTCGTCCGGAAGGCCGGCGACCCGGCGATCGACAGCCTGGAGCAGGCGGCCGCCCTGCAGACGATCGGCATATCCTTCGGCTCCAATGTCAGGGAGTGGCTGCTCGACCATGGGATAGCGCCGGACAAGCTGAGCGAAGGGTCGAACGACTCGACCATCCAAAAGCTCAGGTTCGGGCGGATCGACGCCTTCTTCGGCGCCGACGTGACGATGCCGTCGCTCTATCTCGAGACCACCGGCGAGCGGCCGGTAGTCGGCAAGGCGATCTACACCGATCCGATCTGGATGGCGGCCGGGCTGGGCTTTCCCGGCGACAGCGCCGCCAGGATCACCGCAGCGATCGAAGCCATGAAGGCCGACGGCAGCATCCAGAAGATCATCGCCGGCTACCGCTGACGTCGGGGCCGGCGCCGGTCACGGCTCAATCACCCTCCTGCATCAGCACCTCGTCGGAGACGCGGCCGCGGTCATGCAGCATGCCGTCGGCGTCGCGGAAGGCCGCATCGGGCTGCCGCTGAAGCAGCGGCGCCGGCGCCAAAGCCGCTACGCGGTCGCGCGGAAAGAACCCGGCTGGCACGCACCGCGAGCAATATCGCCGTCCATCCATGTCGCAGGCCCGCCAGTTGCCGCAGGCGCAGAGCCGATCGTCGACCACCTCGGGCCCGGTCACCTTGTGCCGGTCGGCTTGTCCGCCGAGATCGGCAGAACGCCGCCGTCAGGTCGGGTGATCTCGACAATCGTTTCCAGCCGGACGAGCCGGCGATCGAAATCGCGCATGTCCCGGGTCAGCTCGGTCACCGCGTTGCCTACCGAGACCACCTTGCCATTCAGTTCAATCGTCGTGTGGGTCAGCCCCCCTGCATCGCAGCTTGACCCGCCGGCCGTCCGCCGAGAGGGTGCGCCTCCATGACAGAACACACCCGACCGCTCGCGCTGATCGCCGACATCGTCGCGCGCCATGCCGGCATCGCCATGACTCCCACACACTTGGCGTCGATTATTCGCGACACCGGCCAATTCCTGGCCCCGACGCCCGCTGGCGGCGGCGCCACGGCGACCGAGCCACCGCACCGCCGGCGCCGTGGGCGGCCACCCTCCGCCGGCTCGGCACCCGAGATAACGGCGGACCCTCAGGTCGCCATGCCGCCCGCCGTCCACCTCCCCCAGACGCCTGCGACCGAAGTCCGCGACCGACCACCGGCCGAACTGCCCTCGCTGCCGACGCGCCGGCGGCTCACCGTTGCCGACCTCGGCGGCGGCCTGGCCCAATCCCGTCCACCGCAGCGCACCGTCGAACCGGCGCCCGTGCCGATCGGGCCGGCTGACCCGCCTGCCACACCTCCACAAACTACCGCCGACGTCGACGCACCGGCCTGGGCGGCGACAATCAAGTCCGACGGACTGACGAAGTCCGAGGCCCGAGCCCAAGCGGAACGATTGTTCATCCGCCGCGGCTAATTAGCCGGTGAGCCAGTCGTGGGTGAGCCCGCGGCGTATCCGGATCTTCCGCATCGGTCGAGGGACTCAACTCCCGATGGCGGACGGCGGGCCCGCATCGGCCGATCCGTCAAGCCGCCCAGGGATTGATGACGGGCACACCGGCGTCTTGGAAATCCGCGATATTGCGCGTGACGACGATCTTTCCGTGGACGGCGGCGGTCGCAGCGATCAGGCCATCGGCCATGCCGCGCGGGCGTACTGCGGCGAGGCGTCCCCATGCCAGCGCAATCCGGCCGTCGATCGGCAAAATGCGGCTACCATGATCCTGACGGAGGCGTTCGAGCCAAACCATGAGCGCGGTTGCCGCCGCATCGTCGGAGCGCGCTTTGAGGGCGATGCCTTTCATGATTTCGCCAAGCGTGACGACGCTGAGAAAGATGACCGTCGGATCGGTCGAACGCAGCCAGGCCCGCGCCTCGGCGCTCCCACGCCGCGCCTCCGACAAGACGTTCGTGTCGATCAGGTAGGTCAGAACTGGACATCCCGATCGGTATCGACGGATCGGGCATTGATGGCGTCCACCAAGTCGTCCGGCCAAGCCGGGCCGTCGAGGATGTGATCGACGATCGAGGGTTTCGACGCGACCAAGTCGGCGTAGGTGTCTTCCGAGAGAACGACCACCGTCGGAACCCCGCGGACGCTGACATGCTGCGGGCCTTTCTGGATCGCCCGCTTGACCACTTCGCTGAAGCGGGCCTTCGCGTCCTGAAGCGCCCAGGCCGCCGGCTGGGGGGACTTTGGTTCAGGCATGTCCGCATCCGATGATGGCTAGTCTGACCAGATGATGGGTTGCGCGGGCGGTCGATTCAACCGCCGCCGTCCCCGGTGACCAGTCTCACTAATCATCCCACACGGCTCAATCATCCTCCTGCATCAGCACCTCGTCGGAGACGCGGCCGCGGTAATGCAGCATGCCGTCGGCGTCGCGGAAGGCCGCGTCGCCGGTCAGATAGTAGCGCCGGCCGTGACGGAAGCGCTGGGCGGTGCGCTCCGGGCTGTTGACGTAGCCGTCGAACCAGAACAGCGGCGACTGCTCGACGTCGATGGCGATCTCGCCGGCGCCGCCGACCGGCGCCTCACGGCCGTCCGGGTCCAGCACCACGACCCGGTAGCCCGGCATCGGTCGGCCCAGCGAGCCGTCGCCGGGACGGGCGGTGCCACCCGGACCGTAGCGGTTGACCAGGATGATGCCGGTCTCGCGCTGGCCGTACTGGTCGCGCAGCGGCACGCGCAGGGTCTGGGTCGCCCAGGCGACCAGGTCGGCCGGCAGCGGCTCGCCGACCACCGACACCAGGCGCAGGGCCAGGCGGCGGGGCGCGGCCGCGGCATCGGCGCGGTGCCAGGCGCGCATCTGCGACGGCGCCGCGGTCAGGTTGGTGACGCCGAACTTGGCCAGCACGCGGTAGCCCTGGCGCACGTCGAAGGGGCCGTCGCACAGGATCGTGGTGCGCCCCAGCAAGAGCGGCCCCACCAATCCGTAGTAGGCGCCGTAGGCCCAGGCCGGATCGCCCATGTTCCAGTAGATGTCGTCGTCGCGCAGGTCCAGGCCCACGCGCATGTACTGCTCGATCCCGGGCAGTGCCTTGACCGGCAGCGCCACGCCCAGCGGCTGCGGTTCCGCGCGCGAGGTGTACAGCAGCACGAAGGGGTCGCCTTCGGCATAGCGCGCGGGCTCGCTCCACGGCCGCGCCGCATGCAGGGCCGACCAGAACGGCACCGCGTGCGGCGTCCCCTGCGCGCCGTCGCCCTCCACGGCGACCACCGGCCCCGGCGTGTCGCGCGGGATCTTGTGGCACAGGAAGCCGTTGGTCACGATCGCACCCGGCCCGGCATCGGCCAGCCGCTCGGCCAGGGCCTGGCGCGTATAGGTCGTGAACAGCGGCATGGCCACGCCGCCCAGCCGCCACACCGCGAGCGCCGCGATCAGCAGCTCCGCGCCCTTGGGCAGCAGCATCGCGACGCGGTCGCCGCGGCCCACGCCCAGCCCGGCCAGCACCGTCGCCAGCCGCGCCGAGTCGGCCGCCAGCCGCGCGAAGCTGAGCTCGGTCGTGTGCCCGGCCACGCTTTCATGCAGCAGGGCGGCGCGGTCGGCGTCGGCGGCGCGGGCGTGGCGGTCGCACAGCAGGTCGGCCAGGACGACGTCGCCGCGATAGTCCGGCCGCAGGAACGCCGAGCCCGGCGCCGGCGGATGCCGGAGCGCCGCCAACCGGCCGAGCTCCACCACCGCCGCCCCCAGATGGTAGCGGCGGCTGGCCCCGTCCTGCTCGACCAGCCCGCCGCGCGCCAGCGCCGACAACAGCCGATGGGCGGTAGCCTTGGACAGGCCGGCCGCGGCCACCAGGTCGGCCAGCCGGGCGCCGTCGGCGCCGTGCGCGGCTACGGCCTGCAGCAGCTGCAAGGCGCGGTCCAGGCTCTGGGTGCCGCCAGCCGCGGCCGGACTGTCTGCGTCGATCATGGGTTCCATAATATGGACCAGACCTGCACTTGTCGCATGGAATCGTCGCGTACACCGCATGTCAGGGGTTCCAAAGGCGGCATGGCGCCGCTATGATGCGAGCCTTGATGCGCCCATGTTCCACACTGTGGACCGCGACCGTCGAACCAGCGACCCGCCAGAGGTCGCCCGCAACCAGGGAGGCCGGCCATGCCCGACGCGGGCGCCATACCGGACGTGCTGTTCGAAGCCACCGGCGTCAGCCTGCGCTTCGGCGGCATCCAGGCGCTGACCGACGTCAGTTTCCAGGTCGCCCGGGGCGAGCTGTGCTCGCTGATCGGACCCAACGGCGCCGGCAAGACCTCGCTGGTCAACTGCATCTCGGGCCGCTACCGCCCGACCGAGGGGCGGCTCGCCTACCAGGGCCGCGACATCACCGGCCTCACGCCCAACCACCGGGCGGCGCTGGGCATCGGCCGCACCTTCCAGAACCTGGCGCTGTTCGCCCACATGAGCGTGCTCGACAACATCATGGTCGGGCGCCACCACCTGCTGAAGAACAACTTCCTGACCGGCTCGATCTACTGGCTGACCGGCGCCCGCCGCGAAGAGCTGGAGCACCGCCGGGCGGTCGAGGAGATCATCGACTTCCTGGACATCCAGCATGTCCGCAAGGCCGCCGCCGGCACCCTCTCCTACGGCCTGCGCAAGCGCGTGGAGCTGGCGCGCGCCGTCGCCCTCAAGCCCGATCTCATCCTGCTGGACGAGCCGATGGCCGGCATGAACCTGGAAGAGAAGGAGGACATGGCCCGGTACATCGTCGACCTCAACGAGGAATGGGGCATGACCGTGGTCATGATCGAGCACGACATGGGCGTGGTCATGGACATCTCGCACCGCGTCATGGTGCTGGAGTTCGGGCGCAAGATCGCCGACGACGCGCCCCAGGCGGTGCTGGCCGACCCCCGCGTCCGCCAGGCCTATCTGGGCGAGGACCAGCCGGTGCCGGCGGAGGTCGCGTGATGGCGCTGCCCGACCTCGACCGCCACGACACCTTGCCCAAGCTGCTGGCCCTGCACGCCCGCGAGCACGGGGCCGAGGTGGCGCTGCGCGAGAAGGACCTGGGCATCTGGCGCAGCATCACCTGGGCCGAGATGCAGGCGCGGGTGCAGGCCTTCGCCCTCGGCCTGGTCGAGCTGGGGGTGGCGCGCGGCGCGGTGGTCGGGCTGATCGGCGACAACCGCCCGGACTGGGTGATGGGCGAGGTGGCGATCCACGCCGTGGGCGCGCTCAGCCTGGGCATCTATCGTGACGCGCTCGACGACGAGGTCGCCTACCTGATCGAGCATGCCGGCGTCGAGGTCGTGTTCGCCGAGGACGAGGAGCAGGTCGACAAGCTGCTGGGCCTGGCCGACCGCACGCCGACCTTGCGGCGCATCATCTATTCAGACCCGCGCGGCATGCGGAAGTACCAGGCGCCGCTGCTGATGCCGGCCGCCGAGCTGGTGCGCCTGGGCGCGGCGCGGGCCGCGGCCGAGCCCACGCTGTACGACGCGCTGGTCGCCCGGACCCGCGGCGAGGATGTCGCGATCCTGTGCACGACCTCGGGCACCACCGCCCATCCCAAGCTGGCCATGCTGCCGGCCGGGCGGCTGGTCCGCCACTGCGCCAGCTATCTGTCGGTCGACCCGCGCGGGCCCGCCGACGAATATGTGTCGGTGCTGCCGCTGTCCTGGATCATGGAGCAGGTCTACGCCGTGGGCATGGCGCTGGTCTCGCGCATGCGCGTGAACTTCGTCGAAGAGCCCGAGACCATGATGCACGACTTCCGCGAGATCGGGCCGAGCTTCGTGCTGTTCGCGCCGCGCGTGTGGGAGGCGATCGCCGCCGACGTCCATGCCCGCATGATGGAAGCGTCGCCCCTCAAGCGCCGGATGTTCCAGCTCGGCCTCGAGCTCGGCCTGGCGGCGCTGGCGCAGGGCCGGCGCTCGCGGCTGGCCGACCTGATCCTGTTCCGGCCGCTGCGCGACCGTCTGGGCTTCACGCGCCTGAGCTCGGCGGCCACCGGCGGCGCCGCGCTCGGCCCCGACACCTTCCGCTTCTTCCAGGCGCTGGGCGTGCCGCTGCGCCAGATCTACGGCCAGACCGAGACCATGGGCGCCTACACCGTGCACCGCGCCGGCGATGTCGACTTCGACACCGTCGGCCAGCCCTTCGACGCGGGCGTCGAGGTCCGCGTCCTCGACCCCGACGCCAACGGCGTCGGCGAGATCGTGACCCGCCATCCCAACATGTTCGCCGGCTATTTCGGCAACGACGCAGCGACCCAGGCGGACCTGCGCGACGGCTGGATGCACACCGGCGACGCCGGCTACCTCGACGCCAAGGGCCACCTGGTGGTCATCGACCGCCTGAAGGACATCGCCACCACCGCCCAGGGCCACCGCTTCAGCCCGCAATATCTGGAGAACAAGCTGAAGTTCAGCCCCTATGTCGCCGAAGCGGTGGTCGTCGGCCACCGCCGCGACTGGCTGGCGGCACTGATCTGCATCCGCTTCTCGATCGTGGCCAAATGGGCCGAGAAGAGCCGGATCGCCTTCACCACCTATGCCGACCTGGCCTCGAAGCCGGAGGTGCTGGCGCTGGTCCAGGCCGAGGTCGAGCGGGTCAATGCGGCCCTGCCGCCGGCCCAGCGCATCGCCAAGTTCCTGCTGCTCTACAAGGAGCTGGACGCCGACGACGGCGAACTGACGCGCACCCGCAAGGTCCGCCGCGGCGTGATCGGCGAGCGCTACGGCGCGATCATCGACGCCCTCTATGCCGGCGACGACCGGATCCCGGTCGACACCACGATCGCGTTCCAGGACGGCACCACCCAGCGCATCCGCACCACCCTGACCGTGGCGACCCTGCTGCCGACCGCGCCGGTCGCCCAGCCGGCCGCCGCCTGAGAGCCGCCGATGGCCCTGTTCCTCCAGCTCCTGGTCAACGGCCTGATCGTGGGCGCGCTCTATGGCGTGATCGCGATGTCGTTCGTGCTGATCTACAAGGCCAGCCGCGTCGTCAACTTCGCCCAGGGCGAGTTCCTGTTGATCGGCGCATGGATATGCTGGTGGCTGCTGACCAAATTCCAGCTGCCGATCTATGTCGGCTTCCCGATCACGCTGGTCTTCATGCTGGCCTTCGGCGTGGTCCTGGAGCGGGTGGTGCTGCGGCCCATGATCGGCGAGCCGGTCATCTCGGTGATCATGGTCACCAGGCGCTGATGAAGTGGATCTTCGGCGTCTTCGCCAAGCCCTTCCCGCCGCTGTTCGCCAGCCCCAGCGTCCATGTCCTGGGACTGGAGGTGCAGACCGTGTACCTGGCCTCGTTGGCCATGTCGCTGGTGATCATGGCCGGGTTCGGCTGGTTCTTCACCTATTCGCGCCTGGGCCTGGCGATGCGCGCCACCGCCTTCGACCAGCAGGTGGCGCAGTCCGTCGGCATCCCGGTGCGCCGGATGTTCGCGATCAGCTGGGCGATCTCGGCCATGGTCTCGGCGGTCGCGGGCGTGACCGTGGGCGTGGTCAACGGCGTGTCGTCCAGCCTGTCCTATTTCGGGATCAAGGTGTTCCCGGCGGTGATCCTGGGCGGCCTCGACAGCGTGGTCGGCGGCGTCGTCGGCGGGCTGATCGTGGGCGTGCTGGAGAACCTGGCCCACTTCGTCGACAGCCAGTGGCTGAACTGGGGCAACATGTACGAGATCGCGCCCTTCTACGTGCTGATCGTGATCCTGATGATCAAGCCCTACGGCCTGTTCGGCACCCGCGACATCGAGCGGATCTGACCCATGGCGACCACCAGCCTGATCCCGTGCGGCGACTTCAAGACCAGCTATGCCGCCGACACCACGATCTTCCCGACGCCCATGAGCCGCAACGCGGTCATCCTGGGCGTGGCGCTGCTGGCGCTGGCGCCGGCCGTGCTCGACCGCTATTGGCTGAGCCTGCTGATCCAGATCGGCTATCTCGGCATCGCCGCGCTCGGCTTGAACATCCTGGTCGGATTCACCGGCCAGATCTCGATCGGCCACGCCGCGTTCTTCGGCTTCGGCGCCTTCGCCTCGGCCTGGTTCAGCAACCAGCTGGGGCTGCCGGTGGCGCTGGCGATCCCCGCGGCCGGCCTCGCCACCACCGCGGTCGGCTTGGTGTTCGGCTTGCCGGCGACCCGGCTCAAGGGCCTGTACCTGGCCATCGCGACCCTGGCCGCCCAGTACATCCTGGAGGACTTCTTCGCCCGCGCCGACTGGTTCACCGGCGGCACAAACGGCACCATCGCCCAGCCCCTGACCCTGTTCGGCCTCAGCCTCGACGGCGACGGGCGCTATTTCTATGCGGTGCTGGCGGCAACGGTGGTCATGTACCTGCTGGCCGCCAACCTGATGCGCACCCGCGACGGCCGCGCCCTGGTCGCGGTGCGCGACCATTACCTCTCGGCCGAGATCATGGGCATCAACCTGGCCAAGTACCGGACCATGTCGTTCGGCATCGCGGCCTTCTATGCCGGGATCGGCGGCGCGCTCTACGCCCACTACCTGCAGTTCGTCTCGGTCGAGGGCTTCACGATCCTGTTCTCGATCCAGTTCCTGGGCATGATCATCATCGGCGGCATCGGCTCGATCATGGGCTCGCTGATCGGCACCGCCTTCATGGTGCTGCTGCCCGAAGCGATGCAGGCGGCGACCAAGCTGCTGGCCGGCACCGCCCTCGACACCGCGCTCAACCTGAAGGACAGCCTGGCCTTCCTGCGCGAGATGTCGATCGGCGCCGTCATCATCCTGTTCCTGATGTTCGAGCCCGACGGCCTCGCCCACCGCTGGAAGCAGATCAAGGCCTATTGGAAGCTGTACCCGTTCTCGCATTGAGAGATGACGGGACGAATGGAACAATCAACGGGAGGACCACCATGAGACTCGGCACTCTGCTCTGCGCCGCCGCCGGCGCGCTCGCCGCCCATGCGGCCCCGGGACCGGCGATGGCCCAGATCCCGGTCGGCCACCTGGCCGACCAGTCGGGCGCGACCTCTGATGTCGGCGTGCCCTATGCCCAGGGCGTCACCGACGCCCTCGCCTATATCAATGCCCATGGCGGCATCGGCGGGACCAAGCTCGCGGTCGACAGCGTCGACTACGGCTACCAGGCGCCGCGCGCGATCAGCCAGTACAAGCAGTGGTCGTCGGGCGCCAACAAGATCGTGGCGCTGCAGGGCTGGGGCACCGCCGATACCGAGGCGCTGACCGCCTTCGTCGGCAAGGACGAGATCCCGGATTTCTCCGGCTCCTATTCCGGGCACCTGACCGACCCGACCGGCAAGGGCCCGCACGGCTCCAAATCAGCGCCCTACAACTTCTTCTACGGGCCGTCCTACTCCGACGCCCTGCGCGGCATGCTGATATGGGCGGCCGAGGACTGGAAGGCCAAGGGGGGCCAGGGCAAGCCCAAATATGTCCACATGGGCGCCAACCATCCCTATCCCAACGCGCCCAAGGAAGCCGGCGAGAAGCTGGCCACCGAGCTCGGCTTCGACGTGCTGCCGGCGATCCAGTTCGCGCTGACGCCCGGCGACTACACCGCCCAGTGCCTGACGCTCAAGGAAGCCGGCGCCAACTATGCCTATCTGGGCAACACCGCGGGCTCGAACATCTCGGTGCTGAAGGCCTGCCAGACCGTGGGCGCCAAGGTCCAGTTCATGGGCAATGTCTGGGGCATGGACGAGAACGCCGCCAAGGCCGCCGGCGCCGCCGCCGACGGCGTGGTGTTCCCGCTGCGCACCGCCGTCACCTGGAGCGGCGACGCCCCGGGCATGGCGCTGCTGAAGGACATCTCCAAGCAGTCGGACCCGGCCGGCACGGCCTATCGGCCGGTGCACTATCTGGCCGCCGTGTGCACGGTCTTCTACATGAAGGAAGCGATGGACTGGGCGGCCAAGAACGGCGGCGTGACCGGCCCGAACATCGCCAAGGGCATGTACCAGAAGGCCAACTGGGTGCCGGCCGGGCTCGACGGCGTGTGCGTGCCCTCGACCTGGACGGATAGCGACCATCGCGGCATGACCGCCGTCAACATCTACCGCGCGCATGTCTCGGGCGACACCGGCGCGCCCGTCGACCAGCTGGTCAAGGCCGGCACCATCAAGCTCGAGAAGGTCGGCACCATCGACGTGCCGCGCAAGCCCGAGTGGCTGGGGTGGTAGCCATCGACACCGCCTCCCGCGCCCCGGCGCGGGAGGCGCCGCTGCTGTCGGTCAACAACATCGAGGTCGTCTATGACGAGGTCGTGCTGGTGCTGCGCGGCCTGTGCCTGGCCGTGCCCGAGGGCCGGGTCGTGGCGCTGCTGGGCGCCAACGGCGCCGGCAAGAC
>CAZEFK010000195.1:0-13581 GCA_964511405.1 uncultured Comamonadaceae bacterium | reverse complement strand
GCCAACCCGCGCGACTTCCTGAGCCCGGTCGCGGCCTTCGAGGATCCCGATCGGCCGACCCAGGTGGTGCAGAAGTTCATGGGCGGGCTGTGGGCGACGGACCTCGCCCATTCGCCGCTCGACGTGGTCGCCTGGCACGGCAACTACGCGCCCTGCAAGTACGACCTCGCCCGCTTCAACAGCGTCAACACCGTGAGATTCGACCACCCCGACCCGTCGATCTTCACGGTGCTGACCGCGCCGACCGAGACCGCCGGCACGGCCAATTGCGACTTCGTGATCTTCCCGCCGCGCTGGTCGGTGGCCGAGGACACCTTCCGGCCGCCCTGGTTCCACCGCAACGTCATGAACGAGTTCATGGGCCTGGTCCATGGCCGGTACGACGCCAAGGCGGCGGGATTCCGGCCCGGCGGCGCCAGTCTCCACAACTGCATGTCGGGCCACGGGCCCGATCTGGCGACCTTCGAGGCCGCCAGCGCGGCGGACTTGGCGCCCCAGCGCCTGGCCGATACGCTCGCCTTCATGTTCGAGACCCGCCTGGTGATCCGCCCGACCCGCTTCGCCCTGGAGAGCCCGACCCTGCAGGCCGACTATGACGGTTGCTGGGACGGCTTTCCCAATCGGTTCCGCGCATGACCGAGATCGACGCCACCCACGACCCCAAGCGCCGCAGTTGGGTCGAGTCGGCGAACCGGCCGGGGACCGACTTTCCGATCCAGAACCTGCCGCACGGGGTGTTCAGCCCGCCGGGCGGCGGGCCGCGCGGCGGGGTTGCGATCGGCGATGCCATCTTCGATCTGGCGGCGGCGCTGGAACTGGGCCTGATCCCCGACGCCGTGGTGGCCGCCGCCGAGGCCGCCGCCGGCGCGACCCTCAATGCCTGGATGGCGCTGCAGCCCGATGCCCGGCGGGCGCTGCGCGCGTGCCTGTCCGAGCTGCTGGCCGCCGATGGACCGGCCCGCGCGCGGATCGCGCCGCTCGAGGCGAACCTGCTGCATCCGGCGGCCCATTGCCGGATGTCGCTGCCGGCCGCGATCGGCGACTACACCGACTTCTATGCCGGGATCCACCACGCCACGGCGGTCGGCCGGCTGATGCGGCCCGACAATCCGCTCCTGCCCAACTACAAGCATGTGCCGATCGGCTATCACGGCCGGGCGTCGTCGGTGCGGCCCTCGGGCATGCCGGTGCGCCGGCCCAACGGCCAGCGCAAGCCCGCCGGCGAGACCGCGCCCAGCCTGGGGCCCAGCCGGAACCTGGACTACGAGCTGGAGCTCGGGATCTGGATCGGCCCGGGCAACCACCTGGGCGACCCGATCCCGATCCGCCAGGCGGCCCGGCACATCGTCGGCTATTGTCTGCTCAACGACTGGTCGGCGCGCGACGTCCAGGGCTGGGAATACCAGCCGCTGGGGCCGTTCCTGGCCAAGAGCTTCATGACGACGGTCTCGCCCTGGGTGGTGACCGCCGAGGCCCTGGCGCCGTTCCGGGTCGCCCAGGCGCCTCGGCCGGCCGGCGACCCCCGGCCGCTGCCCTATCTGTGGGACGACCAGGACCAGCGCACCGGCGCCCTGAGCCTTGCCTTCGACGTGCAGCTCATCGTCTGGGGGCGCCCGGCCGTCCATCTGTCCCGCAGTGCGGCCACCGACCTCTACTGGACGCCGGCGCAGCTGGTGGCGCACCACACCATCGGCGGCTGCAACCTCCAGCCCGGCGACCTGTTCGGCAGCGGCACCATCTCGGGCGCCGCGCCCGGCAGCGCCGGCAGCCTGTTGGAGCTGACCCAGGGCGGACGCCAGCCGATCGCCCTGCCGCTGGGCGAGACGCGGCGCTTCCTGGAGGACGGCGACGAAGTCATCTTCACCGCCCGCTGCGTCCGCGACGGCTTCGTGCCGATCGGCTTCGGCGAATGCCGCGGGCGGGTGGAGAAGCCGCTGCTGCTCGGCTAGGGACGCCTGGGCCAGCCTGCCGCCTGGACCGCTCCGGGCGGCGCGGCTACAGTCCCGGCCCCGCCCGACCCCGGGGTGCCAGCTGCCGAAAGCCGCCATGTCCGATCCCGCCGCCCGCCTGTCGCTGCCCAAGGAAAAGATCCACGTCCTGCTGCTCGAGGGCATCAATGACGCCGCCGTCGAGCTGTTCGCCGCCGCCGGCTACAGCAATGTGGTGCGACTGCCCAAGGCGCTGGACGGCCCGGCCCTGGCCGAGGCGCTGCAGGGCGTCCACCTGCTGGGCATCCGCTCGCGCACCCAGCTGACCGAAGCGGTGTTCGCCGCCGCCGACCGGCTGGTCGCCGTCGGCTGCTTCAGCGTCGGCACCAACCAGGTCGAGCTGGGCGCTGCGCGCGTCCGTGGCATCCCGGTGTTCAACGCGCCGTTCTCCAACACCCGCAGCGTCGCCGAGCTGGTGATCGGCGAGATCGTCATGCTGATGCGCCGGATCTTCCCGCGCTCGGTCGGGGCGCATGCCGGGCGCTGGGAGAAGTCGGTCACCGGCAGCAACGAGGTGCGCGGCAAGACGCTCGGCATCGTCGGCTACGGAAAAATCGGCAGCCAGCTGTCGACCCTGGCCGAGGCCATGGGCATGCGCGTGATCTTCTTCGACCTGACCGACAAGCTGCGCCACGGCAACACCGAGCCGGCCGAGAGCCTGGACGCGCTGCTGGCGGCCTCCGACGTGGTCAGCCTGCATGTCCCCGAGACGCCCGCGACCCATGGCATGATCGGCGCGGCGCAGCTGGCTGCCATGAAGCCCGGCGGCTACCTGATCAACAACAGCCGCGGCACGGTGGTCGACCTGGAGGCGCTGGCCGGGGCGCTGCGCTCGGGCCGACTGCAGGGGGCGGCCATCGACGTCTTCCCGGTCGAGCCCGCGTCCAATACCGAGCCGTTCGCCAGCCCGCTGCAGGGCCTGGAGAACGTGATCCTGACCCCGCATATCGGCGGCTCGACCCAGGAGGCGCAGGAGCGCATCGGCGGCGAGGTGGCGCGCAAGCTGGTCGACTACAGCGACGTCGGCTCGACCCTGGGCGCGGTCAACTTCCCGCAGGTGCAGCTGCCGCCGCGGCCGACCGGCACCCGCTTCATCCAGGTGCAGCAGAACCTGCCGGGCATGCTGCGGCGGCTGAACGAGATCTTCTCCAGCCGCGACGTCAACATCTCGGCCCAGTACTACCAAACCGACGGCGACATCGGCTATGTCGTGCTGGAGGCCGACAATGCCGGCCCACATGCCGACGACATCCTGGCCGACATTCGTCAGCTCGAGGGCACCATCCGGGCCCGGCTGCTGTACGAGCGGCCCTGATCCGCGCTCCGGCGGGCTTGACGCCGGGCCCGCCGCATGCTCGCCTCCGGTCCGGTCATCCTATGACCGGATACGGGAGGACGAGCATGAAGTACCTGCATGCGATGGTCCGGGTGCACAACCTGGAGACGGCCCTGGACTTCTGGTGCAACAAGCTCGGCTTCAAGGAAGTCCGCCGCAGCGACAACGAGAAGGGCCGCTATACCCTGGTGTTCGTGGCGCCCGAGGGCGGCGAGGCGACGCCGGTCGAGCTGACCTACAACTGGGACACCGAGGTCTATGCCGGCGGCCGCAATTTCGGCCATCTGGCCTACGAGGTCGACAATATCTACGAGCTGTGCGGGCGCCTGCAGAGCCAGGGCATCGTGATCAACCGGCCGCCGCGCGACGGCCGCATGGCCTTCGTCAAGTCGCCCGACGGCATCTCGCTGGAACTCCTGCAGAAGGGCCAAGCGCTGCCGCCGGCCGAGCCCTGGACCAGCATGCCCAACACCGGGACCTGGTAGCCCGGGCCGATCCCTCGACCCTCGATGCCGAGCTCCGGGGGCCGGAGCTCGGCGATCATCGGCCCATGTAATTTCGGTGCAATTTCGGTGTGCAATTTCGGTGACAGTGCATCGAATTGTGAATTTCAGTCCACGGTACAATTTCCAATTTCGGTGACAGTGCATTAAATTGGAATTTCGGTGACAGTGCATTGAATTGATTTCGGTGACAGTGCATTGAATTGACGGGCGTGTCGGCGGGCGGTAGGGTGACCGATGGCACGATTGGCGCGCGCGGTCTTTCCCGGGATTCCGCATCACGTCACCCAGCGCGGCAATGGCCGGGCCCGGACCTTTTTCACCGACGCCGACTATCGCCTCTATCGCGACCTGCTGGCCGAGCATGCCACCGCCGCGGGTGTCGAGGTCTGGTCCTGGGTCCTGATGCCCAATCATGTGCATCTGATCCTGGTACCGCCCGATCCGGATGCCCTGCGCCGGGTGCTCGCCCGGGTTCATCGGCGCTATGCCGGCGCAATCCACGCTCGGTTGGCGCGTACCGGCCATTTCTGGCAAGGCCGCTTCGGCTGTGTGGCGCTGGACGACGCCCATCTGGAGGCGGCGATCCGCTATGTCGCGCTCAATCCGGTGCGGGCGCGGCTGACCGAGCACGCCATCGACTGGCCCTGGTCGAGCGTCCATGCCCATCTGGGTCGGACAGACGACGATCCGCTTACCGTGGCCGAGCGGGTTGCCGAGCGATATCCCGATTTCGCCGCACTGCTCGCGGCGGGAGAGGACGAGGCCTTGGTCCAGCGGCTGCGCCGGGCCGAGACGATCGGGCGGCCGGTCGGCGACGACGCCTTCCTGGCACGGCTCGAGGCGGCGAGCGGGCGCACATTGCGGCCGGCAAAGCGTGGACCCGTGTCGAAGAAAGGTGCAGTGTCACCGTAACTCAAAGCCGAAGAAAAGATGCAGTGTCACCGTAACTCGAAGAAAAGGTGCAGTGTCACCGTAACTCCTGTCTCATTCTAGGGGTGCACTCCACAAAGTGCACTGTCACCGAAATCAAACGAAATTACTCACCGAAATTACTGTCACCGAAATTACCTGTGATCATAAACGGCGCACGATGCGCTGTTTCGCTCTTGTAAAGGGCGCGCCATGCGCCTATTTGCTTCCTCGATGCGGATCCCGGGCGCCCGAGGGGCCGCCCGGGATCCGCCGGAAAGGCAGGCAATCATGGGTGAGATGACCACACAGACCCGTGCTCGCGCCCGCGAGCTTGACCAAGTCGAAGCCCTCCATCGCCGCTTGCGCGGCCTTCTCGCCGGCATCGCATCGGCGTCGGACCTGGCGGCGGTGCACGCGGTTCTCGACCAGGCGACCGCACTCCTCGATGGCCACCGGCCGCAGCTTTCGAGCCGCTGGCAGGCGAGCGCATCAACGCCCGGCCGGCGCGGTGCGCTGCAGATGAACTGGACCACCGCGCCGTAGCGACTAAACGCATGGATAGTGGTGCCAGGGTAGTTGGGCTGATACACAGTCGACTTGGTCTTCCGGTGCACCGCCTTGATCCTGCCGCCCGTCATTCGCCGCGTCCTGGCCGTGCTTGCCGCCAGCCTTCCCTGGTTCGCGCAGCCGGGCCAAGCCGCGGTCGACCCGGCGCTGCGCGCCGAATATGACCGGGCCTTCCAGCAGATGTACCGGGCGCCCGACAACCTGGACGCGGCCTTCCACTTCGCCGAGGTCGCCGCGGCGGCCGGCGACCTGGAAGGGGCGATCAGCGCGCTGGAACGCATGCTGATCTACAATCCGGACCTGCCGCGGGTGAAGGTCGAGCTCGGGGCGCTCTACTTGAAGCTCGGCTCCTATGACGCCGCGCGCACCTATCTCGGCGATGTGCTCCAGGGCGACCTGCCGCCGCCGGTGCGCGCCAAGGTCGAGGCCATGCTGGCCGAGATCGACGCCCGCCAGTCGCCCCACCGGATCTCGGGCACGGTCCAGGTCGGCCTGCGCTACCAGAGCAACGTCACGGCCTCGCCCAATGCCGGGTCGGTCCGCGCCTTCGGGCTGGACTCCGCCCTCGACCGGCAGTTTGCCAAGCAGTCGGACGGCAACGCCTACCTGACCGGGACGCTGCGCCATGTCTACGATCCCGGATTCGCCACCGGCGAGGTTTGGGAGACCAACCTGGTCTACTACGCGTCGCACCAGTTCACCGTCACCAGCTTCGACCTGATGCTCGGCGAGCTGGACACCGGTCCGCGGTTCACGGTGCTGGGCAGCGGCGCCGATGCGGTCAGCGTGCGGCCCTATCTGCTGGCCGGCCTGGTCGGCCTCGGCCATTCCGTCTATTACCGCTCGGCCGGTGGCGGCGTCTCGGTGACGGTGCCGCTGGGCACCGACTGGGGGCTGGACCTGTCCGGCGAGGGGCGCGACCGCGATTTCCATGCGACGGCGCTGGCGCCGACCGCCGACGGCAAGACCGGAGCGCTGTGGACCGGCCGCGCGCGTCTTCGCTATGCGCTCGATGTCGACCAGCAACTCGGCATCGGCACCGTGGTGTCGCGCAACGGCACCCGCGACCCGTCGCAGTCCGACCGCGAATGGACCCTTCTTGCCGAGTATCAGTGGAGCTTCGCCGCGCCGTTCGCCGTGACCGATCTGCCGTGGTCTTTTGCCGGCTCGCTGCAGCGGACCTGGAGCCACTATGATGCGGCAGATCCGACGGTCGACTCGACCATCATCCGCGAGGATCGCCAATGGCTGCTCAGCGCCACCGTGACGGCCAGCCTCACGCCCAGCTGGACCGCCGTGCTGCAGGTGCAGCGCGATTGGACCGGCTCGAACCTGCCCAATTACCGCTACACCAACACCACCGCGCTGGTCGGCGCCGGCTACAGCTTCTAGGCGCGGGCCTCCTGGCGCTGGCGGCGGGGCCGGTCCTGGCCGATGCGCCGGCCGAGGTCCAGGCCGGCGTCGCCGCCGCCGTCAATCCGGACACCCGCGGAACGCCGCCGATCACCCCGCCGCGCGTGCTGCAGGTCGGCCTGAACGTGTTCGTCAAGGAGCGGGTCGAGACGTCGGCCGGCGGCCAGGCGCAGATGCTGTTCCTGGACGGCTCGACATTGACGATCGCGCCCAACACCAGCCTGACGCTGGACGAGTATGTCTATGATCCGGACGCCCAGAAGGGCCGGATGGCGGCGTCGGTCACCAAGGGGCTGCTGCGCTTCGTCGGCGGCAAGCTCAGCAAGGACGGATCCGTGGCGCTGCAGACTCCCAGTGCCCAGATTGCCGTGCGCGGCGGCATCGCCCTGATCGACACCGAAGCCTCGGGTCGCACCACGGCAACCCTGATCTATGGGGATTCGCTGCGGATCTCGACGCCGCAGGGCACCCAGCAGGTCACGCGGCCGGGCTTTGCCGTCACCGCCGAGCCGGGCAAGCCGCCATCGGCGCCGTGGTCCAGGCCGCGACCAAGACCGCGACCCAGGGGACCCAGAAGGGCGCCGCGATGAAGGTGACGCTGCCCTTCGGCACGGCCGCCTACGCGCTGGTTCCACAGGCCGGCTCGACCCTGCCGTTCCTGCCGTCGCGCGGCGGCGGCGCGGCTGCCGAGGCCACGGTCTCGCCGCTGTTCTTGGCCAAGCCGCCGGGGGACGTCGGTGCGCAGGCCGGCGATGCCCAGACCACCGTCCTGCAGGCCGGCCTGGCCATCACCGGCAGCGGCGCCAAGCAGACCTCGGCGATCGAACTGGCGGTCGGGCGGGTGCCCGAGAACGCCAAGCTGCGGGATGGCGAGCTGGCGGGCGCGGTGCGCGGCACCAGCCATGCCGACACCGATGCGTCGACCTTGAGCTTCGGGCCGCTGGCCAGCCGAAAGCCATCCGCGACGACCGCAAGCTTCGCGGCGCGCGCGCTGCCGACCCAGATCGCGCTGGACAACGCGACGTTCGACGGCGCCGGCAAGGCCTCGGCAGCGCCGGCCACCGTCGACGTTCCCGGGGCCAATCCCGTGTCGACCGCCTATGGCTATGACCGCGTCTTCAAGCAGGTCGCCGCACCGGCCGACCTCGGCAAGGCGCGGACCACTCAGACGCTAGCGGGCTATGCCAACGGCGTCGTCGAATCGCACCAGACCGGTGGCGTCGACGACAAGAGCGTCGTCGCCACGGGCAATACGCCGGGCGGCATGAGCCTAACCCATGTCGCGGCGTCCAACCGCATGACGGCGCAGATGGGCTTTGCGCGCACCGACACGCTGGGCGGCGGGCCGAACGGCGCCGGCACGGCGACCCTGGAGTTCGGATCGCTCTCGGCGCCCCAGGCCGGCGCGTCGTCCTTCGTCGACGACAAGCGGTTCGCCGCGGCCGAGGGCTACAGCGTGGGCAGCACCGGCGCGCTGACGCCGCGGTCGACCACCAACGGGGCGACGGTCCAGGAGTCGGCCTTGTACCTGGTCAGCAGTGCCGTGGCGCCCCTGCCGGCAGCGATGACGGCCACGGCGCCGGACTGCGTGTGCGAGTATGTGCGCTGGGGCTGGTGGGGTGGCGGCACCACCACAGCAGGCGCCAAGGCCGGGACCACCCGCAACGACATCATCAACCTGGGGACCTGGGTCGCCGGGTCGCTGACCAGCCCGGCCGACATGCCGCAGATCGGCACGGCGCACTATACCGGCATGGCCGTGGGCACGGTGGTGAACGGCAAGGCGCAATACGTCGCCAACGGCGTGTACACCCAGGATGTCGACTTCGCCAAGCGCTCGGGCAGCCTCGCGATCCGCAACTTCGACGGCGTGACCTACGCGGGCACGATCTCCGGCAGCCGCGACTTCCAGGGCAGCCTCGCCAACGTCACGGCCGCAGGGGCCAAGCCGACGATCACCGGGTCGGTCGCGGGCTCATACTACGGCACCGGCCCGGCGGCCGCCGCCGAGGTCGGCGGCCAGTTCCGGGTCGGCAACGGCAAGACGGGGGCGGCGGCGTACGCCGCGACGGGCGTGATGGTCGGCCGGCGGTAGCTAAGCAAAATCCTTGGTGTCGGTCTCGGCCAGGTCTTCCAGGGGCTGCATCTGGCGGATGACGATGGCCTCGCGGTGGACCGCGATCCAGCCCAGCCGCGCCCAGGCGTTCAGGTGCTTGTTGGCGGTCTCGCGCGAGACCCCGGCCAGCTCGCCGATCTCGCGCTGCGACAGCCTGAGGTCGATGACCACGCCGTCGGCCTGCGTGCGGCCGTGCTGGCGGGCGAGCTGCAGCAGCCGCTTGGCCATGCGCGCCGGCGGCGCCAGGAAGGTCGCGTCCTCGACCATCTCGCTGATCCAGCGCAGACGCCGGCAGGTCAGCTCCAGCAGATGGACGGCCAGGTCGCCGTCGCTGTGCACCAGGGGCATGAAGGCGTTGCGCCGCAGCATGACCAGCTCGGTCGGCTCCAGCGCGGTAGCGTCGGCGGTGCGGGGCAGGCCGTCGATCAGCGCGATTTCGCCGAAGATCTCGCCGGCGCTCAGGATGTTGAGCAGGGTCTCGCGGCCGTCGATGGCGGTCGCGTGGATGCGGATGCGCCCGCTGACGATGCCGTAGAGCGCGTCGCCGGGATCGCCCTTGCGGAACAGGACGTCGTCCGCGCCCAGGCGCCGGTGCACGCACAGCGCCGTGACCTTGTCCATGACCGGTCGCGGCAGCCCGGCGAAGAGCGGTGAGGTCTCGAGCAGCATCGGCCCATCAGCCTAGGCGATAGCCGTTACCATGGGCTGAATCGGCCGACCGGAGCAATCGAGACCGTCGACGGCATCGCCTCGGCACGCCCATGATTGACGATATAGACGACCGGTCGTATTCTATCTCTCGCCTAGAGCCGATCGGCTCCGCACCCGAGGAGAGAGGCCCATGAAGCTGATCGGCACATATCTGTCGCCCTATGCCCGGCGTGTTGCGGCGGCCCTGATCTCGCGCGGTCTGCCGTTCGATCACGAGCCCGTGAATGGCTATGTCGAGTTCGAGGCCGCCGCGCGCTACAATCCGGTTGCGAAGGTGCCGTCGCTGGTCCTCGACGATGGCGAGGTCCTGATCGACAGCACGGCCATCCTCGACCACCTCAACGAGCTCACGCCCGCGGCACCGCTGATCCCGGCGGGGTCGGCGGCGCGGCGGGCCACGCTCAAGCTCGCGGCGATCGGTCATGGAGTCTGCGAGCAGGCCACCAACCGGTCGTTCCGCGGACACGCGGTTGCGCAAGCCGAGGCCCAGCGCTGGCAGCGGCAGATCCTGGGCGGCTTGCGGGCGCTCGACGAGGCCGCGCGCGCCGGCGGGCGGCTCCGGACGGCGCCATTGGACGTGGCGGCGATCACCGCGATCGTGGCCGTGGAGTATGTCGCGCAGACCAATCCCGACCTCGAGGTTCTGCCTGCCGTCCCGGCCTTGGCCGCGATCGTCGCCGAGCATCGCGACGCGCCGCCCTTCGCGCTGACCCGGCCCGGCCCCCTGGCGGGGGGAGCCGCAGCATGACCGATCGGATCGCCCTCATCGTGGGCGTCGGCGGCGCGACCGGCGTCGCGCTCGTGCGCCGTTTCGCGTGCGGCGGCTACCGCGTGGCCATGGTCGCGCGCAATGCCGAGCGCCTCGCCGGCCTCGAGGCCGAGATTCGCGAGGCGCGCGGCTATCCCTGCGACGTCGCCGACCTCGACCGGCTCGGCGCGACGATCGCGCGCGTGCAGGCCGACCTCGGAGCCCCGCATGTGCTGGTCCATAACGCCGTCGCCGCAACGTTCACGACGATCCTGGACGCGTCGGCCGCGGATCTCGAACGCAATTTCCGGGTGAACACAACGTCCCTGTTCGTTCTGGCGCAGAGGCTCGCGCCCGCCATGGTGGCGCGCGGCGACGGCGCCATCATGGTCACCGGCAACACGTCGTCGTTTCGCGGCATCCCGCTCCGGCCGGCGTTCGCGCCGACCAAGGCCGCCCAGCGGATCCTCGCCCAGTCCCTCGCCAAGGACCTGGGGCCGAAGCGCGTGCATGTCGGCTACATCACGATCGACGCCGCGATCGACGCGCCCTGGGTCGCCGGCGCCCGGGGCGCCGTGGGCATTGAGCCGCCCGCCGACTGGCGGTATCAGCGGGACGAGTACTACGCCCATCCTGATGCGATCGCCGACGAGGTCTACCATGTCGCGCATCAGCACCCGTCGACCTGGTCCTTCGACCATGTCATCCGGCCGTTCGCCGAAGCGTGGACCTTGAATTGACCCCATGCCCAAGCCGAACCATAGGCAAAGCGTTCTCGAGGCGGGCCTCGCGGCCTTCCATAGCCGCGGCTATCATGCCACCGGCGTCCAGGAGATCGTCTCGTCGATCGGCGTTCCAAAGGGGTCGTTCTACGCCCATTTCGACAGCAAGGACGCGCTCGGCCTCGCTGCGCTCGCGCGCTATTGGGAGGACCGGGGCGAGGCGCGCGCCGTCCTGCACGACCCGAGCCTCCCGGGGCTGGAGCGGCTGGATCGCCATTTCGCCGCGCTCGGATACAGCGAGGAGGGCTGCCTGATCGGCAATTTCACGGCCGAACTCGCGCAGCTCGATGCGTTCCAGGATCCTCTGTCCCGTCTCTGGCGCCAGTGGGCGGATGCGCTGTCCCAGTGCCTGGCGGACGGCCAGCGCGACGGCAGCGTGCGGACCGACCTCCCGGCCGGCGATCTAGCGCGCACGGTCCTGGCGCTTTGGGAGGGCGCGGTTCTCCAGGCCAAGGTCGAGCGCGGCCCCGAGCCGCTCGCCACGACGCGCCGCACGCTGCGGCGCTTGCTGGCGCCGTGATCAGGCGCTGGGGCTACAGCATCGCCTCGGCCGCCGGCTCCCGCACGCGGGCGCGATCGCGCACCAGGCTGTCGAAGGCCAGATAGACCACCGGCGTCGTCAGCAGGGTCACCAGCTGCGACAGGATCAGGCCGCCGACGATGGCGTAGCCTAGCGGCTGGCGCAGCTCCGAGCCGGTGCCGCCGCCCAGCGCCAGCGGCAACCCGCCCATGATCGCGGCCATGGTGGTCATCATGATCGGCCGGAAGCGCAGCAGGCAGGCCTCGGTGATCGCCTGCTCGGGGCCGAGGCCGCGGTCGCGCTCGGCCTCGATCGCGAAGTCGACCATCATGATGCCGTTCTTCTTGACGATGCCGATCAGCAGGATGATGCCGATGAGCGCAATGACGTCCAGTTCGGCACCGGTGATCAACTGCGCCATAATTGCGCCCACGCCGGCTGATGGCAAGGTCGAAAGGATCGTGATGGGATGAATGTAACTTTCATACAAAACACCCAGCACGATGTAGACCGTAATCAGCGCCGCCAGAATCAGGAGAGGTTCGTTGGTCAGCGATGCCTGGAACGACGCCGCCGTACCCTGGAACGTTGCCATGATGCTCAACGGCATCTTCATCTCTTTCTGCGCTTTGTCGACAGCATCGACGGCTGCGCCGAGCGACTGGCCGGGCGCAAGATTGAAGGAGATGGTGACCACGGGAAACTGTCCCTGGTGATTGATCGAAAGCGGCGCGTTCTGCATTTCAAAATGCGTGAAGGTGCTGAGCGGAACAGCCCCACCATTCGGCGTGGGATTTAGTGGCAAAGCAGCCGCAGCGGTGCCGGTGGTTGTGGCAGGTGTCGCAGTTCCAGAACCCGCTGCCGTGCGCACGTAGATGTTCTGCAGCATCTGCGGATTCTTTTGAAATTCCGGAGTCGTTTCCAGCACCACGTGATACTGATTCAACTGCGTGTAAAGCGTGGTCACCAGACGCTGGCCAAACGCGTCATATAACGTCTGGTCGATCATCTGCGGCGTGATGCCCATGCGCGACGCCGTAACCCGGTCGATCACCAGCTTGGCGGACAATCCTTCCGATTGCTGATCGGTGGCCACATCGGTGATTTCCGGCAGGGTCTTCAGCTTCTTAACGAATCTCGTCGTCCATTTATTCAGATCCTGGGCATCCGGTTCTTCCAGCGTGTACTGGAACTGCGTGCGGCTCACTCGGTCTTCCACGGTGAGGTCCTGCACCGGCTGCATGTAGAGGGTGATGCCGTCGACTTTTTCGAGCTCCGGCTGCAACCGGCGGATCACCTCAGTCGCGCTGATCTTGCGCTCCTCCAGCGGCTTGAGGTTGATCTGGATGCGCCCGCTATTCATGGTGATGTTGGTTCCATCCACGCCGATGAAGGACGAGATGCTCTCGACGGCGGGGTCCTTGCGGATGACCTCCATCAGTTGCTGCTGCAAAGCGGACATCGAAGCGAACGAGGCGCTCTGTGAAGCCTCCGAAATGCCCTGAATTACGCCGGTATCCTGCACCGGGAAGAATCCCTTGGGCACCACGATATACAGGACAACCGTGAGCACCAGCGTACCGACAGCGACCAGCAGTGTGGCCGTCTGGTGCTTTAGCACCCACTTCAGCGTTCGCCCGTAAAAGGCAATCACGCTTTCAAAAACGTTTTCCGACGCGCGGTAGAAGCGCGACTGCTGCGATTCCGGTTTATGCTTCAACAGCCGGGAGCACATCATCGGCGTCAGCGTCAGCGAAACCACAGCCGAAACCAGAATGGTTACACTCAGCGTGATGGCGAATTCGCGGAAGAGCCGTCCCACGATGTCGCCCATAAAGAGCAGCGGAATCAGCACGGCAATCAGTGAGATCGTCAGCGAGACGATAGTGAAACCAATCTGCTCCGCGCCCTTGAGGGCCGCTTCCAGCGGCGCATCGCCCTCTTCGATAAAGCGGACGATATTCTCGATCATCACGATGGCG
>CAZEFK010000194.1:11833-13733 GCA_964511405.1 uncultured Comamonadaceae bacterium | reverse complement strand
GTCGGTCAGGGGCTCGGCGGCCAGGAAAAAGGCCTTGTGCTGCTTGGCGTAGTCCGAGACCGCCAGGCCGATGTTCGACAGGAACGTGCCCATCAGGGCGACGCAGCCCTCGGCGGTCATCAGCTGGTTGGCCGCGGTCACGGCGTCGGCCGGCTTGCCGCCGTCGTCCTTGGACACGATCACCAGCGTCTTGCCGCCGATGCCGCCCGCTTTGTTGACCTCCTCGGCCGCCATCTGCCAGCCCTTGCGGTAGGCCTCGGTGAAGCCCGGCACCGCCGAATAGCTGTTGATCTCGCCGACCCGGATATCCTCGGCCGAGGCCCCGGCCGACCAGGCCAGGGCCGCCATGGCGGCGCCGGCCAGACTGAGCAATGCCTTCACGTGGCTCCCCCTCTCCCAGAACGCGATTACCGCAGCCCGTCTTCCCCCTTGACCTGGTCCTTGGTCAAGCCGCCGATCCGCGGCAGCGGCCGGCCGCCGGTGGTCAGCGCGATCGCGACCAGGATTTCGTCGTCGCGCGGCGCATCGGCCACCCGCACCTCGATGCCGTCGAAGTGGCTGCGGACATAGGCCGCGTCCTTGTGGCCCAAGGGGACGTCGAGCGTCAGGCCCGGACCGCCCCGCTTCTTCGAGGACGGGATCAGCGCCGCCCCCTTGCCCAGCAGGGTGCGTAGCGGCGCGCCCAGCTTGGGGTGCAGGATCGCCGCGGCGTGCTCCAGCTCGCCCTCGGCGCCGACCGCGGCGGCCTTGCCGTAGCTCTCGACGCGGGTCGGGTCGATGCCCAGCGCGGCCACGGCGCGGCGGCCCAGGACGTCGGCCAGCTCGGCGCCGATCTCGATCAGCGCGGTCAGGTCCTCCTGGTAGCGGCCGGCAAAGGGGTTGTGGATCACGGCGGCGGCGACCGCGCGCCGGATCGGCGGGTCGACCGGCCGGCCCATCTCGGTCCTGGTTTCGTCGACCAGGGTGACGATCTTGCGGATGGCGGCGCTCATCGCAGCCCGTCCTCGCCCTTGATCTCGCTGGCCTTGAGGCCGCCGATGCGGGCGTGGACGCGCGGGCCGGTGGTCATGACCAGGATATAGACCAGCTCGTCGGCGCGCGGGCCGTCGGGCACGCCCACCTCCACGGCGTCGAAGTGGCTGCGGACGTAGGAGGCGTTGATGTGGGTGACCGGAATGTCGATACGGGCGCCGGGGCCGCCGACCTTCTTGGTCGACGGCACGATCGCCTTGGCGTCGCCCAGCGCTGCGCGCATGGCGTAGCCGCCGGGCACATGCCACAGCCCGCCATGCTCCAGTTCGCCGGCGGTGCCGACAATCGCGCCCTTGCCATAGCCCTCGATCGCCTTGGGGTCGCCGCCCAGGGCGTCCAGCAGCGCCTTGGACATGTCCAGGCCGAGCGGCTCCAGGTCCTTCATGAAGCCGGCGATGTCCTCGACATAGCGGCCGGCGAAGGGGTTGCGGATCACGGCCAGGACCGCGCCGCGCCGCGGCGGCACCGTCGCCGGCGGACCACCCTCGTGGAAAATCTCCTCGACCACGATCACCCGCTTGCGGACCTCAACCTGCGGCATGGAGCGCCTCCCTCGACGGCTGTTCCGGCGCGACCGGGCCCACGGCCCGGGTTGCGCCATTGAGATGCAAAGCGGCGGCCACGATGGTGCCGGCGTCGCGCAGGCGCCGGGCCTGGGCCGTGCCGGCGGCCAGCGCCTGATAGGTCTCGGCCGCCGATACCGATCCGAGGCCGCGCGTCACCAGCCGGTCGCCCAGGTCGCTGTCGGGCTGCAGCGATATGGCCGGCACCCGCACCACCGCCGGATGGCCGGGCAGGTCGACGGCGTTGGCGACCACGGTGGCGGCGGCGTCGGCGGCTGCCGCAGACTCGGCCAGGATGGTCACGG
>CAZEFK010000194.1:0-11823 GCA_964511405.1 uncultured Comamonadaceae bacterium | reverse complement strand
CGTCTGCAATGCCCAGCGAGAAGCTGCGGCCGTGGCGGCCGCTGGTGGCCAGGCCGCGCACCGGGTCGGCGGCGGCGATGCGCGCCGTGCCGAACAGCGACGGGCGGTCCGGCCGGTCGACCATGCCGACCGAGAAGGCCTGTCCCGGCGCCAGATGCAGCGCGATGTCGCCGCCATTGTTGACATAGGCGCGCTCGACCGGCGCGGCGGCGACCAGGGCCGCCAGGATCTCGTCGGCGACGGCGCCGGCCACGGCGGCCATGGGCGTGATGAACATATCGGCGGCGTAGGGCGCCACCGCCGCCGCCATGCGCCGGGCGGTGGCGCCCTCGGGCCAGGCGCCGCCGGCGGGGCGACGTAGCAGCGCCAGCTCGGCGCACAGCTCGTCCAGGATCGTGACGAAGCGGGCGGCGGCGCCGTCATGGGCCCGCGCGACCGCGGCGGGCGCGCCGAACGCCTGCACGATCAGATCGATCGGCCCGTCCGAGAGATGGATCCGGCCGCCCGGCAGGCGGCGGATGAGGGGCGGGTCACGCATCACCCCCGCCGCGCGCCGGCGACCGGCTCCAGGGGCCAGGGGTTGTCCTCGCGGTGCGGCACCTGCCGCTGGCCCTCGGCGGCGCGCACCGACGCCAGGGAGCGCAGGTGGTCCATATGGCCGCCCAGGGCCTCGTAGTCGGCCAGCCGCATGGTGAACTCGATCGGGGCCACCAGCGCCGGCGTCGGCACGTAGCCGAAGGCGTTCTCGGGCATGCGGCTAACGTCGACCATGAAGGTGATGCCGCCGCCCGGCCAGACATAGGCCGGGGCGCCGCCGCAGGTGACCCGGGTCAGCGCGTCCTTGACCGAGCGGGTCAGCCGCACCGGGTTCTCGGTGACGCCGGCGCGCAACGAGCCGCCGGCGCCGCCCATGAACAGCACGGTCGACAGCGCCGGCTCGCAGTTCTCCTTGACCCGGGCCACCGACTCCCGGAGCGCCGGCGGCAGCTCGCGCTCGACCGGGCGCAGGGCCTCGTCCAGCTCGAAATAGGCATGATGTTCGCCGGTGGTGCTGACCATCAGCAGCCGCAAGCCCGGCCAGGCCGCCTTGGGGCTGAAGCCCTCGATGATCGACAGGGGATCCTGGATGTCGGTGCCGCCCCAGCCGGTACCCGGATGGGCGACCTCGAAATAGCGACCGGGCGTCGACTTGCGGCCCTTCATGCGGATGCCGGTGTCGCGCACGCCCAGCACCTTGCCGGCCTGGTGCTCGGACAGTACGCCGGTGATGTGGTCGTCGACCACCACCACCTCGTCGACCTTGCCGAACCATTGCTGGGCGAAGATGCCGATGGTCGCCGAGCCGCAGCCGACGCGCATGCGCTCTTCCGGCACGCCGTTGACCACCGGCGGCCGGTTGGCCTGCACCAGCACGGTGCTGCCCGCGTCGACGGCCAGCTCGACCGCCTGGCCGTTGCACAGCGCCAGCAGCGTGTCGCAGGTCGCCTTGCCCTGCTTCTTGCCGTGGCCGGTCAGATGGTTGACGCCGCCCAGCGACAGCATCTGCGAGCCGTACTCGCTGGTCGTGACATGGCCGACCGGCTCGCCCGCCGCGCGCACGATGCTGCGCTCGGGCCCCAGGAAGCGGTCGGTGTCGATCTTCACCTTGACGCCGCAATAGCTGAAGATGCCCTCGGTCACGACGGTGACCATGTCGACGCCGTCGATCTCGGACGACACGATGAAGGGCGCCGGCTTGTAGTCGGGATAGGTGGTGCCGGCGCCGATGGCGGTGACGAAGGTGCCGCCGCCCTGGACGATGTCGCCGTCCCAGTCGCGCGTGCGGTCCAGGAACTGGACCACCGGCTCGCCCTGCCCCAGCCGGCGGTCGAGCAGGACATGAGGATCGACGCGGACCAGCTGGCCGCCGTCGTTGGCGTAGCGGTCGCAGGCGCCCAAGGCCCCCGGCTTGATGTAGCACATCACCGGGCAGGCGTCGCAGCGGATCTTGTCGTCGGACATCAGGCCCCCCTCGCCGCGCGGATGGCGGCCCGCACGCGGTCGGGTGTCGCCGGCACCCGGGTGATGGTCGCGCCGGTGGCGTCGCGGATCGCGTTCAGGATCGCGGGCGCGGTCGGGATCAGCGCCTGCTCGCCGATGCCCTTGGCGCCGAACGGCCCGACCGGGGACGGATCCTCGATCAGGATGCTCTCGACCGGCGGCATGTCGCCGGCCGAGGGGATCAGATAGTCGTGCAGGTTCTCGCTGCGGCCGGGAATGAACTCCTCCATCAGCGCCAGGCCCAGCCCCTGGGCGGCACCGCCTTCGATCTGGCCCTCGACCAAGGTCGGGTTGATGGCGCGCCCGACGTCATGGGCGCAGGTGAGCTTCAGCACCCGCACGGTGCCGAGCTCGACATCGACCTCGACCTCGGCCAGGTGCGCGCCGTAGCCGAACACGGCATAGGGCTCGCCCTGGCCGTCGGCGTCGAGCGCCACCGTCGGCGGATCGAAGGTGGCCTCGGCCGCCAGCACATAGCCGCGCGCATCCCGCTCCAGCGCCGCCAGCTGGATGGTGCGGGTGCCGCCGGCATCGGCGACCGCGATCCGGCCGTCGCCGAAGTCGAGGCGCGCATCGCCGCCGGCATTGGCCAGCCTGAGGATGGCCGCGCGCAGTTGGCGCCCTGCCAGCTCCGCCGCCTTGCCCGTCACGAACGTCTGGCGCGAGGCCGAGGTCTTGCCGGCGTCGGGCGTGAGGTCGGTGTCGGCGCCGATCAGGTCGACCCGGTCCAGGGGGGCGCCCAATGCATCGGCCAGGATCTGCGGCACGATCGTGTTCGAGCCCTGGCCGATGTCGACCGCGCCCTGGTGCAGGGCCAGCCGCCCGTCGGGCTTGAGCCCGACCCGGATGGTCGATGGGTTCGGCAGGGCGGTGTTGCCGCAGCCATACCACATGCCGGCGACCCCGGCGCCGCGCCGCAGCGGGCCGGCTTGGGCGCGGTTGACCGCCTCGGCCTCGGCGCGCGCCCGCGCCCAGGCCGGGCGCAGCGCTTCCAGGCACTGGCGGATACCGACGCCCGCCGCGAACACCTGGCCCGTGACCGTCGGCTCGCCGGCGGTGAGCGCGTTGGCGATGCGGAACTCCAGCCGGTCCAGGCCCAGCTTGTCGGCGAGCGCGTCGAACAGCTGCTCCTGGGCGATCGCGGCCTGGGGCACACCGAAGCCGCGGAAGGCGCCGGCCGGCACCAGATGCGTGTGCACCGCCCGGGTCGCGGCACGGTAGTTGGGCATGCGGTAGGGACCGGAGGCGTGGACCGGCACCCGGTTCGCCACCGTCGGGCCCCACGAGGCATAGGCGCCGGTGTTGAAGTCGGCCTCCAGCACCATGCCGGCCAGGCGGCCGTCGCGGTCGGCGCCGATGCGGGCACGGATCGCGGCCGGGTGTCGCTTGGTGGTGGTCATCATCGACTCGGGCCGCGAATAGACCATGCGCACCGGCCGCCCCAGATGCCAGGCCGCGACCGCCACGAAGGGCTGGACCGACAGGTCGAGCTTCGACCCGAAGCCGCCGCCGACGGCGCTGGGCAGGATACGCACGGCATCGGCGGCGATGCCGAGGATGCGGGCGACGTCGTCGCGGTCCATGTAGGGCGACTGGGTGCAGGCCCAGATCTCGATGCGGTCGCCGACGCGGCGGGCATAGCCGGCCTCGGGCTCGATATAGGCGTGCTCGATGAAGCCGGTCTGGAAGGTGCCCGCGACCACGGCGTGGGCCGACGCCAGCGCTGCCTCGGGGTCGCCGCGGCGCACCAGGCCGGTGGTCAGGATGTTGCCGGGGCGATGGCCGTGGACCAGCGGCGCGTCCGCTGCCAGCGCGGCATCGACCGTGGTCAAGGGCGGCAGCGGCTCCCACTCGACCGGGAACGCCGCCGGGTCGAACGCCGCGATCGCTACAGGCTCGCCGACCACCGCCGCCACCGCCTCGCCGCGGAAGCGGGCCTCGTGCGCGGCGAACACCGGCTGGTCGGCGAAGGGCGGGATCACGCCGTAGCAATTCTCGCCCGGCACGTCGGCTGCCGTGAACACCCGGACCAGGCCCGGATGCCGCGCCAGAAAGGCATCGAGGTCGCCGAGGCGGAAGCGGGCGCGGGCGTAGGGCGAGCGGATCGCCTTCAGCTCCAGGGCGCCGGCCGGCACCTCGTCGGCACCGAAGCGCTCGGTGCCGTCGACCTTGCGCTGGCCGTCCAGCCGCGCGACGCGGGCGCCGACGGCCGCGCCCGCGGCAGGCGGAGCCGCCGCCGGCTCCGGTGCCAGCGCCGTGCGCACGGCCTCGACGATCTTGCGGTAGCCGGTACAGCGGCACAGCACGCCGCCGATCGCGTCCAGGACCTCCGCGTCCGAGGGGTGCGGCACGGCGCGCAGCAGCGCCGTGGCGGCAACCAGCATGCCGGGGGTGCAGATGCCGCACTGGGCGGCGCCGGCGCGCAGGAACGCCTGCTGCAGCTGCCGGGCGACCGGGTCGCGGGCCAGGCCTTCGACGGTCGTGACGTCGCGGCCGGCGGCCTGGCCGGCGGCGACCAGGCACGCGCAGACCGGCTCGCCCTCCAGCAACACCGTGCAGGCGCCGCAGTCGCCGGCGTCGCAGCCGATCTTGGTGCCGGTGAGGCCGAGGTCGCGGCGCAGGACGGTCGTCAGGCGCTCGGCCGGCGCGACCGCCGCCGTGACCGGGGCGCCGTTGACGATCAGGCCGATGCCGTCCGGGGTGTCGCGCATCACGCCGCCTCCCCCACGCACTGCTCGACCGCCCGGCGCACCAGGGCCAAGGCGGCGTCGCGCCGGTAGTCGGCGGTCGCCCGCACGTCATCGATCGGCGCCAGCGGCGCCAGATGCCTGGCCTCGATCCGCTGCCCCAGGCCTGGCGCCGCGCGCTCGCCGACCAGCGCGCGCTCCAGGTCCGGCAGGCGCTGCGCCACCGCCGAGCAGGCACCGACCGCGACCCGCGCCGCCGCCACGCGCCCGTCCTCGGCCGCGATGCGGGCCGCGACCATGACGATCGAGATGACAAGATAGCGCCGGGCACCCAGCTTGAGGAAGCAGGACCGGCCGCCGGCCGAATTCTCGGGCACCAGGATCGCGGTCATGATCTCGTCGACGCGCCGCTCGGTCCGGCGGTTGCCGGTGATGAAGCGCGCCAGCGGCAGCCGTCGGACGCCCGATGCCGACGCCAGCTCGACCTCGGCGTCGAGCGCCAGCAGCGGCGGCACGCCGTCGGCCGCGGGCGAGGCGTTGCACAGGTTGCCGGCAACGGTGCCAAGGGCCTGGATCTGCCGCGCCCCGACCTCGCGCGCCGCCGCCTTGAGGCCGTCGAAGCCGGTCGGCAGGTCGGCCGCGATCAGCTCGCGCCAGGTGGTCGCCGCGCCGATCCGGATCCAGCCGCCGACCCGGTCGATGCCCTTCAGCCCCGCAACACCTGTCACGTCGATGACGCGACCGCCGAGCGGCCGATCGCCCAGCGCCGGGAACACGTCGGTGCCGCCGGCCAGGATGCGCCCACCGGCGGCCAGCGCCGCCACTGCCTCGTCCACCGTCCTGGGTCGCAGGTACATGGCGTCCCTCTGCACGCGACGAAAATCATTCGCACACAAACAGTCTGGCAGCGGACGCGGGCTGTCAAGCAGGGGCGCGAGGGACCGCCACCGCGCGATGCCGGCATGGAACGGCACAGCGGGGTAGCGTAACATTTGATTTAGCGGAATCGCTTATCGTTGTGCCGTCCCGCAGAGGTAGATCGGCATGTACAAGGTCTATTGCGACGCACTGGCAACCGTCTGCGGCGACTATTTCCAGCAGATCACCAAAGCCGACGTCATGGAGACGACGGTCAAGCGCGACCAGCGCCTAGATGCCGTCGCCGCCCTGTCGTTCAACCTGCGCTACCAATTGCGGGGCAAAGACGTGGCCGGGGTCCTAAGCTTCGGCTTCCTCGAAGAGGAGACGGCGGTTGCCGTGGCCGCGACGATCGCGCGCGCCCAAGGCGAGCGGGTGCCCGAAACGCTGGACGACGATGCGGTCGCCCTGTTGGCCGACTTCGTGCGGGCGGTCAGCGACCGCGCCAAGGCGGTCTGGGAGGACATGGGCTTCCGGGCGCAGGTAATCCCGGCCAGCGCCCGGCGCAGCGCCGCCGTGCGCGGTCCGTCGCTGCTCACCGCCCAGTCCTTTGCCGTGATCCTGGCGCTCAAGGTCCATCACGTCGTCTTCCGGCTGGTGTTCACCGACGATTCCGCGCTGTCGCTGGCCGGCCGCAAGGTGCTGATCGCCGACGATTCAGCCGTGGTGACCGAGATCCTGCGCAAGCATCTGAGCCAGTGCGGCTTCGACGTGGCGATCGCCGGCAACGGCGTCGAGGCCGTCGCCCGGCATCGCGACTTCAACCCGGACATCACCGTCATGGACGTGCTGATGCCGGGCATGAACGGGCTGGATGCGATCGTCGAGATCCGGCAGCACGCCCCGGACGCCCGCTTCATCGTGCTGTCGACATCGTCGCGGCAGGAGCATGTGGTGACCGCCGGCACGCTCCATGTCAGCCGCTACCTGGTCAAGCCGGTGCCCATCCCGGAGGTTCTGGGGGCAATCGCCAAGGCGCTGAAATAGCGCTGGCGGGCGCGACGGCACGGCGACCGGCCCGGCCATTTAACAAAATCTCAACAATACCCCGACCAGGCTCACCTGCGGTTCAGGCCAGCGCGGCCCCCGCGCTTCGGGTGACAATGCTCAAAATCTCGCTGATCACGGCCCGCTTTGCCCTCGCCTTCGGGCTGCTGACCGCCTACGACCGCTGGCCGAGCCTGGTCGGGCCGCTGGGCCTCGCCGACTTCGCCACCACCGCCGGCGCCCTGCATACGACCATCCTGGTCGCCGCCGTGGCGCTGGGCGCCAAATCGCTCGCCGACCTGCTCGACGCCGCCCTCTGGAAGGGGTTCATCCCGCGCCGCTATGGCCGCGCCGCGCCGGGGCTGCTTGCCGACCTCGCGCGCGTCCTGATCTGGCTGGTGGCGATCGGCTATCTGCTGTCCCGGCTGTCGAGCCAGGCGGCCACCGGTATCATCGCGACCTCCAGCGTCGGCGTCGCGGTCATCGGCTTTGCGCTGCGCTCGCTGATCGCCGACCTGTTCGCCGGCATCGCCATCAGCCTGGAGCGGCCGTTCCAGATCGGCGAATGGCTCGACCTCGGCAATGCCCTGCGCGGCCGGGTCCAGGAAGTCACCTGGCGGTCGACCCATCTCGTCGACGAGGACGGCAACTTGCTGGTGGTGCCGAACTCCCGGCTGTCGGAGATGGCGATCCGCAACACCAGCCGTCCGACCGACTACTACATGGACAGCCTGTCGCTGTTCACCGACCACACGGTGACGACCCATCAAGCGCAACGCGTCCTGCTGAGCGCGGTGCACCAGGTGCCCGAAGTCGCGAACCTGCCGGCCAAGCCGCTGATCCGGGTCGCCGCGCAGACCGACAAGGGGATCGAATGGCAGCTCAAATTCCCGATCCCGCACATGGGCGAGTCCGCCCGCCTGCGCTACCAGGTCTGGCGCAAGATCCTGCGCAACCTGCACTTTGCCGGCGTCGGGCCGGAGCCGCCCGCCCGCGCCGCCGCGCATCGCGCCTTCCTGCGCCGGGTCGATTTCCTGGCGTCGCTCACGCCCGACGAGCTTGACGAGCTGTACGAACAGATGGAGGGCCGGATCTACAAGGCGGGCGAGTTGATCGTGCGCCAGGGCGATGCCGGCGACAGCCTGTTCCTGCTGAAGGACGGGGTGCTGACGGTCCAGGTGGCCGATGGCGGCGACCTGCGCACGGTCGCCCAATTGCCGTCGGGCAGCTATTTCGGCGAGATGTCGCTGCTGACCGGCGCCCCGCGCGCCGCCTCGGTGATCGCGGCCGTCGACAGCCAGGTCTTCGAAGTCCGGCGCGACACCCTGCGGCCCGTCCTGCAGCAGCGCGCCGACATCGCGCAGCACATGAGCGACACCCTGGCCAAGCGCCAGCTGGCGACGACCCAGCGCCTGGCCGAAGCGAACGCCGTCGCCGCAGTACCCGTCGAGCATCATTCGCTGGCGCAGCAGTTCCTCGGACGGATCCGCAATCTGTTCGGGCTGGCCGAGGCCGCCTAGGCCCCTCTCTCGCATAGCCTCGTCTTGCGCGCCCGCATCAGGGCGCTATGCTGACCACTGACGATCCCATCCAAACTTGGCGGCGTGGCAGCCCTCGCGGTGAGGCTCGCCCGAGCGCCGCCTGTGTCCGCCATCGTGCCCGCAACGCTGCGTGACCGCCGACCGGCGGCCGCGCGGGCGCGGCCTGGCGAATCCCGATGCGAAGCCAAGGAGGGCGACGTGGGTCAGTTCGGAATAGGTCAGGCGGTCCGCCGCAAGGAAGACATCAGGTTCATCACCGGCACCGGGCAGTACACCGACGACATCAACCTGCCCGGCCAAGCGCACGCGGCCTTCGTGCGCTCGCCCCACCCGCATGCCCGGATCCGCGGCATCGACGCTGCGGCCGCCCGCAGCGCCCCCGGCGTGCTGGCGGTCTACACCCATGCGGATATCGCGGGCCTGGGGCGGATCAAGTGCATCGCCCCGGTCAAGAACGAGGACGGCTCGGACTATGTGAACCCGGGCCGGCCGCTGCTGGCCGACGACCGCGTGCGCACGGTCGGCGACCCGGTCGCCATGGTCGTCGCCGAGACGGCGGCGGCGGCCAGGGACGCCGCCGACCTGGTCGAGGTCGACTATGAGCCGCTGCCGTCGGTGGTCGACGCGCTCGACGCGGTCAAGGACGCGGCGCCGCAGCTGCACGACCAGGCGCCGCGCAACATCGCGCTCGACTGGGGCCTGGGCGACAAGGCCGCCGCCGACGCCGCCTTCGCGCGGGCGCACAAGGTGGTCGGCATCGACCTCGCGATCAACCGCGTCGCCATCGCCTCGATCGAGGGCCGCGGCGTGGTCGGGTCCTACGATCCCGCCACCGGCCGCTACACGGTCCATGTCGGAACCCAGGGCGTGTTCGGCGGCCGCCGGCATGTCGCGGGCAACCTGGGCGTGCCGCCCGAGCAGGTGCGCATCGTCACGCCCGACGTCGGCGGCAGCTTCGGCATGAAGGGCTTCAACTTCGCCGAGAACACGCTGGCGCCGTGGGCGGCCAAGCAGCTGGGCCGGCCGGTCAAGTGGATCAGCGACCGCGCCGAGGCCTTCTTGAGCGACACCTGGGGCCGCGAGCAGCGGGTCCATGCCGAGATGGCGCTGGATGCCGACGCCCGGTTCCTCGGGATCCGGGTCCAAAGCTACGCCAATGTCGGCGCCTATCTCTCGTCGTTCTCGCTGATGATCCCGACCATGGCCGGGTTCCGGCTGCTGACCGGCGCCTACCGGATCCCGGCGGCCTATGTGAACGTCAAGGCGGTGTTCACCAACACGCCGTGGGTCGACGCCTACCGCGGCGCCGGCCGGCCCGAGACCTCCTACATCCTGGAGCGGCTGGTCGATACCGTCGCGCGCGAGACCGGCCTCGCCCCCGACGAGGTGCGCCGGCGCAACTTCGTGCCGCCCGCGGCCATGCCCTACCAGACCCCGTGCATCGCCAAGTATGACAGCGGCAACTTCCCGGCCAACTTCGAGCTGGCGCTGGCCGACGCCGACTGGGCCGGCTTCGCGGCGCGCCGGGCCGAGGCCAAGGCGCGCGGCAAGCTGCGCGGCATCGGGCTCAACTACTATCTGGAAGTGACCGGCGCCGGGCCGCAGGAGGCCGCCGACATCCGCTTCACGCCGGAGGGGCGGGTCGCCATGCGCATCGGCACCGGGCCGTCGGGCCAGGGCCACGAGACGGCCTTCGCCCAGGTCCTGGAGGACCGGCTGGGCGTGCCCTACGACCGGATCGACTTCATCTTCGGTGATTCCGACGACCTGCGCCAAGGCGGCGGCACCGGCGGCGCCAAGTCGCTGATGCTGGCCGGCACGGCCCTGGTCGACGCGGCCCAGAAGATCATCGCCAAGGGCAAGGCGCTGGCCGGGCATCTGCTGGAGACCGCCGAGGCCGACATCGAGTTCGCCGACGGTGTGTTCCAGGTCGCCGGCACCGACCGCCGCATCGAGATCCTGGAGCTGGCGCGCCAGGCCCGGCTGATCGCCAACCGCCCCGCCGGGCTGCCCGAGTCGCTGGACGACGTCGGCCTCAGCACCGCCAATACCGCCACCTACCCCAATGGCTGCCATATCTGCGAGGTCGAGATCGACCCCGACACCGGCGTCGTCGCGATCGCCCGCTACAGCGTGGTCGACGACTTCGGGCTGGTCGTGAACCCCTTGATCCTGGAAGGCCAGATCCAGGGCGGCATCGCCCAGGGCATCGGCCAGGCGCTGCTGGAGGATGCCGTGTTCGACGAGTCCGGGCAGCTCCTGACCGGCTCGTTCATGGACTACGCCATGCCGCGCGCCGGCGATCTGCCGCTGTTCGGCTTGCGCTTCAACAACACCCCCTGCACCACCAACGTGCTGGGCGTGAAAGGCGCCGGAGAGGCGGGCTCGGTCGGCTCGCTGGGCGCGGTGATGAACGCGGTGGTCGACGCGCTGTCGCCGCTCGGCATCACCTGCTTCGACATGCCGGCCAGCCCACACCGCGTCTGGGCCGCCATCCAGGCGGCGCGGCCGGCGGCGTAGGGCTTAGGGATCGATGCCCGCCCAACCTGCGATCAGCGCGAGGTCGGGCAGGGCGATCCGCAGCAGATTGCCGCCGCCGCGGCCGGGCTGGTCGTAGCGGCGGTCGATCGCCACACCCAGCAGGTGGCACAGCAGTAGCGCGCCGACCGCGCCGTGCGACAGCACGGCGACGTCGCCGGCCGGCGGCGCTGAAGCGGCCACGGCGCGCACCGCTCGCAGGATCCGTGCCTGGGCGTCGGCGGCGCGCTCCCAGCCGCGAACGCTGGTGGCCGGCTCGGCGAAGAACCGGTCGGCCATGGCCTCGAATTCCGGCGGCTGCAGATAGCCGGTGGACGAACGGTCGTTCTCGCCCAGCTCCGGCAGAACCGTCACGGGCAGGCTGCGGGCCTCGGCCAGGATCCGGGCGGCGTCACGCGCCTTGCGCTCGGCGCTGCTGTACACGGCGCCGATGGCGGCCGTGCCGGGCCGCGCGCAGAACCGGCGCATGCGCGCGGCACCGCGTTCGGACAAGGACCATTCCGGGACCGGAACAGCCGGGTCGATCACCACCTCCGGATGGGTGACGAACCACAGGAGCCGCGTCACGGCGCCAGCAGTGCCGCGGCGATGGCCGCCCATTCGGCGTCGAGGCCGGTGTCCGGCCGCTCGTGGCCGGCGCGGCGGTACCAGTAGCCGGCGTTCGACAGGTCGCCTTCCTTGCGGTGCAGATAGGCGTGCACCCAACTGCCGGCGCGGCCTTCGTCGGCCTGGGTACAGTCGTGGGCCCGGTTCCAATCGCCCTTGGCATCCCACCACAGGGCCTGCAGCGCCGGCGACAGCCCGGCCGGGGGCTCCGCCGCCCCGAGCGTCGCCCTGAAGCCATGGACGTCCATCAGTCCTCCACAGGAAATGATGCGGGGAGCGCGCCATCGGGCTCCCGGGAAACGGCCGGCACTGCGGCACCGTTGGCTAGACAGCGACACTGTGTGGGAGTTGGAGCCATGTCCAGAACCCTGTTCGCAGCGGTTGCCGGCGTCCTGATCCTGATCGGGGTGGCCGGCTGCAGCCGGGACGAGCTGATCGGCGGCGGTGCCGGCGCCGCCGTGGGGGCCGCCGCGGGCGGCGGCACGGGCGCCCTGGTCGGCGCCGGG